>PHCH01000113.1 GCA_002840785.1 Betaproteobacteria bacterium HGW-Betaproteobacteria-4 | reverse complement strand
CGGCAACGGCACGACGACCTGACGGTCGAAGCGACCTGGGCGCAGCAGTGCCGGATCGAGAATATCGGGGCGGTTGGTCGCAGCAATAACGATGATGCCGGAGTGGCCTTCAAAACCATCCATCTCGACCAGCAACTGATTCAATGTCTGTTCGCGCTCGTCGTTGCCGCCACCGAGGCCGGCGCCGCGATGGCGACCAACGGCGTCGATTTCGTCGATGAAGATGATGCACGGCGCGTGTTTCTTGGCATTTTCGAACATGTCGCGAACGCGGGCCGCGCCGACGCCAACAAACATTTCGACGAAATCGGAGCCGGAGATACTGAAGAACGGCACCTTGGCCTCGCCGGCGATGGCCTTGGCGAGCAAAGTCTTGCCGGTCCCCGGGTTGCCGACCATCAGCACGCCCTTGGGAATACGGCCGCCGAGCTTTTGGAACTTGGACGGATCGCGCAGGAAATCGACGATTTCCTGCACTTCTTCCTTAGCCTCATCGCAACCGGCAACATCGGCGAAGGTGATGGTGTTCTGCGCCTCGTCGGTCATCCGGGCCTTCGATTTGCCGAACGAGAAAGCGCCTCCCTTGCCACCGCCCTGCATCTGGCGCATGAAGAAAACCCAGACGCCGATCAGGAGCAACATCGGGAACCAGCTGACGAAGAGGTTCATCAGGAAGGACGGCTCCTCTTCCGGCCGGGCTTCGATCTTGACTCCGCTCTGCAGCAGGTCGGAAACCAGCCAGAGATCAGGCGGCGCATAGGAAACGATGCGTTTTCCTTCGCTTGTCGTCGCCTTCAGTGTACGGCCCTCCATGACCACCTTGGCAATGCGGCCGGCCTTGACCTCCTCGATGAACTGGGAATATTCGACGGACCCGGTCGCAACCTGACGGCTGTTGAACTGGTTAAACACCGTCATCAGCACGAGGCCGATGACCAGCCAGACGGCCAGGTTTTTGAACATGTTGTTCAAGCTTGCTCTCCTTCTACAGCGACGAGCGATAAAAATGCCATTCTAAACAAAACTCTCAGCGCAATGTGCGTCCGAGCAAATAAAGCTCGGCACTGCGATCACGGGAAGCGTCCGGCTTGCGCACGACGACGGTCTTGAAGGTTTCCCGCATCTGCCGCAAAAACGTTTCGTAGTCCGTTCCCTGAAAAACTTTGACCAGAAAAGCGCCATCCGGTTTCAAATGCGCCCTGGAAAACTCCAGGCCCAACTCAGCCAGATGCATGATGCGCGCCTGATCAACCAGCGGCACCCCTGACATATTGGGTGCCATGTCGGACATTACAAGCCCTACCCGACGATTGCCGACGTGTTTTTCGAGTTGATCCAGCACCTCGTCTTCACGAAAATCGCCCTGAATGAAATGGACGTTATGAATCGGCTCCATTTCGAGAAGATCGAGAGCGATCACCATGCCGGTATCGCCAACCCGCCGGGAAGCGACCTGGGACCAGCCACCCGGCGTTGCGCCAAGGTCGACGACGACCTCGCCCGGCTTGAGCAACTTGTCCTTGTCGTCGATCTCCAGCAGTTTGAAGGCGGCGCGTGAACGCCAGCCTTCCTTCTTCGCTAGCTGAACATAAGGATCATTGACATGCTCGCGCATCCAAGCTTTGCTGGTTCTGGTTCTTTTCATTCGGGTAAAATGCCGTTTTTGAAAGGTTGACTATGCTGCAAATAACATCGGCCCAGCGCCGCGAACTGCGCGCCCAGGCCCACGCCCTGAATCCTGTCGTGGCGATTGCCGAAAACGGCCTCACCGATAGCGTACTGAAGGAAATCGAGACCTGCCTCAAGGCCCACCAGCTGATCAAGATTCGCGTCTATGGTGACAGCCCGCCCAACTCGGCGCTGCCCCGGTCCAGCACATCGGCAAGCTGCTGGTGGTCTATCGCCCGCAAGCCGCCGAGGATGCTACGGTCAACCCGAAAAAAGCTCCAAAATCAAAAAAACCGGCACCGGTAGCGCCGCGCAAGAGCAAACGCGCTTTCCAGGGCTGATCACCGCAACCCGCGACCACTCCACATCACCAGCCACAAGCCCAGCATACTCTGCGCCAGGTAGAGAATGCTGGAAACACCGTGCCACGTGGCAAATCGGTCGCGCAAGACGCTTTCCATGACTTCACGCGGCAAGGCATCGAGCTTGAGTTGCGCCATCAAGGGCTGAATGCCGAACTGGCTGGCCGCTGTCAGCAGGGCCATCACGACCACCAGCCAGAAAACGCTACGCCTGAACACCTGCCCACCCCAGCGCGAAATCAAAAACACCACCAACCAGGCTGCGCTGGTCAGCCCCACCCAGCCGATCAAGGCAAACAACTTGCCGGCCACCAGCCCGGCCAGTTGCCGGTCGCCCAAGCTGACGAAGAGAACAGGTGCCGCCATGTAGCCGATGGCCCACAGGCCGCCCACCCACAGGGTTATGGTGAACAGGTAGAGGGCTTCGGAGACGGGGCGCACGAAAATTATTCGTAGCGGATGTCGATGATTTCGTATTCCCGGATACCACCCGGCGCCTGTACCTGGGCAATATCGCCGGCGTATTTACCGATCAGCGCCCGGGCAATCGGCGAATTGACCGAAATCTTGCCGCCCTTGATATCCGCTTCGTCCTCACCGACGATCTGGTAGGTTACTGCATCGCCGCTATCCTGATCCTCGAGGTCGAGCGTCGCGCCGAACACGCAGCGCCCATCGGCATCGAGCAGCTTCGGGTCGATGATCTGGGCATGCGACAACTTGCCCTCGACCTCCTGAATGCGTCCTTCGATGAAACCCTGGCGCTCCTTGGCGGCATCGTATTCGGCATTTTCCGAGAGGTCGCCATGGGCACGCGCCTCGGCGATAGCCGCGATCACCCAGGGGCGATCAACCGTTTTCAGGCGATGCAGCTCTTCGCGCAGTTTCTCGGCACCCTGTACTGTCAATGGAACTTTGCTCATATCGTCTTCCAGCAAAAGCAAAACCGCCGGCGCCCCAGTGGAGCTACCCGGCGGCTTCAGGTTTGTCTCAGTTTAGTTGCGTGTGCAAGGCCTGGATAGGATAAACCACCAGCTCACCGTGATTGCGAATCCCCTCCGCGGCAGCCTCGGCACCCCAGATCGTCGTGTACATCGTGACCCGCGCCTGCAGGCCCGAAGTACGGATGGAACGCGAGTCGTTGATCGCCGAACGCTTTTCTTCAACGGTATTGATGATCAGCGAAATCTCGTTGTTCTTGATCATGTCGACAATGTGCGGACGACCTTCTGTGAACTTGTTGACCAACTGCACCGGCAGACCAGCCGCTTCGATGGCGTGTGCCGTACCGCGCGTAGCGACCAGATGGAAGCCGGCCTCGTGCAGGTGGCGCGCGATTTCGATGGCCTTCGCCTTGTCACCGTCCTTGACCGACAGAAAGACCTTGCCCGAGAAGGGCAACTTGACGCTGGCGGCCAGTTGCGACTTGACGAAGGCTTCGGCAAAAGTGACGCCAACGCCCATGACTTCGCCGGTCGACTTCATTTCCGGGCCCAAAATGGTGTCGACCCCGGGGAACTTGACGAAGGGGAAGACCGCTTCCTTGACCGAAAAATAGGGCGGGATGACTTCCTTCGTCACACCCTGGTCCTTGAGGCTGCGCCCGGCCATGCAGCGCGCGGCGATCTTGGCCAGTTGCAGGCCGGTGGCCTTGGAAACGAAGGGCACCGTGCGCGAGGCACGCGGATTGACTTCCAGCACGTAGACGTCGTTGTCCTTGATGGCAAACTGCACGTTCATCAGACCGCAGACGTTCAAGGCCTTGGCCATCAGCTTGGTCTGTCGACGCAATTCGTCCTGCACCGCCTTGCCCAGCGAATACGGCGGCAGCGAACAAGCCGAGTCGCCGGAGTGCACGCCGGCCTGCTCGATATGTTCCATGACGCCGCCGATGATGACTTCGTCACCATCGGACAGTGCATCGACGTCGCATTCGACGGCATCGTTCAGGAAGCGGTCGAGCAGCACCGGCGAATCGTGCGAAACCTTGACGGCTTCGCGCATGTAGCGCTCGAGATCCTTCTGCTCATGGACAATTTCCATGGCCCGGCCACCCAGCACGTAGGACGGGCGGACGACCAGCGGATAACCGATTTCCTGGGCCAGACGCAGCGCATCTTCTTCGGTGCGCGCCGTGCGGTTGGGCGGCTGCTTGAGGCCGAGTTCGTGCAGCAATTTCTGGAAACGCTCGCGGTCTTCGGCGATGTCGATCGATTCCGGCGTCGTGCCGATGATCGGCACACCGTTGGCTTCGAGGGCCAGCGCCAATTTCAACGGCGTCTGGCCGCCGTACTGGACGATGACGCCAACCGGCTTTTCGATGGCGACGATTTCCAGCACGTCTTCCAGCGTCAGCGGCTCGAAATACAGGCGGTCGGACGTATCGTAGTCGGTGGAAACGGTTTCCGGATTGCAGTTAACCATGATCGTTTCGTAACCGTCTTCGCGCATCGCCATCGCGGCATGTACGCAGCAGTAGTCGAACTCGATGCCCTGGCCGATACGGTTCGGACCACCGCCGAGGACCATGATCTTCTTCTTGTCCGTCGGATTGGCCTCGCACTCATCCTCGTAGGTCGAGTACATGTAGGCAGTATCGGTCGAGAATTCGGCGGCGCAGGTATCGACGCGCTTGTACACCGGGCGCACGCCCAGTTCGTGACGACGATTGCGGAATTCCGTTTCGCTCGTGCTCAGGAGATAAGCCAGACGACGGTCGGCGAAGCCCTTGCGCTTGAGGAAGCGGATCTCCTCTGCGGTCAACGAGGAAAATTCGCGTTTTTCAACTTCCAGTTCGAGATCGACGATCTCCTTGATCTGAACGAGAAACCACGGATCGATCTTGGTCAGTTCGAACACCTTGTCAACCGACATGCCGACGCCGAAAGCGTCGGCGACGTACCACAGGCGATCCGGTGACGGACGGGCCAGTTGCTCGTCGATGGCTTCCGGATCGACCGTCTTCAAATTGAAGCCGTCAACACCGACCTCCAGACCGCGCAAAGCCTTCTGCAGCGATTCCTGGAAGGTGCGACCGATGGCCATGACTTCGCCGACCGATTTCATCTGCGTGGTCAGGGTAGAGTCGGCCTGCGGGAATTTCTCGAAGGCAAAACGCGGCACCTTGGTGACGACGTAGTCGATCGACGGCTCGAACGAAGCCGGGGTCTTGCCGCCGGTAATGTCGTTTGACAGTTCGTCCAGCGTGTAGCCGACCGACAGCTTGGCGGCGATCTTGGCAATCGGGAAGCCGGTCGCCTTGGAGGCCAGCGCCGACGAACGCGACACGCGCGGATTCATCTCGATGACGATCATCCGACCGTCCTTCGGATTGATCGAGAACTGCACGTTGGAACCACCGGTATCGACGCCGATTTCGCGCAGCACGGCGATCGAGGCGTTGCGCAAGATCTGATACTCCTTGTCGGTCAGCGTCTGCGCCGGCGCGACGGTGATCGAGTCGCCGGTATGGACGCCCATCGGATCAAGGTTTTCGATGGAGCAGATGATGATGCAGTTGTCCGCCTTGTCGCGGACGACTTCCATCTCGTATTCCTTCCAGCCGAGCAGAGACTCTTCGATCAGCAGCTCGTTGGTCGGCGAGGCTTCGAGACCGCGCTTGCAGATGGTCTCGAACTCTTCCATGTTGTAGGCGATGCCGCCGCCGGTGCCACCCAGCGTGAAGGACGGGCGGATGATGGTCGGGAAGCCGATCACCGCCTGCACCTGGTAAGCCTCTTCCATGCTGTGGGCGGTGGCCGACTTGGCGGAACCGAGACCGATCTTGGTCATCGCATCCTTGAACTTCTGGCGATCTTCGGCCTTGTCGATGGCTTCCTTGGAAGCACCAATCAGTTCGACGCCGAATTTCTCCAACACGCCTTCGCGGTCGAGATCGAGCGCGCAGTTCAGCGCGGTCTGGCCGCCCATGGTCGGCAACAGCACATCCGGGCGTTCCTTTTCGATGATCTTGGCGACGACCTGCCAGGTGATTGGCTCGATATAGGTGACGTCGGCCATTTCCGGGTCGGTCATGATGGTCGCCGGGTTGGAATTAACCAGGATGACCTTGTAACCCTCTTCGCGCAGGGCCTTGCAGGCCTGGGCGCCGGAGTAGTCGAATTCGCAGGCCTGACCGATGATGATCGGGCCGGCGCCAATAATCAAAACACTTTTTATATCTGTACGTTTCGGCATCTTTATCTCTCTCTGTGCCGCTTATTGAGCGTTATTGAGCGCGGCAACACCACGCGTCATGGTGTCGAGGAAGCGATCGAACAGGTAGGCCACATCGTGCGGACCGGGACTGGCTTCCGGGTGCCCCTGGAAGGAAAAGGCCGGCACATCGGTACGGGCGATGCCCTGCAGGGAACCGTCGAACAACGAGACGTGGGTAACCCGCAGATTGGCCGGCAGCGAATCGCCATCCACGGCAAAACCGTGATTCTGGCTGGTGATCAGCACCTGGCCGCTATCCATGTCCTTGACCGGGTGGTTGGCACCATGGTGACCGAATTTCATCTTCAAGGTCTTGGCGCCGGAAGCGAGGGCCAGCAACTGGTGGCCCAGGCAGATACCAAAGGTCGGCACACCGCGCTCGAGAAATTCGCGAATGGCAGCGATGGCGTAGTCGCAAGGCTCCGGATCGCCCGGACCATTGGACAGAAAAACGCCGTCAGGCTTCATCGCCAGCACATCGGCAGCCGGCGTTTGAGCCGGCACAACGGTCAGCTTGACGCCGCGCTCGGCCAGCATGCGCAAAATATTGCGCTTGACGCCAAAATCATAGGCCACCACATGGAAACGCGGCTCGACCGCTTGCTTGTAGCCATTCAGCGTCCATTCTGCTTCCGTCCAGTCATAACTTTCCTTAGCTGACACCACTTTGGCCAGGTCCATTCCGGAAAGACCGGGGAACGCCTTGGCCAGCACCAGCGCCTTGGACTCATCCACTTCACCAGCCAGGATACAACCGGCCTGAGCGCCCTTTTCCCGCAGGATGCGGGTCAGCTTGCGCGTATCGATGCCGGCAATGGCGACGATACCGTGCTTCTTGAGGTAGGACGACAAGTCCTCCTCGGAACGCCAGTTGGAAGCAACCAGCGGCAGGTCACGAATGACCAGACCGGCAGCGAAATTGGCATTGGACTCGAAATCTTCCGCATTGCAACCGGTGTTGCCGATATGCGGGTAGGTCAACGTGACGATCTGCCGGCAATAGGAGGGATCGGTAAGGATTTCCTGGTAGCCCATGAGGGCAGCAACGACACGACCGGCTCTCCTTGAATTTCTAATTTTTCATGTGCCGAGCGGGAAGGCTTGCGCCTCCCCGCTCGTGCTTTTTAACCTTTCTATTTTAGCCGAAAAGAGGCTTTTCAGGCAAATTCAAGGGATTAGCCGAGTATCGACGTAGCGTTTAAGTATCGGCTTGATGCCGTTCATTTCCTCAACCAGCGCAGCATGGAGTTGTCTGCAACTCACCCAGTCAACTACACCCGGGTCTGTCACCGCATGCTCGATCTCCATCGCCCGACGCCTGGCATTTTCCGCATGGAACATGGCGAGCAGACTCTTCACCGTGTGCGCATGCATACGTAACTCGTTTGCATCAGAACTTTCGAGCGCGGCGCCAAGGCGCCCCAAATGGGTATCCCACTCGGACAAAAACATGCCGGCCATCGTGGCAAACAGTTCAGGTTCGCCGATATCGGCCAGCGCGGCAGCCAGATCGATTTGTCCGCCATTCCTGGTCGACAGGGTAGCAAAAACAATGGGCTCATCCGAACTTCCGCCGCCACGACAACGCTCCAGTGCAGCAAACAACTCGTCCGGCCGCAATGGCTTGGCGACGTAGTCGTTCATTCCGGCCTCCATACAGAGGTCGCGGTCGCTGGCCATGACATTGGCGGTCATGGCGATGATATAGACCGGTTTCATCTCATGTGAAACCACCCAGCTTCGACGCATTTCGCGGGCTCGAATAGCCTCGGTGGCTTCAATGCCGCCCATCACGGGCATCTGCATATCCATCAGGATCACGTCGAAGTGGCTGCTGTCGAACAGGTCGACCGCCTCAACACCGTTGTTGGCAACGGTCACGCGATGCGCCTGACGCTCGAGCAATCGGGTCGCCAACTCCTGATTCACGGGATTATCTTCGACCAACAGGATATTGAGGGAAGACGAACGATCCCGGGCCAAATCGCCCAGATCGATCTGCGACAACATGAATTCATCCTGCTCCGACAATTCCGGCCCCTCGGCCAGGGCCAGCGCGTCAATCAGGTCTGCGCCGCCGATCGGCTTGACGAGATGTGACGAGACGCCGATTTCACGCAAGCGAGCCAGATCGTGGCGCTGATTTTCAGTGGTCAGCATGACCAGCAGCTTTTCGACCCGACCGGACTTCTGCCAGGCGTCGGCAAGCGCAAAACCTGCCGGCGCCTCCATGTTGGCGTCGGCGACCACATAGTCGTAGGGAAAATCAACCGACCTGCTGCGCTCGATTGCGGCGACAGCTGCCGGGCCATCCGCCGACAGCGATGCCTGGATACCGAGGCGTTCAAGCAAATCGACAAGATAGCGGCCTGCGGTTTCGTTGTCGTCGATAACCAGGGCGCGGCGGCCAACATAGCGCGCCACCGCCGCGAATGCCTGGGTCTGAGCCAGCATTGATGCCTCGACACCAAAGCGCCCGGTGAAGGAGAAAATCGAGCCCACGCCCAGCGTGCTTTCGAGCGTTATCTTGCCATCCATGAGTTGCACCAGGCGGGCGCTGATGGCCAGACCAAGCCCGGTTCCGCCGAAGCGACGAGTCGTCGAAACGTCAGCCTGGGAAAAGGCTTCGAATATTGCCTGCTGCTTTTCGGGCGGCACGCCGATGCCCGTATCGCGAATTGAAAACCGCAAATAAACGGAGTGCTCGGTCTGCTGATCGACGCTCACCTCGAGGACAACTTCGCCTTGCTCGGTAAACTTGATGGCATTGCCGATCAGGTTGATGATGACCTGACGCAAACGCGTCGGGTCACCGACAATCCGCGCCGGCACATCGGAGCGCACGTCTGCAACCAGTTCCAGACCTTTTTTGTGCGCGCTGACGGCCAGCACTCGAGCAGCTTCGAGCACCGTATCCTGAACAGAAAAGGCCAGCGACTCGAACTCCATCTTGCCGGCTTCGATCTTGGAAAAATCGAGGATGTCATTGACGATGGTCAGCAGCGCCTCGGCAGATGACTTGACCGTCTTGAGGTAATGACGCTGCTCGGCGTCAAGCTCCGTATCGAGCGCCAGCTCGGTCATGCCGATGATGCCGTTCATGGGGGTACGGATTTCGTGACTCATGTTGGCCAGAAAGGCGCCACGTGCCTTGTTGGCCGCCTCGGCAGACTCCTTGGCGGATATCAATGCCGCCTCGGCGGCCTTGACCTCACTGATATCCCGTTGCAAAACCAGCATGCGAACCGGCCCGCCTTCGGCATCACGGGCCGCCACCGCACCGCGCAGCAGGAACCAGCGCCACTGACCGTCGCGCGCCTTGAAACGGCACTCGGCCTGAAAATAAGGATCCTGGCTTTTGACATGCGCATCGATCCGCAGCTGCAGGGCACGCAAGTCGTCCGGGTGCAGCATGCGCTGCCACTGAGCAATGGAGTTATCGATATCGCCGGCAGCATAGCCGAGCATTTCTTTCCACTGGCGCCCGGCTTCGACGGTTCCGGCTCGCAGATTCCAGTCGGCCAGCGCATCGCCCGACAACTTGGTGTGCCAGGCACTCAGATTGAGTCCGGCATAAGCGCGATAAGAGGAATCGACGACGCCGACCAGCTTTTCCATGCCGTCGGCCAGCGCGCTCTGCTGCGCAGCCCTGGCCTGCTCGATCAACTGTCTGAATTGCGGCTCACCTTCGCCACCGAAGATTTCCTGGAGTTGCTTATCCAGCAGCCGCGATTTCATGAACTAGCGCAGACCGAGAACGTCCTGCATATCGAAAAGACCGCTCTTGCGGCCCGCCAAAAAACGTGCCGCGCGCAGGCTGCCGAGGGCATAGGGCATGCGGCTGCTGGCCTTGTGCGTAACTTCAATGCGCTCACCGAGACCGCAGAACATGACCGTATGATCGCCAACGATGTCGCCCCCCCGGACGGTGGCGAAGCCGATGGTAGACGGGTCGCGCTCGCCGGTAACGCCTTCGCGACCGTAAACCGCGCATTCCTCGAGATCGCGGCCAAGTGCGCTGGCGACCACTTCGCCCATGCGCAGCGCCGTACCGGACGGGGCATCGATCTTCAGGCGATGATGCGCCTCAACGATTTCAATGTCGTAACCCTGGTTCAGGATGCGCGCCGCCGTATCGAGCAACTTGAAGGCGAGATTGACGCCGACGGCCATGTTGGGGGCAAAAACGACGGATATGTCCTTGGCCGCAGCAGCAATCGCAGCCTTGCCATCGGCCTCGAAACCGGTCGTACCGATAACGATGGCAACGCCAGCCTGACGACACAGTTCGAGATGAACCAGCGTCCCTTGCGGACGGGTGAAGTCAATCAGGCAGTCGATATTCTTTAGGCCGGCTGCAACATCGTCAGTTACCAGCACTTCGCAGGGCATGCCAACCAGCTCCCCTGCCGTCTTGCCGAGCGCCGGGCTGCCCGGCTGATCGAAAGCGGCGCCGAGTGCCAGCTGGTCATCCTTCAACGCGGCCTCAATCAACATGCGACCCATGCGGCCGCTGGCCCCGACGACACCAATCCGTGTTGCACTCATCCCTTAAAACCCCAACATGTCCATGAAACGACGGTAATAACTCGGCGACTCGCGTGGCGGCAGCGGCTTGCCGGCCTGTTCCGGTGAAAGCGACCCGAGGTCGACCAGACGGCTCTTGTTGAGAGGTGGATTCAGTTCACTCGAATCACCTTCGGCAATATCGCCGTCAACGCGTGCCAAGCGACCTTCATTGTCGAAAAACACGGTGAATTTACGCGACTCGACCTTGCCGGTCTGGCCATTCTGGTAGCGGTAAACGTAGTCCCAGCGTTGCTGGTGAAAGATGTCTGCCACCATAGGCGTGCCGAGCAGGAAGCGAACCTGATCGCGCGTCTGGCCCGGCTTGAGCTGGGCGACCATTTCCTGGGTCAGGACGTTGCCCTGCTGGATATCGATCTTGTATTCGTTGATGAAGCTCGGCTTGTAGGCACAAGCGGAGATGAGCGCGCAGGAGGCGGCTACGAGCAATAGACGGGAACGGCGCATTCAGTTTTCCGGAGTTTTTCAATCGGCTTTGAAGCGGTATAT
>PHCH01000112.1:5854-15406 GCA_002840785.1 Betaproteobacteria bacterium HGW-Betaproteobacteria-4 | reverse complement strand
TGGGCGAATTCGTAGAAGGTGTCGGACAGGATGACGACCTGGTAATCCTCGCGCAGCTTGTCGAGGAAGGCGCGGGCGCCGGGCATCGGGCCCATTTCGCCGATCACCTTCTGGATGTCCGGCAGGCCGAGCTTGTGCTGGCGCAGGATGTTCAGGCGGTAGGTCATGAGCTTGTCGTAATCCGGCTCGTCGCGCGTCGTGCGCATGAGCTCGGGAATACCCGTGCGCTTGGAGAATTCGATCCAGATTTCGGGGACGAGGACCCCTTCGAGGTCTAGGCAGACGATTTGCACGGTTGGCTCCAGCGGCGAGTTCGGAAAAACCGCGATTTTACCCGATGCAGGCTTTGTTTTTGGCCGGTTATTCCGGTTGACCGTGGGATTACTGCGGCGGAAAACGCTCGGCCCGACGGGCGTGAATCTCGGCCGGCCATTTGCTTTCGATGTAGGCCAGCACGTTGTGGATCTGCTTGTCGGTCAGCTTGCCGGCAAAGGCCGGCATGTCGGAGACATAGCCTTCCGGCGCATTGGGCGGAACCATGCCGAATTTGACCATGGCGAACAGTTGCGCCATCGGGTGATGCCAGGTGTGGCCGCTGGCGTCATGGGGCGGCGCCGGCAATTTGCCGTCCGCCCGGCGCGTCCGCCAGTCGGCCTGACCTTCGCCCGCGGCGCCGTGGCAGCTGGCGCATTCGGCCTTGTAAATGCCCTCGCCTTCAAGCAGGGCGAAAGGGTCGGGGCCGCTCTTGCCCTTGTCGCAGCCGGCGAGCAGGGTCAGGCTGGCGAGGGCGCCGACCACGAGCCGGTTCATCGTTTGGTCGCTTGCTCGGGCGGCTTGGCGCCCAGGCTTTTGGCTTTTTTGGTGTCGAGCAGGATCTTGCCGGCCGCGACGATATTGACCAGGATGACGACAACGGCCGGCCACAGCGGCAGTTCGTGCCCGGACTGGGCGCTATAGAAGAGCAGGCCGATGAGCGCCAGACCGCCGACGATCAGGGTCATGGTGCCGAAATTGATGAATCCCTGTTGTTTGCGCTTCAAATCAGGCTCCTTGGAATGAAAAAGAGGCTCATCGGCCTCGTTGCGTCGCGAAAAGATAACACAGCCCGGCTGCTTTGCTGCCGGCCGCTCAATCGATGGCTGGCAGGGCTTCCAGCGCCTCGTGCACTTCCAGCCAGCGCATTTCGGCTGCGTCGATCTGTTCGCCGAGCAGGCCGGCCTGCTTGTGCATTTCCTCGCTTTTTTGCCGGTCGACCGTGGCATAGAAGGCCGGATCGGCGAACTGCGCATCGAGCGCCGCTTTTTCCTCGTTCCACTTGGCCAGCTTGCGCTCGAGCTGCTCGATTTCCTTGACCAGCGGCCGCCGCTGGGCGAGCACGGCCTGCCGGTTGGCCTTGGCATCGGCGCGCTGGGCCAGGCGTTCGGTTTTCTCGGCGGCGACGTCGGCTTCCGGTGCCTTTTCGGCGTTGCGCTGGGCGGCCAGCCAGGCGGCGTAATCGTCGAGGTCGCCGTCGAATTCCGTGACTTTGCCGTCGGCAACCAGCAGCAGTTCGTCGGCGCAGGTGCGCAGCAGGTGGCGGTCATGCGAGACGAAAACGACGCCGCCTTCGAAATCCTGCATGGCGAAGGTCAGGGCTTCGCGCATTTCGAGGTCGAGGTGGTTGGTCGGCTCGTCGAGCAGCAGCAGGTTGGGCTTCAGGCGGATCATCAAGGCCAGGGCCAGGCGCGATTTTTCGCCGCCGGAGAAGGGGGCGATGGCGCGCGTCGCCATGTCACCGCGAAAATCGAAGCCGCCGATGTAGTCGCGCAGTTCCTGCTCGGTCGCCGTCGGGTCGAGGCGAACGAGGTGTTGCAGCGGCGATTCGTCGGGGCGCAGTTGTTCGAGCTGGTGCTGGGCGAAGTAGCCGATGTTGAGGGCCTTGGCTTCCTTGCGCTCGCCGCCTTGCTGGGCGATGGTCCCGGCGAGCAGCTTGATCAGCGTCGATTTGCCGGCGCCGTTGCGGCCGAGCAAGCCGATGCGGCAGCCGGGGCGCAGGGTCAGCGTGACGTGGTCGATGATCTTGTGATCGGCGTAGCCGGCCGAGGCTTTTTCGATGGTCAGCAGCGGGTCGGGCAGGGCGGTCGGCTGGCGGAAGGTGAAATGGAAGGGCGAGTCGACGTGGGCGGCGGCGACCATTTCCATGCGTTCGAGCGTCTTGATTCGGCTTTGCGCCTGGCGGGCCTTGGTGGCCTTGGCCTTGAAGCGTTCGATGAAGCTCGACAGGTGGGCGATTTCGCGTTGCTGGGCTTCGAAGGCGGATTGCTGCGTGGCGAGGCGGGCGGCGCGGGCCCGTTCGTAGTCGGAATAGCCGCCGCTGGTCAGGGTCAGGCGCTGGAGGTCGATGGCGATGATCTGGCCGACGACGGCGTCGAGGAAGTCGCGGTCATGGGAAATGAGGAGCAGGGTGGCCGGCGTATTCTTGAGCCAGTTTTCGAGCCAGAAGACGGCGTCGAGGTCGAGGTGGTTGGTCGGCTCGTCGAGCAGCAGCAGGTCGGCGCGGCAGGACAGGGCGCGGGCGAGGTTGAGGCGGACGCGCCAGCCACCGGAGAATTCGGCGACCGAGCGCGAAAAATCGGCATCGGTGAAGCCCAGGCCGTGCAGCACTTCGGCGACTCTGGCCTTGGCCGAGTAGCCGCCAATGTCGGCGTAGCGGGCGTGCAGGTGGCCGATGGCGACGCCGTCGCCCTTGGCTTCGGCGGCGACCAGTTCGCGCTCGATGCGGCGCAGTTCGACGTCGCCGTCGAGGACGAAATCGATGGCCGCATCGGGCAGGGCCGGCGTTTCCTGGGCGACGCGGGCGATGTGCCAGCTGACGAGCGGTTTGCCGGCGCGGGCGAAGGTGACTTGGCGGAGGGCGATCATGAGGGGGCTGATTATAGCGAGGCGGGTGCCGGATGCCGATTTTCCGGCGTATTTTCCGATTGCTACGGTCAACCGGAAAAAATGCCCAAATTTGAAACATTACAAAGGCTTGCCGCGTCATTCAGGCAGTTTGGCTAGGATGCGCGGCGGCCTGCTAGAATCAGCGCATGATCAAGCCGATCCGCACCGACCAGCGCACGCCGGGCATGTTCGTCCATGGCCTCGATAGTCGCCGGTTCGCCAGCAAGCGCCTGGGCGTCGCCGGGCCGCGTCGCCAGCTTTGAGAGTTACGAAAATGGAAAATCGATCCCTGACTGTGGTTGCCGGCCTGATCGCCCTGCTCGCTGTGCCCTTTGCCGCGCTGGCCGCCGAGGGCGCGGCGAATGCCGATCAGCCAGCCGCCTGGCAGGCGCGCCTCGACAAGGCGTCGGCCCTGCAAGCCGAAAGCCGGGCGCAGCAGGAGGCCGCCGACAAGGTGCTGGCCGGGAAAAATGCCGAATGCGCGACTACGTTTTTCATCAACGATTGCCGCAATGCCGCTGCCCGCGAGCATCTCGAGGCGACGCGCCAGGCCCGCCGGCTGGAAATCGACGGCAAGGCCATGGCGCGCGAAGTCAAGCGCGAGCAGGCCCTTGAGCGTGCCAGGCTGAGCACCGAAGAGGCGCCGAAACGCGCCGCGGCGCTCGAGTTGCGCCAGGCCGAATCGATGAATGCCCGGCGGGCGGCCGAGGACAGGGTGGCGGCGACGCAAGCCGCCAAGGCCGCCAAGGCCGCCGAAGGGGAAAGGCGCAAGGCTGCCGAGGCCAAAGAACTGCGCCAGAAGCAGGCCGAACACGCCGCCCGCGTCGCCCGGAAAAAGCGTGAAGCCGAGCAGCGCGCCGCCCAGGCGGCCGAGGCGAAATAAGCGCAAGCGCCGGCATGATCCGCAAGATTTCCATCGATCAACTGCTGCCCGGCATGTATGTCGTGGACCTCCACAAGCGCTGGTTCGACCATTCCCTCTGGCAGTCGAAATTCCTCGTGCGCGACGAAGCGCATGTGGCCAAGGTCAAGGAAGAGGGCATCAGCGAAATCAGCATCGATACGGCGCGCGGCATCGACCTGCCGCCGACGCCGATGGCGCGCATCAACCAGATCGAGCAAAGGCTCAAATCGCTGGCCGATATACGGGCCGCGACGCCGCGCACTGTTTCGCTCGGCGAAGAAAGGCGGCGGGCCGGCCGCCTGCTGCACGAAGCCGGCAACACGGTGAGCGGCCTCATGCTCTCGGCCAAGGCCGGCAACAATGTCGATGCCGCCTACCTCGAGCCGATTGTCAGCAAGATGATCGCCTCGGTCATCCGCAACCCCGACGCCCTCGTGCCGCTGGCCCGTCTCAAGAGCATGGATGCCTATGCCACCGAACACGCCGTGGCGACGGCGGCGCTGATCATCGCCTTCGGCCGGCATCAGGGCCTGCCCGAGCCGGAAATTGAAAAGCTGGCGCTCGGCACCATGGTCAAGGACATCGGCCACGCCTCGCTCGATGCGCGCCTGACCGCCAAGCAGGGCACCCTTTCGCAGAGCGAATACGCCATCGTCCAGAGTCATGTCGAAGAAGGCCTGGCCGTCCTCGACGCCACCACGCGGCTGTCCGAGACCTCGGTGGCGGTCGTCCTCGAACACCACGAGCGCTACAACGGCTGCGGCTACCCGTACCGCATGGCCGGCGACGAAATTTCGCTGGCCGGGCGCATGGCCGCCATCGTCGACACCTACGACGCGATGACCTCGGACCGCCCCTACCGCGCCGCCATGTCGCCCTCGCACACGCTGCGCCAGCTCTACGACGAGGCTGGCTTCCAATACGATCCCGCGCTCGTCGCCGCCTTCGTCAAGACCGTCGGCATCTACCCGGTCGGCACGCTGGTCCTGCTCGAAAGCGGGCATCTCGCCGTCGTCGAGGCGCTGCACCCCGACAACATGCTGACGCCCACCGTGCGCGTCATCTACCACACCGGCCGGCAGCAATATGTCGCGACGCCGGTCAGCGTCGACCTGTCACGTAAGATCGGCAACCATTACGGCCAGATCGTCCAGGCTGAAACCTTCCAGCGCTGGGGCATCAGCCCCTTGCGCTGGCAACCTGCCTGATCAGCTTTTTGATCGGCGCCGGCACACCGGCATCGGCAGCGCGCCCGATTTCCACCCATTCCAGCCCCGGTTCGGCCGCCTGAAACTGCGCGTCGATTTGGCACAGCATCGGCTCCAGCGTCAGCCGGAAATGCGTGAAGACATGCTTGAACGGCGGCAACTTCGTGGCTTCGCCGAGGGCCAGCCCGAAACGCGCCGCCACCGCGGCCGGCTCGCCTTCCGGCGGCACCAGCAAGCCGCCCCACAAGCCGGAAGGCGGACGCCGTTCGAGCAGCAGGCGCTGGCCGTCGGTGAGCAGAACGAAAGTTGAAGTTCGCTCCGGCACGGCTGCCCGCGGTTTGGCTTCCGGCAATTCGCCCTGCCGGCCATCGCGTTTGGCGACGCAGCCGGCGGCTACCGGGCAGTCGCCACAGCGCGGCCGGCTGCGCGTGCACAGCGTGGCGCCCAAATCCATCAGCCCCTGCGTGTAAACCTCGATGTCGTTTTCCGGCAGCAGGCTTTCAGCCAGCAGCCAAAGCCGGTCATGCACGGCCTTGGCGCCGGGGAAACCCGCGACCCCAAATTGCCGGCACAGCACGCGCTTGACGTTGCCGTCGAGAATCGCCGCCCGGCGCCCGAAGGCGAAGGCGGCAATGGCTGCCGCGGTCGACCGGCCGATGCCCGGCAGTTCCTCCAGCTGCGCTTCGGTTTCCGGGAATTTTCCGGCGTGGACCGTGGCAATCTGCTGCGCACAGCGGTGCAGATTGCGTGCCCGGGCGTAATAGCCGAGGCCGGCCCAGTGCTCGATGACCAAGTCGATCGGCGCTGCGGCAAGCGCCAGCACATCGGGAAAACTGGCCAGAAAGCGGGCGTAATAGGGAATCACCGTGCTGACCTGGGTCTGCTGCAGCATGATCTCGGGCGATCAGGTCTTCGGTAAAACGGTTTTGGGCGGCCAAATTCTGCCTCGACGCGGGCTGCGGGAGCACGGATAATACGGCCTCTTTTTCCTCCGGCCTATCCGCCCGACCCGATGACCCAACCGCAAAACGACAGCCGCTCCCTGCGCAACGCCCTGGGGCGCTATGCCACCGGCGTCACCATCGTCACGGCCATCGACCCGGACGGCCACCCCATCGGCCTGACCGTCAATTCCTTTGCCGCCGTCTCGCTCGATCCGGCGCTTGTGCTCTGGTGTCTCGACAACAAGTCGCACAACCTCGAAGCCTTCCGCCGGGCCACTCACCACGCCATCAATGTGCTGGCCGCCGACCAGCAGGATCTGTCAAATCGCTTCGCCACCTGGCCAGCCGACCGCTTTGCCGGCCTGCCGTGGCACGCCGGTGCCGGTGGTGCCCCGCTTTTTCCGGGATGCTGCGCGACGTTCGAAATGGCCAAGGTCACCGAACACGCCGCCGGCGATCACACCATTTTCGTCGGCAGCGTCGAACGCTTCAGCGAAACGCCCGACCTCGCGCCGCTGCTGTTCCACGCCGGCCGCTACCGGGAATTGTCCGAACTCGCCTGAGTTCCGGCCTTAGTCGGCGGCCGGCAGGACGATCTCGATGAGCAGGCCGGCACTGCCATCCGATTTCATTTTTGCGGCAATTTTCCCGTTGACCGTGGAAAGCACCTGCCGGGCAATCGCCAGCCCCAAACCATAGCCGTTCCCCGTCGCCAGATTCCGCCCGCGATAAAACGGCGTGAAAATCGCCTCCAGTTCGGCTTCCGGCACACCGATGCCCTGATCGGCGATGTGCAGGCGGATCAAGCCGTCAACTTCCAGTTTCGCCGCGATCTGCAGGCTCGTTCCGGCCGGCGAAAAACGCAGCCCGTTGCGCACCACGTTCTCAATGGCCCGGTGCAGCAACTCCGGATTGGCCTCAACGAAAAGCCCCGGCGCCGCCGCGTAGTCGGTGCCGACCTGTCGCGCCGCGCCCTCGAAGCGCGCATCCTCGACGATCTCGGCGAGCAGCTCACCCAGATCGACCTTTTCCAGCGGACCTGAAACACCCGCCTCGAGCCGGGACAGGGTGAGCAGTTCGCCGATCAGCCCGTTCATGCGTTCGCCCTCGCGCTCGATGCGCGCCAGCGAATCGTCAAGCCGCCCCGGCTGTTGCCGGGCCAGACCAATCGCCGCCTGCAGACGGGCCAACGGCGAGCGCATTTCGTGCGAAACATCGTGCAGCAGGCGTTTCTGAGCCGCCATCAGGGCTTGCAGACGCTCGGTCATGCGGTCGAAGTCCTGGCCCAGATCGGCCAGTTCATCGCGCCGGCCGCCCATGGCGCTGCCCACCCGGGTATCGAGATTGCCCTCGGCTGCTGTGGCGAAGGCGTTGCGCAGATGGCGAATCGGCTTGGCGAAGTACCACGCCACCCCGACCGCACAGAACAGGCTGGCGATCAGGCCGGCGATCAACGGAAATATCGGCAGCGGGCCGCCCGGTCGATTGCCGTCGGGTGGCGGCGAGTGATGGGGCGGTCCGTTTCGCTCGAATTCCGGAGGCGGCGGACGGTGCTCGCCAAGCTGCGGCGGCGGGGGTGGCCAATCAGCCCGCATGGGCGACTGTTGGTGCTCAAACCAGAAAAAGGCGCCGGTGCCGACGATGGCCGCCACCTGGCCGAGCCAGATGAAGAGAAAGAACTTCCAGAACAGGCGTCCCATCTCAGGACCGGATCAACTGGTAACCCTGCCGGTAAACCGTCTGGATGCACGAGCGCCCATCGGCCAGCGTGCCCAGCTTGTGGCGGATGCTCGACAGATGGACGTCGATGCTCCGGTCAAAACGGACCAGCGCCCGGCCCAGCGCCTGTTCCGACAAATCGCTCTTGCTCACCGGCCGCCCGGCGTTGCGGGCCAACACTTCGAGTAAATTGAATTCCGTGCTGGTCAGGTCGACAGCGACGCCAGCCCATTCGGCCAGACGCTGTTCCGGCCGAATGCACAGGTCGCCGACCACCATCGGGGCGTTGCTCGGCTCGGCCGAGGGGGCAGAGCGACGCAGGATGGCGCGCAGGCGGGCGGCCAGTTCGCGCGGCTGGCAGGGTTTCGGCACGTAGTCGTCGGCACCCAGTTCAAGGCCGACGATGCGATCCATGTCATCCCCCTTGGCCGTCAGCATGAGCACCGGCATCGCGCTGACCGCCCGAATCCGGCGCAAGACCTCGACGCCGGAAAGGCCCGGCATCATCACATCGAGCACGGCAATGGCGTACTGCCCGGAAAGCGCCGCCTCGGCGCCGCTCAGGCCGTCGTGCAGCGTGGTCACCACAAAGCCGTCCTGGGCCAGATAGTCGCCCAGCATCTCGGCCAGTTCCACGTCGTCGTCCACCAGCAAAACTGCCGCCATCGGCTTTCACCCACAAAATTATCCGGTTGAATCATAGCCAAGGGTGGCGACTGCGAGCGCTTGATTTACAGAGATTTACCTCATTCCCGATTGCTCTGGTCGGGTAACGATCGGCAAATATTGCCGGCGAGCGGTTTTTGCCGCCAATTGCCCAAAAATTCCGGCTTTTGCCGGTGTTTTCCTAATAAAACGCCACGAATGCAGTTTTTCTTAACATTCTTTTACCCGGATTAACCCAAAGCGCCGTCAAAACACCCCGGTTCGGGCCGATAACTTGCACAAGGAAAGCTACTTGGCCAAAGGCCAGGCATCTCGTCAATTTCATCCAAGGAGCGAATCATGTTGAGCGGAATCAACCAGGCATCTCAAATGGCAAGCATGCTGTTCTCAAAGCTGGACACCAAGAGCCAGGGCTATCTCGAAAAAAGCGATCTGGCCGCAGCCTTCAGCCAGATCACCACCAACGCCAGTCAAAGCACCAGCGGCACGAGCGCCGATGACGTCTTCACCGCGCTCGATAGCAACAGCGACGGCAAGGTCACCAAAGACGAATTCGCCACCGTTCTCGCCAAGCTGCAGGAATCAGTCAGCAGCCAGTTCGGCGGCCCGATGCAAGGCCCCGGCGGCATGCCACCCCCGCCGCCAGCTGACGACGCCGGCTTCACCAAGGAAGAACTGACCAGCCAGCTCGAATCGGCCGACAGCAGCGATACGCAGCGGTCCGACCTGATGAACAAGATCGTCAACAATTTCGAAGCTGCGGACACCGATAGCGACGGCAAGGTCAGCTTCCAGGAAGCCATGGCCTACGACAAATCCACCGAGTCGACCTCCGCCTCCGATACCGGCACAGCCACCGCGACGACCACGGCAAACAACAGCGATGTCGAGTTGATGATGAAAATCATGCAACTGATGCACGCCTACGGTGCCGGCCATGATCAGGAAAACAGCGGGATTGCCACGCTGCTCTCAGTGACCGCCTAAGCAACCGGGCCGACCCCGCACAGGAACATTGAACCGGCCGCCTTCTGCGCTTAGAATGGCGGCCTGCCGTCCTGAGCGGGCGTCGTATAATGGTAATACCCTAGCTTCCCAACCCCGGGTCGCTTGGATCATCGCCATCGACGCCACCGTGGAACCTCAACGGTTCCCTCGATCTCGATGATCGATACGGTATCAGGAATTG
>PHCH01000112.1:0-5650 GCA_002840785.1 Betaproteobacteria bacterium HGW-Betaproteobacteria-4 | reverse complement strand
CCGGCAGGGGGCGGTCGGGGGTCAGGATTCTGACCGTATTAATTTGTCATTTGCGGACCGGATCAACCCGCCACTCTCATTGACCATCTTTATCCGGTATTCGATTCGAATTACCCGTTCGCCAGTCTTGTTGTCGAATCCTTGACCCTTCTGACTGATCCTTGATTGCTGCTTGTCGCCATGACCAAACAGTTGGTCGAGTACTGCTAATAATTTGTTCCAGTTGTTCATCTCGGAGTCCCCTTCGTAAATTCCACATCGGTATTTATCCAAGGTCTGAGGGACGAAACTGCTCTGGACTCTCACCATATCTCTACCACTTCACCATCCACAAAAGGAAAACCCCCGGTGTCCGGGGGTTCTCAAGGTCAGGTACGAAGATTACAGATTACAGGGGGGTTGGTTATGACCGAACACGTCAACTCAGGTTTATATCTCTCTTCATGTGTCTGTTTCCCATTCCAGATAGACCTACTCTCGATTGCCGACACTACTTTTCCATCAGAACCGATGGAAAGAGACTCGAAACTTATAAATCGTGATTTTTCTGAACTCACACAAGAAATCTCAAGACATCCAGTATTGATGAATGGGGAAAGAATTCTTGAAATTTCACCTAGGGAAACAATGGCATGTTCGATATCCCATGCGTCATCCTTTTGCTCCATGGTCGCTTGATCGTATGGAACTCTTGTCTCGTTACCTTCTTCATCTTGAAGGACAACGAAAACTGCTTTTTCTGGGTACGTAGTGGGGTATTGAACTCCATAAGAACCATAAAACAAACGCCCACCCTCGATTTCCCACAACTCGTCGTCACTGGACCAAACGAATTGATTCAGTGCCTCACACAACATTTCAGGGTGCTCGATCTTGCAATCGCTGGAGTAACTGACCACAAAAGAACCATAAGCATCAGACATGATTTTTCCTTTTTAAAATTAGTTGATTGGGTTGTTCTCAACCACATAACCATTGTCTCAAAATCAGCATGTAAAACACATTGCAGGCAAATACCGTAGTTTGGTGTGTTAATGATCTATTGTAGGTTTGACCGGTTGCCCTAACAGGTAATCGGTTGGATGGTGTCCCTGCCTTGAACAATAAGAGGGATACAAAATGCTGACGACAGAACAGGAATCCGATCTGGTTCGGTTCATCACCGAAGACTTCGGCGCTGACCTTGATCACGACGATTTCGTCGATTGCTGCCTTCAAATGTTCGAGGACATTGCCGGTCTGGAATGTCTTGATGACGACCAGACCAAGACCATCACTACTCGCCTTTGGAGGTTGTATGCCCAACACTGAAACCAAGTCCGCTCCGGTCCCGAATAACCAAGAGCAATATTCCATCGCCGTTGCCAAGGGACTGGAGGTAATTGCCTCCGGTGGAAGCAAGGCAGATGCCGCTCGTGCCATCTACGAGATGATCAAAGATGAATCTCGGGATGTAATCGTTCAGGCATTTATGGAAGGTGCCACCGTGACCGAAAAGGGTTCGCCGACGTACTTCTACAACGTCCGTCGTCAGTTTGAGCGGAAGCAGCGGGAAGAAGCAAAAACCGCTACCGCAAAGACCAAGAAGAAGGGTGCTGTCGCCGCCGAATCCTGACCCAATCCCCCGCTTCCCTGTACCATAAATACAGAGGATCGATCTTCAGGGTGTGAAATTCGGAGTCCAAGTTCCCAATCCCCCACACCCTGAAGAAACGATCACCCGCCACATTGGACTCTGGCGGTTTATGGGATAGGGAACATGAAGTTATCAATCAACGACAAAATCATTAATAAAAATGAGACCGGCGTGTCTCAATCCGAGGGGTTCAAACCTTTGGACCTAACACCAGAGCAACTGGCAGAGCATATTAATCAGGGACATGCCTTTTCTTTCCAGTTTGCCAAGTCATACCGGAATACGAAAAATTTTATCTGCTCGGACATCATTGCCGCCGACATCGACGATGGAATGACATTGGAAGAGGCGATGAACGATCCGTTCATCATCAACAATGCCTGCTTGCTATACACAACAGCGAGTCATACACCAGAAGAACATCGTTTCCGACTCATTTTTCAGTTGCCACATACAGTTGCCGATGTCGAACTGATAAAGGTTTTGCTGCGGGGTCTCATCCGTAAATTTCCTACGGCAGACACAAGGATCAAAGACGGTGCAAGGCAGTTCTATGGAAGCAAGGGATGTTCAATCCACCTATTCGGCAAGGTATTGTCACAAGACGATTTTGTCCTGCTGTTGAAGTTAGGACACGAACCGCTCGATCTCCCTGATAGGCAAGATGGTAAAGGTACGAAGTCTGGGTTTCGCTCAAGTGTTTCACTAGAGGACGGCATGGAAGTACGTACGGCAAAGGGTGAATGGGTGCCTTATACCGAACTAAAAAAATCAACCTCGATTTATTGCCCATTCCATAACGACAGGAATTCGGTGAAGATTTCCCTTTGTTCTTCGTGACCAGTGAGAACTCTGCGAAACCTGAAGTTGCGGAGTTTCTAACCAACATCAAGACAGAAATCCTCAGGTACAAGATCATTCTGGTATCGCCTGCCATGGGAACAGGTATCGACATCACATTCCCCGAAGAAGTCTCACATGTGGATGGGGTGTATGGTCTTTTTGAGGCAAGGATCAATACGCACTTTGATATCGACCAGCAGTTGTCCCGTGTCCGACATCCGAAATATGTTCGAGTCTGGATCAGTCCTGAGTTATTCAACTTCGAAACCGAGGTTGAACCGATCAAGCAAGAAATCGCAGAAAGCGAGATTATTCCTGAAGTGCTTACTGGGTATTCACCAATAGGCGGAATGCCGGACTACAACTGGAACGACCCATATTTGACCCTCTACGGCAACATTCTTGCTGCACAACGGGCATCAAAGAACAAACTCCGAGAAAATTTCATCGACCTCAGGACGTACAACGGGTGGATCGTTGAACCCATTGAACCCAACACGGAGATTTCTTCCAGTGGGTCCGATCATGCAAAACAAGGGGAAGCACTACGGCAAGCAAAACATGTACAGCGAATTCTGGATGCTGAGGTAATCGACCCTCAGCAAGTAGATGAACTGATGCGAAAGGCAGATGTCGGCAAATCACTTTCCAATGGGGAAAAGGATGCGCTAGAACGCTACTTTATAGAGCATTTTTATTGTCTTGGTGCCAGTCGAGAACTGATTACTAAGGACAACGAGGGCAAGTACAGGCAGCAGATTCAGATGTTCGAGAGAGTTATTCAAGGAGAACCTGACAAGGCACTGAAAGAAGTCGTCTATGAAAGGGTTCGTTTGCTGCGAGAACTGTACCAATCTGCCGGCATATTTACTGATTCATCATTCGATACATCGACAACGCTCACCAGCGAGAGATTGAAGTCATTCATTGCAGTCTGCAAAAAACGAAGAGTGAAAATTGATCGTGTCTTTGGCAGTCCCCTACGAAATGACTACGCCAGCAAACCGATGCAGCAACTCAGTCTGTTCTTGGGGATGTGCGGCATTAAAACCGTGCGTAAAGCAACCAAGAAGAACGGGATCAAGACTTACAACTACAACATTGCCGATGCTGCTCTTGGTGAGATTCAAGAGATCGTCACGCGCAGGAAGTCCAAAAGGTCTTACTCCTGAACGACTGATTATTCAGGTCTGACCCGTTGCCCAATCGGCGATTGGAATGGATGGTGGAGTTATCCGAGTCAAAGAGGTATCCATCATGGGCGTTATCAAACGAGGCAACTCGAAGTTCTGGTACATCCAGTTCCAGCACAACGGTCAGACCTTCATCAAGTCATCGAAGACCACAGACAAGAAACTTGCCGAGATCATGGAGGCGGACTGGCGGAAGAAGTTGTTATTCAACGAAGTCGTCGGCATCAAGGATCGTGCCGATTTCGACGAGGTTCTGACCAGTTATGCAGAATCAAAGAAGGAACTTGCCAGTCATGGTCATATCCTGCTGATGTGCCGGCACTTGCGTAAGCACTTCAAGAATGTCCGATACTTCGACGAAATCACGACTCAAGAAGTCGAGCGGTTGAAGATTGAGGAACAGCGTCAGGGTTACAGCAACCAGACGATCAAACACCTGATGGGTGTCATCCGTGGTTCGTGGAAGTACGCCAAACGCATGGGGTATCAGGTCAATGATCTGGAATTCCCGACAATCCGCGTCCATAACAGCAAACTACGCTACCTGTCATTTGACGAGGAAAAGCGACTGCTCAAGGCAATCGACCCTCGGCGTGAAGTCAAAGGACTGGCACCGTATGCTGAACGCCATGAGTTGCTGAAGCAGGAAATGCAGGACAAGTACGACTTCCTCGTGATGCTGCTTGATACTGGCGCACGTCACGGTGAAATCCGCACTCTTGAATGGAATAAGGTCAATCTGGCGGAACGGACGATTTCCTTATGGCGTCCGAAGGTCAAGAATGAATCGATTCTGTTCATGACTGACCGGGTATTTCAGATTCTGGAACGTCGGAAAAGTGAATCATCCTTTCAGTACGTCTTCACCAATCGTTCCGGCGGACCGAAAGGGTATCGACCGGCATCGATTCGCAAGGCATTTGACCAGGCGGAATTGCCGGGTTGCTCTGCTCATACCCTTCGTCATACCCATGCTTCCCGTCTGATCCAGAATGGTCTGAACATCTACGAGGTGAAAGAAATCCTCGGGCATTCCGACATCAAGACGACCATGCGATATGCCCACATCGAGCAGCGTTCAGTCTCGATCAAGGCAAAGGATGTCATCGACCGACTGAACAAGGAAAACGCCAAACCAGATTTGCGTTTGGTTGGGTAATTTACTGTTGCACCCTACCTGTGGATTGCCCGGATAGTCACCCGGTCATTTACAGGTAGGAGTTCAAATGCTGTTTTCTCTTGGGCAAATCGTAATGACCAGAGGCATTGCCGATCTGGTCGCCGTTGGGAAGGTTGATGTACTCCCGTTGGTATCTCGTCATGCAACCGGCGACTGGGGCGAGTTGGATGCCCAAGACAAACAGTTGAACGACGATGCCGTTACGTCAGGAGGTCGAATCTTCTCCTGCTATTGCCAGTCACTCGAGGTCGGAAAGGTCTGGATCATTACCGAGTGGGACCGCAGTTACACCACGGTGCTGCTGCCTGACGAGTACTAGACTATCTGGCGTTCCTGCATTTTCGCAAGAATCTCGTTCGGATGAATGACGTATTCACCTTTAGATGTAGGAATACGAACAACGAATTTATAGTAATCCGTCTTCGAATTCATCTCGGAATTTGCAAGAAACGATTTCAAATATGATGCCTTGTGGTCTCCGCTAAGGAAATACTGAATCAAGGTCTTGGTATTAAGTCGAATACCAGCAGGATATTTTTTCTTGCCGATAATGCCATCGATTGCGGCATCAAGGATTTTGTCCTTCAAGGTTTTTGTCATTTGTCACCTTTGCTAACGGTTGGATTTTTGGCGTTACATCGGGAAAGCGTCCCTGTCCAGCATTATGGATCATTGCCTCTGCTTTTCTCAGATAGCGACTACCGGATAAAGATGGTCAATGAGAGTGGCGGGTTGATCCGGTCCGCAAATGACAAATTAATACGGTCAGAATCCTGACCCCCGACCGCCCCCTGCCGG
>PHCH01000111.1 GCA_002840785.1 Betaproteobacteria bacterium HGW-Betaproteobacteria-4 | reverse complement strand
AGCAGGAAGACGTCTTCTATTACCTGACGGTAATGAACGAGAACTACGAGCACCCGGAAATGCCGGTCGGCGCCGAAGCCGACATCATCAAGGGCATGTACCTGTTCAAGAAGGGTGGCGAATCGGCCGGTCCGCGCGTTCAACTGCTCGGTTCGGGCACCATCTTCCGCGAAGTGATCGCCGCCGTCGACCTGCTCAAGGCCGACTGGGGTGTCGAGGCCGACCTCTGGGGTTGCCCGAGCATGAACGAACTGGCCCGCAACGGTCAGGATGTTGCTCGCTGGAACCTGCTGCACCCGCTCGAGGAGCCGAAGCTGTCGCACGTCGAAGAGAAGCTGGCTGGCGCCAAGGGCCCGGTCATCGCCTCCACCGACTACATCAAGCTGTTCTCCGAGCAGATCCGTCCCTTCGTCAAGGCACCGTATGTCACGCTCGGCACCGATGGTTTCGGCCGTTCGGACACCCGCGAGAAGCTGCGTCATTTCTTCGAAGTCGATCGTCACTGGGTGACCCTGGCTGCCCTCAAGGCGCTGGCCGACAACGGCGAGATCAAGCGCGAAGTCGTCGCTGCCGCTCTGGTCAAGTACAACCTTGACCCGAACAAACCCAACCCGATGTCGGTTTAATCAGGGAGAGACAACATGAGCCAAATCATTGAAGTCAAAGTCCCCGATATCGGCGATTTCGCCGAAGTGCCGGTGATCGAGTTGTACGTCAAGGTCGGCGACAGCATCAAGATCGACGACGCCATTGCCACGCTGGAATCCGACAAGGCGACGATGGATGTGCCTTCCACGGTCGACGGCGTTATCAAGGAAGTTTTGGTGCAACTCGGTTCCAAGGTCGGCGAAGGTAGCGTGCTGATCAAGGTTGAAACGGGTGGCGCCGCAGCCGCTGCGCCAGCTCCGGCCGCCCAGGCTGCTGCACCGGCGCCGGCCCCAGTGGCTGCTCCGGTTTCCGCTGCGCCCGCGGCTGGCGGTGGCGTGGTTGAGGTCAAGGTTCCGGATATCGGCGACTTCGCCGAAGTGCCGGTCATCGAGCTCTACGTCAAGGTCGGCGACAGCATCAAGGTTGATGATGCGATTGCCACGCTGGAATCCGACAAGGCCACGATGGATGTTCCCTCCACCGTCGCTGGTACCGTCAAGGAAGTGCTCGTTCAACTCGGCTCCAAGGTCGGCGAAGGCACGGTTCTGATCAAGGTTGAAACCGGTGCCTCGGCCCCGGCTGCCGCACCGCAAGCTACTGCTCCGGCACCTGCCGCCGCAGCCCCGGTTTCTGCCCCTGTTTCGGCGTCGACCGCAGCAGTTGCTACCGCACCCGCTGCTCTGGCCCCGGCTCTGCCAGCTGGTTCCAAGGTTCATGCCTCGCCGTCCGTCCGTGCCTATGCCCGCGAACTCAGCCTCGGCGGCGGGCTCGATCTGCTGCCCTGGCCGAAGGTCGATTTCGCCAAGTTCGGCGAGATCGAGGTCAAGCCGCTGTCGCGCATCAAGAAGATTTCCGGCCAGAACCTGTCGCGCAACTGGGTCATGATCCCGGCTGTGACTTACCACGAAGATGCCGACATCACCGACATCGAAGCCTTCCGCGTGCTGCTCAACAAGGAAAACGAGAAGGGTGGCGGCGCCAAGCTGACCATGCTCGCTTTCCTCATGAAGGCTTGCGTCAAGGGCCTGCAGAAGTTCCCGGAATTCAATTCCTCGCTCGATGGCGACAACCTGGTGCTGAAGAAGTACTTCAACATCGGTTTCGCAGCCGACACCCCGAATGGCCTGGTCGTGCCGGTGGTCAAGAACGTCGACAAGAAGTCGGTCTTCGAACTGGCGCAGGAATCCGGCGATCTGGCCAAGCAGGCGCGTGACGGCAAGCTCAAGCCGGCCGACATGTCCGGTGCCTGCTTCACCATTTCCAGCCTGGGCGGCATCGGCGGCACCTACTTTGCGCCGATCGTCAATGCACCGGAAGTCGCCATTCTCGGGGTCAACAAGTCGGCCATGAAGCCAGTCTGGGACGGCAAGCAATTCGTGCCGCGCCTCGTCCTGCCGCTGTCGCTGACGGCAGACCACCGCGTCATCGACGGTGCGCTGGCGACCCGCTTCAATGTCTATATCGCTCAACTGCTGGCCGACTTCCGTCGCGTCGCGCTGTAACCCGGGAAGGAGATCATCATGAGTCTCGTAGAAGTCAAAGTCCCGGATATCGGCGATTTCGCCGAAGTGCCGATCATCGATCTGTTCGTCAAGGTCGGCGACAGCATCAAGGTGGACGACGCGATCTGTACGCTGGAATCGGACAAGGCAACGATGGATGTGCCTTCGCCGGTCGCTGGCGTGGTCAAGGAAGTGCTCGTTCAGCTCGGCGCCAAGGTCGGCGAAGGCGCGTTGCTGATCAAGGTTGAAGCCGGGGCAAATGCTACGGTCAACCCGGAAAAAGAGGCAAAAACCGAAACCGCCCCCGCCGCAGCGCCAGTCGTTGCACCGGTCGCCGGCAGCCACGCCGGCGGTGCCGACATCGAGTGCGAAATGCTCGTCCTCGGCGCCGGTCCCGGCGGTTATTCGGCGGCTTTCCGCTCGGCCGACCTCGGCATGAAGA
This sequence comes from Betaproteobacteria bacterium HGW-Betaproteobacteria-4, assembly GCA_002840785.1. Lineage (GTDB taxonomy): Bacteria > Pseudomonadota > Gammaproteobacteria > Burkholderiales > Rhodocyclaceae > Azonexus. The sequence continues at coordinate 8,213 of PHCH01000111.1, read as the reverse complement.
CGGTCATCGTCGAGCGTTACGCGACGCTGGGCGGCGTCTGCCTCAACGTCGGCTGCATTCCGTCCAAGGCCCTGCTGCACGTCGCTGCCGTCATGGAAGAAGCCCAGCACGCGGCCGATCTCGGCGTCACCTTTGCCGCCCCGACCGTCGATATCGACAAGCTGCGCGCCCACAAGGACAAGGTCGTCGGCAAGCTGACCGGCGGTCTGGCCGGCATGGCCAAGGGCCGCAAGGTCGACATCGTGCGCGGTTTCGGCACCTTCCTCGACCCGCACCACATCGAAGTCGAAGTCACCGACGGCAGCGGTCAGGACAAGACCGGCAGCAAGAAGATCGTCAAGTTCCAGAAGTGCATCATCGCCGCTGGTTCTGCCGCCGTGCATCTGCCCTTCATCCCGAAGGATCCACGCATCGTCGATTCGACCGGCGCGCTCGAACTGCGCTTCGTGCCGGAGAAAATGCTGGTCATCGGCGGCGGCATCATCGGCCTGGAAATGGCCACGGTCTATTCGACGTTGGGCGCCAAGGTCGATGTCGTCGAAATGCTCGATGCGCTGATGCAGGGCCCGGACCGCGATGCGGTCAAGGTCTGGGAAAAGCAGAACACTCATCGCTTCGACAAGATCATGCTGAAGACCAAGACGGTGGCCGTCGACGCCCGTGAAGATGGCTTGTACGTCACCTTCGAAGGCGAAGGCGTGTCGCCGGATCCGGTCAAGTACGACATGATCCTGCAAGCCGCCGGCCGCTCGCCGAACGGCAAGAAGATCGGTGCCGACAAGGCCGGCGTGGCCGTCACCGACCGTGGCTTCATCAACGTCGATGCCCAGATGCGGACCAACGTGCCGCACATCTTCGCCATCGGCGACGTCGTCGGCAACCCGATGCTGGCCCACAAGGCTGTCCATGAAGCGCACGTCGCAGCCGAAGTCGCAGCCGGCCACAAGGCGGCCTTCGACGCCACGGTGATTCCCGGCGTCGCCTACACCCACCCGGAAGTGGCGTGGGTCGGCTACACCGAGGACCAGGCCAAGAAGGAAGGCCGCAAGGTCGAAGCCGCCAAGTTCCCCTGGGCGGCCTCCGGTCGGGCCATCGCCAACGGTGCCGAGTACGGTTTCACCAAGCTGATCTTCGATGCCGAAACGCATCGCATCATCGGCGGCGCCATCGTCGGCCCGAACGCCGGCGACATGATCGGCGAAGTCTGCCTGGCCATCGAAATGGGCTGCGATGCAGTCGATATCGGCAAGACCATCCACCCGCACCCGACGCTCGGTGAAACGGTCGGCATGGCGGCCGAAGTGGCCCATGGCACCTGTACCGACGTGCCGGCACCGCGCAAGAAGTAGCACGCCAATCCGATTGCGGTTTTGATCCGCAATGTCCCAACGAATCGGCCGAACCCCACATCAGTGGCGTTCGGCCGATTTGCTACGGTCGACGCGACAAAATGGCAAAAAACGGCCACCAGAATTCCGCCAGCCCGGCCCGAAACCTCAAACTGGCGCCCGGCTCCGCTATCGGCAGGCCAGACTCGCCTCCCCATGCCGTGAACATAGCCCGATGACGCAGGGGTTTCCGCAGAGTTTTCCCGAGTTGACCGCAGCCTGAACACGAAGTGATACTGCGGAAAAAATCTTCCGGCGCGAGTTGCCAACCGCCCAGCCAGGAATTCAGAAACGCTCCGGAGACATGTCCATCCATACCCTGCAGCAACTACTCCCCGGCCCGGGCAATCGCGGCATATTGGCGCGCCTCGCCCTGCTCGCACTGCTTGGCGTACTCCTTCCGCTGCTCTGGTGGTGGGAATCGTCGTTCGTCATGCGCGGCGGCCTGGCCCTGCTCATCCTCATCGGCGGCTACGTCGTCCAGGCTCAGTTGCGCCAGCTGTGGGCCACGCAGCGCGCCTACAGCCTGGCCATGGCGGCGGCGCACGACGGCTTCTGGGCGTGGGATCCGGTCAGCAAGCGCCTCGATGTCGGCAAGCGACTGCTCGAAATCCTCGGTTACCGCGACAATTTCCTGCCCGACACCCATGCCTGGCTGGAGCTGGTCCATCCCGACGACCGCAGCCATTACAACCGGACCGTCGCCGAGCACCTCAAGGGCCTGACGCCCTATTTCTACTGCGAATACCGGGTCCGGGCCAGCAGCGGCCAGTACCGCTGGATCGCCTCGCGCGGCATCGCGGTGCGCGACCGTCACGGCGTCGCCTACCAGATGGCCGGCTCGGTCACCGACATCACCGAACGCAAGCAGCACGACGAGGAACTTGCCTTCATGGCCCAGCACGACCCGCTGACCGGCCTGCCCAACCGCTTGCTGCTCGCCGAGAAACTGGGCGAAGCCGTGCACCAGGCGACGGCCCGGCAAGAACGTGTCGCCCTGCTCTTCATCGACCTCGACCGTTTCAAGGACATCAACGACTCGCTCGGCCACCGGCTTGGCGACAGCCTGCTCCAGGATGTCGCCGGACGCCTGCGCGGCGCCCTCGGCCCGACCGACACCCTGGTCCGCCAGGGCGGCGACGAATTCATCGTGCTGCTCACCGCCATTGCCGACGGGACGGCAGCCGAAGCCCGCGCCCGCGATTTCCTCGAACGCCTGAACCAGCCCTTCCTCACCGACGGCAACCAGCTCCACGTCGGCGCCAGCATCGGGCTCAGCCTGTACCCGGACGACGCCAGCGATGCCGAGCAACTGTTGCGCGACGCCGATACCGCGATGTATGTGGCCAAGCGTCATGGCGGCGGCCAGGTCGCCCGCCACACACCGGAAATGAAGGAACGCGTGCTGCAGCGTGCCTCGATCGAATTGCGCCTGCACCGGGCCATCGAGCAACAGGCTTTCGCCCTGCACTACCAGCCCAAGTTCGACACTGCCAGCGGCCGCCTGCTCGGCGCCGAAGCCCTGCTGCGCTGGCAGGACGACGGCGAATGGATTCCGCCCGACCGCTTCATCCCGGTGGCCGAGGAAACCGGCCTGATCATTCCCATCGGCCACTGGGTACTGACCGAGGCAATCGCCTGCCTGGCCCGCTGGAACCGCCTGTCGGCGACGCCGCTGCACATGGCCATCAACCTCTCGGCCCGCCAGTTCTGGTCCGGCGACCTGACCGGGACGGTCGCCGCACTGTGTGCCGAACACAGTGTTGCCCACGAACAAATCGAGCTCGAAGTCACCGAGTCGATGCTGCTGCAAGCCGAGGGCAACCACGTCGACATGCTCCACGCCATGCGCGCCCGCGGCTTCCGCCTGGCACTCGACGATTTCGGCACCGGCTATTCCTCGCTGTCCTACCTGCACCGCCTGCCCTTCACCAGCCTGAAGATCGACCGCAGCTTCGTCACCGCCCTGATCGACGATGCCGGCGGTAGTGCGCTGGTCCCGGCGATCATCACCATGGCCCACAACCTCGGCCTCGAAGTCGTCGCCGAAGGGGTGGAAACGGCAGCGCAACTGGTGCTTTTGCGTGACCTGCGCTGCGACATCCACCAGGGCTACCTGAGCGGCCGGCCGCTGCCGGAAGCCGACTTCTGCCAGCGCTTCCTCGCCGTGCCAAGCGGTGCCGAACTGCCGCCACCATCCCCAAAGTAAGCTGCGTTAAAATCGCCTTCGACCTGGGCGACGTGCCCTGTTCAAGGCCTATCGGACCCCATGACCGCCACCCAGCCCCGCCGCTCCGCCGAGGAGCAAACCCGTCTCGAAGCCACGCTGCGCGACGTTTTCGAGCACAAGCTCTGTTTCAACGAATTGCTCGGCTTCAAGGTCGAGTCGCTCGACCCGGCCGCGCCGCAGATCAGTTTCGCCATGCGCCCCGACCTCATCGGCCATTTTCTGCATGGCCGCCTGCACGGCGGCGTCATCGCCAGCGTGCTCGACACGGTCGGCGGACTGGCCGCGACGGTGGCCGTCGCCGAGAAATTCAACAGCGAAACGACCGAGCAGGTCGGTCATCGCTTCGGCCGCATCGGCACCATCGACCTGCGCACCGACTTCCTGCATCAGGGCATCGGCAAAAAATTCACGGCCACCGGACGGGTGACCCGTCTCGGCGGCCGCATCGCCTCGGTGCAGATGACGCTGGAGAACGAAACCGGCCTGCTCATCGCCACCGGCGGCGCCTCATACGTCATCAGCTAGGCCGACTGGCCGAATCCCACGGTCAACCGGGATTGCTACGGTCAACCGTAAAAAATGGCCAAAATCAAAATCGCCTGAGGCCTAAAGAATCGGCAACCCCTGCTGCTCGCCGCGCTCATAAACCACGTTGGCCCGGCCGACGATGAGCGGATCGAGATTGCCGATGCGCTCGGTGTCCTTGTTGTTGTAGGGCAGCTTGTGCAGCACGTAACGCATGGCATTGAGGCGCGCCCGTTTCTTGCAGTTCGACTTGATCACCGTCCACGGCGCATCGGCGGTGTCCGTATGGAAGAACATCGCCTCCTTGGCCTTGGTGTAGTCGCCCCACTTGTCGAGCGACGCCATGTCGATCGGTGACAATTTCCACTGCTTGAGCGGACGGCGGCGCTGCTCGTCCTGGCTGACCGAGAACCAGAATTTGATCAGGTGCGTGCCGTTGCGCGCCAGCATGCGCTCGAACTCCGGCGCCTGACGGACAAATTCGGAATATTCCTGATCGGAGCAAAACCCCATGACCCGCTCGACGCCAGCCCGGTTGTACCAGGAACGGTCGAACAGCACGATCTCGCCATTGGTCGGCAGATGCTGCACGTAACGCTGGAAATACCACTGGCCGCGTTCGATTTCGCTCGGTTTCTCCAGAGCCACGACGCGTGCGCCGCGCGGATTCAGATGTTCCATGAAACGCTTGATGGTGCCCCCCTTGCCCGCCGCGTCGCGGCCTTCGAAGAGGATCACCACCTTCTGCCCGGTTTCCTTGACCCAGGCCTGCAACTTGAGCAACTCGACCTGCAGGCGGTATTTCTGCCGCTCGTAGTTCTTCCGCTGCATGAGGTTCTTGTACGGATAGCCGCCGTCGCGCCAGTCTTTTGCCAGCTCGTCATCGGGACTGGCCGGCAATTCTTCGATCACCGACCCCTGCTGCCTGAGCAGGCCGCGCAGCAAGGCGACCGACTCCTCCGGCGGCATGCCGGCGATGACATCGCGCATCGCCCCCATTTTTGCCGCCTGGGCACCGTCGACCGCAGCCCGCACGGTGAATCCCTCGATGCCTTGCTCGGTGAGCACCGGCGCTACATCGCCGCTCGCCACCTGGCGCCGGCGAACGGTGCGGGGAGCTGGTTTGACTTCGCTACTGATCTTTTTCGGCGGGCTAACCGTCGTCTTTTTTCTGGCGACCATCTCTCTCTCCATCAATCGATGCAAAGAGTCTATTTCACGGCAAAGACAGCCCCTTGTCTACGCCCTAATCCAGCATTTCAACCGGGATCACGGCGCGCAACACGGTCTGCGCCTCGCCCCGGCGAACCCGGTTGCTCAGCCACCACAGCGCGCCCTTCTTGATGCTCCACTCGGCCTCGTGCCCGGCCAGCAACAACGAGGCCATGCGCCCCAGCCCGGGCTGGTGACCAACGATCAGCACCGAACCCTGGGCCGTCGGCCAGCCGGAAGCGGCGATCAGCTCTGAAACACAGGCATCCGGCCCGATTTTGCGATTGGTCACGAAGGGCAGCTTCAGGGCCTCGGCCGTCTGTTGGGTGCGCACAGACGGGCTGACGATAACGCGCAGATCCTTGGGTTGATGGGCGAGAATCCAGGCCGCCATGGTCCGCGCCTGCTTTTCGCCACGAGACGTCAGACGCCGCTTCAAGTCGTCCTCGCCATCCTCCGCCTCGGCATGTCGCCACAACAGCAATTCCATGCTCGCCCTTTCGTCGAAAACCGGCAGTATGCCCATCAAGTATTACCACCTGATTTCAATATACACAGTTTCACCGATTCACGGCCTGGCCTTCAACGCCTTCCTGGGATAAACATCGTAACGACTGGACTTTCCCTCCAGGACATAGCCCGGCGGCTGACCATCAACGCTAGGCGCCTTGCGCGGCCGCTTGACCACCACGCGATGCGTCGCCAGATTCAGCGCCGCCGCCAGCAGTTGCGATGCATCGTCGTCGCCACCAACGAGCGGACGAAAAACGCGCATTTCCTTTTTGACCAGCGAGCTCTTTTCCCGGTGCGGGAACATCGGGTCGAGGTAGATCACCTGCGGCGCCTCCTCCGACCACGCCCGCATCAACTCGATGGCATCGCCCTGGCGCAGCTGCATGCGCTCGATGATCGACCCGACCTCCGGATCGCTCAGCGCCCGCGCCATGCCGTCAGCCAGCAAGGCACCGACCAGTGGATGACGTTCGACGAGCGTCACCTGACACCCCAACTGGGCAAACAAAAAGGCATCGCGCCCCAGGCCGGCAGTGGCATCGAGGATAGTCGGGCGAACCCCGGGCTGGATGCCCACCGCCTTGGCGATCATCTGGCCGCTCCCGCCGCCGTGCTGACGACGATGCGCCACCGCTCCTTCAAGAAAATCGACGCGTACCGGCCCCGAAGCATCAGCCCCAAGCTCCTGCAACTGCAAGCCGGCAGCCCCCAATTGCAAGGCAAACTCAGCCTCGCCCGCCAACGACCAACCGAGCGCCCCGGCCAGCGCAGCAACCCGGTCCGCAAACTCCGGCGCCAGCGCCTCGATGCGAACGTTTGCTACGCTACTCAAGCCGCCCTCAGGCCTCGGGAAGCCCGACATCAGAAGGCGCCAGGTCGGCGACGGGACTCAAGGCCGCATCCTCCGACGTCACATTGGCCGCCTTGTCGGCCAGCTTCTGACGACGTTTTTCTTCCTGCTTGTTTTTCTTGGCGAGGTCTCGTTGGCGCTTTTCGAACTGGTAGTTTGGTTTGGCCACGAGGCCTCCTTGAATCGCCGAAATGGCGTGAAAAACGATAGTGCGAAGAAGTTCCAGAGCGGATTACAACACGCAGCCAGGAAACCAGAAAGCAAAAAGCCCCGGCTTTGGACCGGGGCTGCTTGCTTGAATCTTGGTGGCAATCGCTCACTCGAAAAACACCTCGAAACGACCACCTAGCAACCAATTCAGAACAAGAAAAAAATTTGTTACCGACAAAGTTACCGTCAACACCAAAAGCTTCAGCGCCTAATCCAAAGAGAGCCAAGGCGTTCCAAGGCCTCTCGGGCGGAGTCTCTTAGTATACATGTAGACATGTGTCGCCTACAAAGCAATCAATCCCTAGCCGGAGAGGATCTCCAAGCCAGGAAGGTTCATTACTATCTTCATCGTTTCTAGAATGACCGTAACCTCCCGTCGCTGTTTGATGGTCACCGCTGTAATACCTGCGCTATGCTCTAGCACTATTGCTCAGTACTCCAACAAGTCGCACTACTTGCCCCAAACTCAATGCCAGCGAACGTACAGACCCTTGATGCACTATTAGAACAGTCCGTCAGGTTACATTCGGCTATCGACACACATAGAGAGCAACTAGGTCTTCATCCCGGAAACCGTTACCTACTCTCCGCAACAGCTGCTGTCATTTCCCTAGAGCACGCTATAGGCATCCTCACATTGCTTGGAGGAAGCGGATTCACCAGTACCTTCGCGTTATTCCGTGTTCAATACGAAGCGCTAACGCGGGGGATTTGGTTTCTCTACGGAGCCTCGGAGGAATGGGTTGAGAAGCTGTCAGCTCCGCTTACGGCGGAGAACGCAAAAAAAGCAAATGAAGGCCCCATGCTCTCAAAAATGCTGGAAGAGATTCAAGGGAAGGCTCCAGATGTAGTTATCGGTCAGCTCAAGGAATTCAAGGAATACTCCTGGAAGGCCCTGAGTAGCTATATTCACGTTGGCTTGCATCCACTGAAGCGAAAGGCAGAGGGCTATCCTGTCGGCCTAATCGAGCAAGTGCTAAAGCAATCAAATGGGTTATCACTCATGGGAAGCCGTTCATTGCGGTAAATTGTGGGGCAATTCCCAGGGAGTTGGCCAATTCAGAACTCTTCGGTCATAGGAAGGGGGCTTTTACCGGAGCCGACTCAAATCGCTTGGGGCACTTTCGAGAGGCCGAGGGCGGGACGCTATCGGACGGTGCTCTCCAGTTTATGTCCTGCAGGACATAAATTGGACTATCTCCCGCGCCGGACTATGTCCCGCAGCACATGCAAACGCCAATGGCTGGGCATGCACATGAACTTCGCGGGACATAGATGGTTGCGC
>PHCH01000110.1 GCA_002840785.1 Betaproteobacteria bacterium HGW-Betaproteobacteria-4 | reverse complement strand
GGTAAAAGCAGGCTGCCGACGTCGACTTTGCGACAGGGCAGCAGACCCAACCCCAACGGAGTTCGCCATGAGTGCCACCACCATTGATTGCAAGGGACAAATCGTCAGCATGGGCGACAAGGTCCGCGTTCTCGAAGTCAGTGTCGATCCCGGGCTGGATGAGGACGATCTGGACATGTTCCGCGACATGGTCGGGGCGATTTGCGACATTGAGCGCATCGATGGCGAAGGCGCCGCCTGGGTGGCGCTGTGGTGGAACGGCGACGAAGGCACCATCCTGACCCAAGTTGGGCTGGCGCCGCGGCAGATGGAAAGGGTTTGAGGGGCGTTCAAGTTCTTTTGCTGGTCACCCAAACCCCACCCCAGCCCTCCCCTTGACAGGGGAGGGAGCTTGAGCGTCCGCGGTTTGTGCAGTGCTCCTCCCCTGACAAGGGGAGACCGGGATACGCAGAGACTTGCCGCCGTTTTTTGGCGGCTTAGTCGGTTGCTTAGTGGTTTCATCAGGGGTTGGGGTGACTCATTCGTCGATTTCCGCCGCGCTGTAGTTTTTCAGCCGCTTCTCGGCCGAGACGCCGAGAATCTTGAGCAGCCAAGGCGGCGGCGATTCGACCATGGCTACCTGGAAGGGCTGGAGGATGTCGAGCGCCGGTCCACCATCGGGAATCTTGATCGGGTAGATGTCGGCGCGGATGACCTTGGCGGCAGCCGGGCCGCCAATCGAGACGACGTAGCAGACGTGACAATCGCCGATCAGCTTGGCGCGCCAGAGGTTCTTGTCATCGGAGAACTCGGCGTCCATGGTGTCGCGGATATCGACCAGGCGGATTTCGGTCGGCGACACCTGATAGACCAGGAAGCGCAGGCAGGAGCCGAAGTGGCCGGAGAGCAGGTCGCCTTTGTCGGAAGCGATGGCAATGCGCACCGAGCCGGGCATCTCGCCGTCTTCATAGGACTCGATCTTGGGCAGCGAATCGTCGCCCTGCGTTTCGCCCCACAGGATGCGCACGGCCAGTTTCATCGACTCGAGGCCGATGCCGATATCCTCGCCATCCTCCTCGCCATCGGCGCTGGCAAAGCCGGTCTTGAGCATGGTCACCGTGGTCTGGCGCAGCTTTTCTTCGTCGATCTCCTCGCCGAGGCGGCGTTGCAACAATTGGATCAGCGCCGGCAGGCTGGCGTTGGGCATGGCCCGCGAGGCCAGCGCAATGCGCAGCGCGGCTTCGCGGGTAATCGGAGGCGTGGCTTTTTCCATCATGTTCTCCAGTGTGGATCGGTTGGGGTAACAACTCCCTTGCAGAGATGGTGCCAGCCGGCCAATATCGGCTAACTGCCTGATTCCACGCGGGCATGGGGCTTGCTGAAGTCCACCCAACGCCAAGGAAAACCCATCATCGTGTCGGATACCTCACAAGAAGTCGTACGCGCCTACCACGCGCGCACCAAGCATCGTTTCGAAGCCTATGCCGAAGGCCCCGGCCAACTGGACTGGGACGCCCAGCCGGCGGCTTTCCGCCACTATCCGGGCGCGCCGGTACTCGAATTGCCACTGGCGGCGGACAGTTTCGAGCGTTGCTACGGTCAACTGGAAAAAAAGCCCAAAAATGAAATCGCCCCGGATCTCGCCAGCCTAGGCGCGCTGCTCGAACTGTCGTTCGGGCTGTCGGCGTGGAAAACCTGGGGGCCGAGCCGCTGGGCGCTGCGCTGCAATCCGTCGTCCGGCAACCTGCACCCGGTCGAAGCTTATGTGCTGAGCGCCGGGCTACCCGGCATCGGCGCCGGCCTGCAGCACTACGATCCGGAACAACATGCCCTCGAAGGCCGTGCGCTGATCGCGCCGGCAGAGGGCGAGGCCTGGCTGGCCATCGGTCTGAGCAGCGTCATGTGGCGCGAAGCGTGGAAATACGGCGAACGCGCCTTCCGCTACTGCCAGCTCGATATCGGCCACGCCGTCGGCGCCCTGGCCTACGCCGCCGCGCTGCTCGGCTGGGAGGTCGTGCCAATGGTCGCCACGGCTGAAGCGCTGAAGCATTGTCTCGGGCTGGACCGACCGGACGATTTTCCGCCCTCGCGCTACGCCTTCACCGAAACTGAAGAGCCGGAAATCCTGCTCGCTATCCGCGCGCCCGGCCTGAATACGCCGCCGTCGGCCGAAGCACTGGCCGCCTGGCTGGATGCTGCTGACTGGCAAGGGAAGCCGACCCGCATCGACCCGTCACCGGGTTACCGCTGGCCGGCCATCGATCAGGTTGCTGCCGCCAGCCGCGAGGCGCTCAGCGCACAGGAAGCCACCGACTTCGCACCGCTTCCGCCACTCGTCCCGCATCCGACAACAACCGGCGCCGCCCAAATCATCCGCCAGCGCCGCAGCGGCCAGCGTTTCGATCCGCACTACGCCCTTCTGCGGCCCGCCTTCTACCGCATGCTCGACGCCGTACTGCCCCGGCCGCAGCTGCCTTGGCTGACGCAGGTCACGCCTCCGCGCATCCACCTGCTGCTCTTTGTCCTGCGCGTCGACGGCCTGCCCAGCGGCCTCTATCTGCTGCCGCGCACACCGGCCGCCTTCACTGCATTGCCCGCCGCGCTGCTGCCGACTGACGAACGCTTCGCCGCCCGCCGACCGGTGGCCGATTTCGACCCCGATTGCCCGCCGCACCTCGGCCTCATCCAGCTCGCCGAAATGGGCCTGCAGGAAATGCAGCGCCTGGCCCGCTCGCTGTCCTGCCATCAAGATATCGCCTCGACCAGCGCCTTCTCGCTCGGCATGCTCGGCGAGTTCGAGGCGGCCACGGCCACCGGCCACGGCTACCGGGAACTGCTGCGCGAAGCCGGGCTGGTCGGCCAGGTGCTCTATCTCGAAGCCGAAGCCGCCGAGGTACGCGGCACCGGCATCGGCTGCTTCTTCGACGATCCGGTGCATCAGCTCGTCGGCCTGAGCGGCCCGCGCTACCAGAGCGTCTATCACTTCACGGTCGGCACGCCGGTCACTGACGCGCGTATCGAAACCGACCCGCCTTACCCTCAACGACAAGAGAAACCATGAGCCCCCAACTTTCAGCCTTCCTCGCCGAACACGGCTTTCAATCCAACGATATCAACGCCCCCCAAGCCGACGGCCGATTCACTCCGCTCATGCGCGCCGCCAAGCTCGGCCGGCTCGACATCGTCGACGAACTGCTGGCACTGGGCGTTGATCTCAATGCCCTCAACGCCGACGGCTGCAACGCCCTGTGGCTGGCCTGCTACAACGGCAGCCATGAACTCATCGAGCGCCTGATCGCCGCCGGCGTCAATATCGACCAGCAAAACGGCAACGGCGCCAGCGCCCTGATGTACGTCTCGTCGAACAGCAAGCCCGACCTCGTCAAACTGCTGCTCGAAAAAGGCGCCAACCCGAAACTCAAGAATTTCGACGACTCGACGGCCCTCGATCTGGCCGCCTCGCTGGCCTGTCTGAAGTTGCTGCGCAAGGCCGCCTGAGGCAGCGAGGGGCATTTGAAAATTGGCCGTTTTTCCCGGTTGACCGTAGCGTTCGCCGGGCGGGCGCTCAGTGCTGCGTTACTTGCAGGAATTCCATCAGTTGCCCCGAAGGCAGCGGGCGGCTGAAGAAATAGCCTTGCATTTCATTGCAGCCGAGCTGGCGGAGGATGGCGACCTGTTGCTCGGTTTCGACGCCTTCGACGATGACGTGCAGGTTGAAATTTTTGGCGATGCCGACGATGGCCTGGATGATCGCGAACGAATCGTGGGAGCTTCTGAGGTCGCGCACGAATGACTGGTCGATCTTGATCCGGCTGACCGAAAAGCGGCGCAGGTAATTGAGCGACGAATAGCGCGTGCCGAAGTCGTCGATGGAAATATGGACGCCGGTGCTGCGCAGATGCTTGACGCGGGCGACGATGTTTTCGGCGTCCTTCATGAGCAGGCTTTCGGTGATTTCGATCTCGAGCGATTCGGGGGCGATGCTGAATTCGTCGAGGGGAAGGCGGATGCGCTCGAGGAGGTCGATGCGGTCGAATTCGCGGGCCGACAGATTGACCCCGAGCCGGAGATCGCCGTATCCCTGTGCCTTGAGGTACGCCAGTTGGGCGCAGGCTTCGCGCAGCACCCAGTCGCTGATGGTGATGATGAGCCCGGTTTCTTCGGCAATCGGGATGAAGAGATCGGGGCTGATCATGCCGGCGCTCGGGTGGTGCCAGCGAATGAGCGCCTCGACGCCGACGATCTTGCCGCTGGCCGCGTTGATCTGCGGCTGGAAATACAGTTCGAACTGGTTGCCGTCCTTGACCGCCTTGCGCAGATCGTTTTCCAGCGACAGGCGGTCGAGGTGGGCCGTGTGCATGTCGGGCTGGAAAGCCAGGGAGCCGTTCTTTCCCTGGTCCTTGACCTTGTACATCGCCATGTCGGCGCAGCGAATCAGGTCTTCGGCCGAGGTGCTGTTGTCCGGATAGACGGCAATCCCGATGCTGGTTGTCGCCAGGAACTGGGTTTCGCCGAGCAGGAAGGGTTTGCGCAGTTCGGTGAGGATCTTGTCGGCAACGACATGGACATCTTCGGTGTTGGCAATGCTTGGCAGCAGGGCGGTGAATTCATCGCCGCCCTGACGCGCCAGGGTGTCGCCGGTGCGCAGGCAGTTGCGGACGCGAATGGCGAATTTGCGCAGCAGTTGATCGCCGACCTGGTGACCATAGGTGTCGTTGACCAGTTTGAAGCGGTCGATGTCGAGGAACATCACGGCGAGCTTTTCCTTGCGCCGCGAAGCCTGGGCAATGGCCATCTCGAGCCGGTCGAAGAACAGGATGCGGTTGGGCAGCTTGGTCAGCAGATCGTGGAAGGCCTGGAAGGTGATGGTTTCCTCGGCCTTCTTGCGTTCGGAAATGTCGCGCGCCACGCCCGAGGTGCCGAGAAAGGTTTCTGCCGCCCCGCCCGGGTTCGCTTCGTACACCCCCTGCGAACTCAGGATGGCCGTCATGAGCGGGCCGCTGCCCAGGCGCGGCATGGCCGGCTTGCGTTTGAAGCGCACTTCCAGATTGCTCGTCGCCCGTTCGCCGACCCGCCGTTCGTTGAAAGCGTATTTGACGTGGTCGTGGTCGCGCGGATCGACGACCGCGGTATAGCTTTGCCCGACCAGTTCCTCCGGGGCATAGCCGAGCAGACTGCTGACGCGACCGTTGATGAAGGTAAAGCGGCCTTCGTGATCGAGCGTGAAGATCAGGTCCGGCGACTGCTCGACAAGGAAGCGGTGCAGGCGTTCGGAGTGCTGGAGCTGGGTCGACACGACGGCCAGTTCCCGGTCGCGCTGGCGATTGGCCAGGGCCCGGTCGACGGCCAGGATCATGTCGTTCGGATCGCAATCCTTGCGCAGGAATTCGAAGGCCCGGTGACGCAGGGCGTGAATGGCCGAGTTGATCGACTTGTCGGCGCTGAAGACGATGACCGAGGTGTCGATCTGGTGCGCCGTCATCCACTCCATGATCTCGAAGCCCGAAATGTCGGGCAGCCGCAAATCGAGGATGACGAGGTCGGTCATGCCTTCCTTGATCCTTGTAGGCATGGCGGAAGTGCGGCTCGTCATCGACGATCAAAATGTTCTGCCGCGACTGAATGCCGGGAATCCTGGCCAACTCGTACAGTGCGGTGATGGCGTTCATGCCCTAATGCTCCGCCGCACTGTCGCGGTTCTTGGGGATCAGCAGCGCGATGCTGGTGCCGGCGCCAAGCTGGCTGCGGCAGGTGATCAGGATGCCTTCGCGCCGCGCCAGGCTGCCGACCACCGACAGGCCGATGCCGCGTTGCGCCGTGTCGGCGATGGGCTTTGGCCGGTAGAGCGCCTGGATGGTGTCCTCGGCCATGCCCGGACCATTGTCGTCGACGCGCAATTGGACGTAGCTGGCGCCGTTGTGGATGAGGTTGTCGCTGACCGAAATCTTGATGAGCTTGCCTTCGCCCAGGGCCTCGGAGGCATTCTTCCAGAGGTTGAGGACGATCTGCTTGAGGTTGTCGCGGTTGACCGGAACCGGTAGCTCGATCTGCGGCAGCGCCGTTTCGACCCGTATCCCCTTGGCGTTGAACAAGGTGTCGGCATAGAGCAGCAGAAAGTCGTTGAGGACGCCGACGAGATCGATGTTGCCGGCTGGCGCGGTGCTTTTGAGCGACTGCGTCATGTGGCCGACGATGTTGGCGACACGGTCGATTTCCTCGGTCAGCACGGCCAGTTCCTGGCGCACACCATCCTCCGGCAGCTTGCGCTCGAGAATGCTCAGGTAACTCTTGATGATGCCCAGCGGATTGCCGGCTTCATGGACGATCTGGCGGGCCTGGCGGCTGAATTGCTGGGTCAGTTCGGCTTCGACTTGCTGGCGGTGCTGCGCGGCTTCGAACACGGCGTCGAGGCTGATCGCGGCGATCTTGCCGAAGTTGGCCAGCCAGGGAACGCGACGCAGCAGGCGGCCGTACTGCTTTTCCGACAGGCCGCAGATCAGGACGCCGATGACGCGGCTACGCGCCTGCATCGGGATGCAGAGCAGACCATCGGCGGACAGGGCGCGGGCGAGTTGCAGATCGAGCAAGGTGGGCGAATCGGTCTGGTCAAAAGTTGTCCGAACCTGGCGCCCGATCACAGCCGCTGCGGCCAGAGAGCGGGAAGAGACCAGTGGGATGGCAAGTTGCCGGAAAAGTTCCGGCTGGGCGCCAACTTTCTCGCCGCTCAGGGCGTCGCCTTTCTCATTGGCGAGCAGGATGGCGATCTTCGGGAGATCGAACAGGATGCGTGCCGATTCGCGGAGGGCGAGCAGGACTTCGGTGTCGCTGCCAAGCTGGAAGAGATCCTGCTGCAAGGGCTGGAGCAAGGCCATGCCGCCGACCGTGGCGGCAATTTCTTCTGCCGCCGGGTTGGTCGGGTCGGCCAGGAGCGGCATCGGCGCCGGTGGCGTCGCGCGCCGTTTGGGGAATTCGTCGGCGATGCTGATGCCCAAAGCTTCGGCAATCTGGCGGGCGCGCTGGATGGCGCGTTCGCGCACGGCGAGCAGGGCCGACATTTCAAGTTTGGGGCTGCTGCGATTGACGACCAGGCTCAGTTCCACCGTGCTCTCGGCCGTCGTGCTCAGCGTCTGGGCCAGCCAGACGATCTGCGGCAAGGCGGTGGCGGTGACGATCTGGGCGGCCGAGGCGTGATGGAAAGCGACGCCGTCGGCGAGCACCGAATCCAGCCCCCACTGATCGATCAGCCAGCCGCCGACGTCGGCGTGGGTGGTCCCGAACAGTTGCGCTTCCTCGGCCTGGAGTCTCGGGGCTTCGGTCGAGTTGACGAGAAAACGTTGATACGGCTCGCCGAGCGCCGAGAGCAGGATCAGTTCGCCGATGTCGTGCAAAAGGCCCGACAGGTAGGCTTCGTCGGGGTGCGGGTAGTCAGCCAGTTCGGCCACGCCGCGGGCGATTTCACCGACCAGCAGCGAATGGCTCCAGTAGTCGGCGACGTCGAATTTGTCGAGATGGGGGTTGCGGTCAAATAGCCGCTGAATGGACAGGCAGGTCGCCAGCGAGCGAACGAGGCGCGTGCCGAGTGCGATGAGACAGGTTTCGAGATTGTTGACTTCCTTGCCCCGGCGCAGGGCGGGGGAGTTGGCGACGCTCAGGATACGGCTGGCCAGCCCGGGATCCTGTTCGACGATGCCGGCCAGTTCGCCCATCGTCGCCTGCTCGTCTTCGACCGTCCGCACCAGCCGCAGCAGAATCTCGGGCGGCGAGGGAATCCGCGCGATATCGATTGATTCCAGAACGGATTTGGGCAGGCTGTGCATGGCAATGACGAGTGAGTATTTACTTATAGGCGGTGCTTGAACTGGGGCCGGTTAATCATGAATGCGGTCGGCAAGAGATTAATTTACACAGATAAAGGGTCATAAATATGAAACGCCTGAAATATTTTTCCAGGCGCCAAACAACAAAAAATGGCCGGAGATTTCGCCGCGCGCGGCGGCCTCGGCTCGGGGCCCTCCTGTCCGTGTAGGCTTTTGATTTTGGGCAAAATTTCCGGTTGACCGTAGCAATCCGGCCCAGCTTCTATTTCGAGCGCCGGCCGAACAGGTCGTCGGCGTCATCGACGATCAGGCTGATGTCGTTGGAGGTGGCTGGAGGCAAAACCTGGTTCAGGTTCTTTTCAGTCTCGCCGATGTATTTCGACGGCGTGGCTGTGTTCGGCGCGCCAACGATCGGCGTGGCCGCGGCGAGGCGGACGGTTTTGGCCGCGCGGGTTTTCGGCTTGGTCGTCATGCGAGGCTCCTCCTGATTGGCGGATCAGGTAATTTCGCATGCTTTGCGGTTGGCGTACAGCCCGTTGCCGATGTCGAAATCGGTGACCGCCCGGCGAGTGGCGGCTAAGCCGGCCGTCGCTGGACGACGAGATTGGCGACGAAGATCTGGACGGCTTCGTGATTCTGGTTGTAGGTCGTGACGCGGGCTTTGACCATGCCCTGTTCGGGCCGCGATTTTGAGGCCCTGATTTCGAGCACCTCGGTTTCGAGGTGCAGTTCGTCGCCCGGGCGAACCGGGCGCGGCCATTGCAGCCCATCGAGGCCGGCGCCGATGGTGCCGCCGGCCGGCTGGAATTCACTGTCGACGAAAAGGCGCATGGTCAGGGCCGCCGTATGCCAGCCGCTCGCCGCCAGGCCCTGGAACAGGGTGTCGCGGGCTGCCGCGTCGTCGAGGTGGAAGGGTTGCGGATCGAATTCGGCGGCGAAGCGCCGGATGGCGTCGGCATCGACGCGTCGGCGTCCGGAGCCAAAGCGCTGGCCGACGCTCAGGTCGTCGAGGTAATGGGTGGTTTGCATGCTGGATACCAGGTTGGTTGTTCAGGCCGGCTGGGCGGCCGGTCGGGCGATGGGGGCTTCCTTGATGGGCAGGTTGACGAGCGCGGCGCCGGCGGCCAGGGCCATGTCGGCGTACCACATCCAGCCGAAATCGCCGAAGCGGCTGATGGTGATGCCGCCCAGCCAGGCGCCGAGAAAGCCGCCGATCTGGTGGGAGAGCAGGGTCAGTCCGAACAGCGTGGCGAGAAAGCGCGTACCGAACAGCTTGCCGACAATGGCCGCGGTCGGCGGCACCGTCGCCAGCCAGGTGAAGCCGAGGCCGGCGGCGAACAGATAGTAAGTCCATTCGGTGCGCGGCATGAGCAGATACCAGGCGATGAGCAGCGCCCGCGAGGCGTACATGGCGGCCAGGATGTACTTGCTGCGATAGCGGCCGATGCAGGCGCCGGCATAGAGGCTGCCGAAGATGTTGGCCAGGCCGATGATGGCCAGCGACCAGCTGGCGACGCTGGGCGGCAGGCCGCACAGATTGACCTCGCCGGGCAGGTGGGTGACGAGAAAGGCGATGTGGAAGCCGCAGGTGAAGAAGCCGGCATGGAGCAGCAGGTAGCTCGGATTCTTCATCGCCGCGATGATCGTCGGCCAGAGGCGCTGGTCGCTGTCGGCGTGATGCGCTGGCGCCGCCGACTGGCCGGTCAGCTTGCCGACCAGCGGCAGCGTCGCCAGCGCAGCCAGGGCCATGGCCCACATGGCGCCCATCCAGCCGATGGACTGGATGAGCTTTTGCAGCAGCGGGGCAAAGATGAACTGGCCGAACGAGCCGCCGGCGTTGATGACGCCCGAGGCCGTGCCGCGCGCTTCGAGTGGCAGGCGCTGGGCGGCGGCCCCGATGAGCACGGAAAAACTGCCGGCGCCCGACCCCATGGAGGCGAGTACGCCGAGGGCAATGGCCAGGCCGAAGCCGTTCTCGATGAAGGGCGTCAGGGCGCAGCCCAGGGCCAGGGTGAGCAGCGCGCCGATGAGGACGGGGCGCGGGCCGTAGCGGTCGGCCACGGCGCCGGCGATGGGCTGGATGGCGCCCCAGGTGAACTGGCCGATGGCCAGGGCCAGGCTGATGGTGGTGATGCCGAGGCCGGTCGAGGTGTTCATCGGGCTGATGAACAGGCCGAAAGACTGGCGGGTGCCCATGGTCACCATGAGGATGCCGGCGGCAGCCAGGGTGATGGCGAGGACATCGGGGCGGCGAATGGAACGAAACATGGCAGGGCTAGCGGAAAGGTGACGGGCGGATAGTGGCTGGGGCGCCGCCTGCCGACAAATGATTTAATATCGGCTACGCCATAGATTTTCTATCTCATGATCCGACTCCCCCCTCTCAGAGCAGTGGTTGCCTTCGATGCAGCCGTGCGCAACAAGAGTTTTTCTCTTGCGGCAGAGGAGCTCTGCGTGACCCCCGGGGCGATCGGCCAGCAGATACAGAAACTCGAGGAATGGCTGGGGATCACGCTGTTCGTGCGCCAGGTGCGGCAAGTGCTGCCGACCGACGAGGCGCTGGGCTACTGGCAGAGAATCCAGCCGGCGTTGGCGCAGATCGCCGATGCCAGCAACAAGCTCAGGGACCATCGCAGCATGGCGGTGTCGCTGTCCATGCCGCCCAGCTTCGCCGCCAAGTGGTTCACCAGCCGCATGGCGGGCCTGCTCACCCGCCACCCGGGGATCGAGCTGCATCTCAATGCGTCGCCGGCTCTGGTCGATTTCGAGCGCGAATCGGTCGATCTGGCCATCCGCCATTTCAACGGCCAGGCCGCCCATCTCGATGCGACCCTGCTGTTCCGCGACGAAGCGCGCGTCTACTGCACCCCGGACTACGCCCGGGCGCATGGCCTGAGCACGCCGGAAGCGCTGGCCGGCGCCACCTTGCTGGTGACCACCATCCAGCCCTACTGGGAGCAATGGCTAGCCCGGTTCAGCCGGCTCGATGCCGGGCTGGCGGCGGCCATCCCGCGCATTCACTTCGACCAGGCCCTGCTCGCCATCGAGGCGGCGCGCCTCGGCCAGGGCGTGGTCCTCGCCAGCCCGCACCTGACGGCCGGCGAGCGCCGCGCGGGAACGCTGATCGAACCGTTCGACCACAGCCTGCCTCAGGAAAGCGGCTACTACGTCGTCCATCACGCCAAGCTGCCGCTGCGCGCCGCCGCGCTGCTCGTCAAGCAGTGGCTGATCGAGGAGGCGCAGGACTACGCCAGCGAGTGAATTTTTTGCCGGCTCGGCCGGCATTTCAAATTTGGCCGAAATTTCCGGTTGACCGTGGGATTGCCCGTTTCTGGCACGCCGGGCGCCGTGTGCCGCGTGGCGCGATGCTTACGGATGGCCGGCCAGGGTGAGCAGGGCCCGGGCTTGCTCCGCCGCGATTGACGACGTCGATCAGGCAGTCCTCGAAGGTTTCGGTGGCGAAGAAGGACTGGAGAACGGCTTGCATGGTGTCGACGACAAAGCCGCTGGGGTTTTCGCGAAGGCGCTTGTCGTAGGCGAAAACCGGGAAATCGCTGACCAGCTTGCCGGCCCGCTGGCGCTCGACGTCGACCGGGTCACGGCCGGCGAGGAAATCCTGGACCATCAGGATCAGCGTTTCACAGGCGGCGTCGGACAGCGCGTTGTGGTGGGTGACGTGGGCCTGGGCGCGGTTGGCAAAAATGGTCGTTTTTTCCGGTTGACCGTAGCAAGCCAGCGCCACGGGCAAAACGCGCATCGCCGCGCCGTTGCCGGCGTCGTGCTCGGAGGCGGCGGCTTCCGGCTGGCCGCTCTGGCGAAAACTGATTAGGTTGCGGCGCACGGTGTTGCCGATGTCGACCGGCTTGGCGCGCATCCAGGCGTCGAAGGCTTCGGCCGCAGCGAGGGCGTCGACGCGGCCTTTGGCGATGATCGATTCGCCGAGGGCCAGCGACATCGTGGTGTCGTCGGTGACCTTGCCGGCTTTCAGGCGCAGCCAGCCGCCGCCGGTGATGTCGCAGTGCAGGCCGATCTGGTGGCGGATTTCGTTGGGGGTCAGGAACTCGACCGTGGCGCCCAGCGCATCGCCGATGGCCAGGCCGAGATAGGCCGCCATGCCGCGGTCGACATGCGGCGCGCAGGCCGGTACAGCGCGTCGGCGCACCGGGGCGGTCCTGGCGATCAGTTCTCCGGTCCAAAACATTTGGCGTAATCCTTGCAAACCCCGCACGAGGGGGCGGGACAGACGTAGATGCCTTCGCGCGAACAGACCTGGCGATAGAGGAATTTCTTCCACTTCATGTCGCCGGTGTTGGCGCGGGCGAGGGCCGGAAAATTGACCCACATGAGGCGGGAAAGTTCTTCCCGGTTGGCCAGCCCGAGATCCTGCCAGAGATGGTCGCGGCCGGCGCAGGCGGTGGCGACGATGTTGGCGACGAGCAGTTCGGACGGGTATTCGCAGGCGCGAAAATCGAGCAGCAGCTTCTGCAGGTCTTCCCATTCGGGAATGGCTTCAACGGCGCGCGGCGGGCCGCCGACGTCGAACCCGGGAAAATAGGTATGGAGCAGCGCGGCATGAACGGCCTTGCCCAGCCCGAGATCGGCCGGCAGGCAAC
Organism: Betaproteobacteria bacterium HGW-Betaproteobacteria-4; assembly: GCA_002840785.1. Taxonomy (GTDB): domain Bacteria; phylum Pseudomonadota; class Gammaproteobacteria; order Burkholderiales; family Rhodocyclaceae; genus Azonexus. Next base: position 2,644 of record PHCH01000110.1, on the reverse strand, counting down.
CGCTGTCGGCCACTTGCCCGGCAACGATGCTGGCCAGCAGCGGACGATTCGGATCAGCCGCCGCCTGCGCCGTCGCGGCCGGCATGGCCAGCAGCTCGGCGAACAGGGTGGTGCGGTAGGGAAGCCGATCCGGACCGTTCATGTCACGCTCATTGCTTACTTGCTGGGATATTCGACCAGGATGTCTTCGTCGCGGACGATCATCTGGCAGGCCAGGCGCCACTGGGTCGGCGGGATGTCGTCGACGTACATCTGGTCGATCTCGGCCTTGGTGATGTGGCCGAGTTCGAGCAGGGCAGGACCAGACAGGTGCCGCAGTTGCCTTCCTGGCAGCCGAAGTCGATCGGGATGTGATGTTCCTTGGCCAGCGCGAGGATGGTCTGGGTGTGGCTGCCGGCAACGGCATAAACCGTCTTGTCCTTGTGCAGCGGGCTGCTGAATGTGATGAGGGCCATTTCTTAACTTCTCCTGGAGAGCGGGTTGATTTGAATTTCTCTGTTTGGGGTTGGGTCGATTTTTTTGAAGATGCTTTTAATCTTGTTCTGGTTTGGCGTAATTGCGCAGGGCAGTCAGGACGAGAAGACAAGCCGAAGACAGTGCTTTTGCACGGCGAGGCGAAGTCGACGAAGTCATGGCTGTCATGCGCAATTACGCGGGTTTAACCACGATATCGCCGCCGATAATCTGCGCCTGGCAGGCCAGCCGGTGGCCGCGCGGGGCCATGTTGTCCTTGAGCACCTGGTCTTCGAGGATGCTTGGTGGGGCGAGGAATTCGCCGCCGGAAACGATCTTGGTCAGGCAGGTGCAGCACTCGCCTTCGCGGCAGCCGTAGGTGATGCCGGCGCCGACTTTTTCGGAGACTTCGATCAGCCGGGTGCCGGCCGGCACGGTGACGGTGACGCCGATATCCTGAAAGGTGACTTTGGCTTTTGGCATTGTTTTCTCCCTGTGATCAGGCCAGTGCGGCCATGTCGATTTCGCGGTGCTCGACCTTGCCGGTCAGGTGGCGCGCCAGTTGTTCGCCGAGATCGCGGCAGGCTTCGAGTTCGCCGGCATCCGGCACCAGCTTGATGCGCAGCCCTTCGACCGGGACGCGCATCTTGAGACCGCGCAGGCGGTCCTCGATCAGGCGCACGGCCTCGCCGCTCCAGCCATACGAGCCGAAAGCGGCGCCCAGCTTGCCCTTGATGTTGACCGTGGTCAGCGACGACAGGACGTCCCAGATCGGCTTGACCGCATCGGCATTGATCGTCGGGCTGCCGAAGGCCAGGCCGTCGGCTTCCTCGATGAGGTCGGTGAAGATCCCCGACTCGCCGCCTTCGAGGTCGTACAGCGAAACGCGCACGCCACCGATGGATTCGGCGCCGGCGGCGAGCGATTCGGCCATGCGCCGGGTATTGCCGTAGGCCGAGATGTAGAAGACGACCAGCGTCTTTTCGCTGCGCGCTTCGTTGAACAGCCTCGGCGTGGCCAGTTCGCGGTAACGATGCACGTAGTCACGCGGCGCGTGACGCAGGATAGGGCCGTGGGCCGGGGCGATCAGATTGATGGCTAGCGGTTCGATCAGCGCAATGGCATCGAGCACATACTCGCGGAAGGGCCGCATGATGTGCGCGTAGTAGTACTCGAACGAGAAGCGGAAATCGCCGACCGTGTCGTTGAACAGCCGGTTGTCGCAGAAATGGCAGCCGAAGATGTCGCCGGTAAACAGCAGGCCGTCCTCGACCAGATAGGTGCATTGCGTATCCGGCCAGTGCAGGTAGGGCGTGTGCAGGAAGCGCAGGGTGCGGCCGCCGAGATCGACTTCGTCGTCGGTGGTCACCGGGATGTATTCGGGCGGCTTCTCGCCGCTCGGCTTGAGCAGCGCTTTCAGCATCATCTGCGCCCGGCTCGACAGATAGACTTTGGCCTGCGGGGCGCGCTTGAGCAGCTCGGGCAGGGCGCCGCTGTGGTCCGGCTCGAGATGGTTGAGGACGATGGTGGTGATTTCGTCGTAACGGGCCACCGATTCGAGTCGACGGAAGAAATCATCGGCGAAGTTTTCCTTCACCGTGTCGATGATCGCCACGCCGTTCTCGCCGCGCACGACATATGAGTTGTAACTCGTGCCGTTGGCGGTTTTGAGGATGATGTCGAAACTCCGCAGATGCGGGTCGAGGGCGCCCACCCAGTGGACGCCCGGCGCAATTTCTACGGCGCGATCAGTGAGTGCCGCAGCGGCCATCGTGGCCTTCCTCGTCCTCATGGTCGTGCGCGTGGCTGCCGCAGCTGCCGTGGCCTTCCGGACCGTGCACGCATGCTTCGATATTTCCTTCCGGCAGCTCGACGTTTTTCAGGCCTATCCACGCGTCGACCGCAGCAATGTCGAAACCGACCAGCCGTTCCTCGCCGATTTCCATGAGCGGACGGCGAATGAGCAGCGGGTTTTCGAGCAGCAGATGCAAGGCATCCTCGAAACCGAGGTTCTCCGGCACGATTTCACCCGACTTGATATCCGGCGCCGCCGGGTTGAACCAGGCGCTGACCGGCAGCTTGCCGAGAAAGACGAGCAGACGATCAGCCGTCCAGGCTTCGGTCTTGAGACTTTTGGCCTGGACGGTGTGGCCGGCTGCAGCGAGCAGGGTCTTCTGGCGAAGATTGCCCT
>PHCH01000006.1 GCA_002840785.1 Betaproteobacteria bacterium HGW-Betaproteobacteria-4 | reverse complement strand
ATCAGAGGGCAATTAGCTCGCCGAACAGCGGACATTGGCCGAGCCTTGCCGAAACCTTCGGTATTGAAATTGGACGGCTACCTCGACCGGCGGCTCATGACCGGTAGTGTGAGGTCGCCATCGGCCGCTTTGTGGCAGTCAGGTTCGAAAAACCTGGCTTTGGCTGACTGGCCGCTATCGGGAAACCGCTATGACCGTTTTGGGTCGTGAGTACTCAGTAGCGACTGGCCGCTTCCGGGAATTGGGTTTTTACTGACCGCTTTCCGACCATGAATTCGAAGAGGCAAACTGTCGCAAACCGACGCTTTGCCGACATGGTGGCTACTCGGTAACAGCCGTTCAGCCATACTCAATTTATGCGAGCTGGAATGCTACGAAGCGGCCGTTCTGGATATCTCAATACTGGGCTGCCCGTTGGCCAACACCAGTTCCCTTGAATCGTTTTTTTCGCCTCTGGTATGGCGTTGAATATCTATTCACTTCGCAGCTTGATTGTTATCAAGACTAAATTCTTCCGAAGACAGCCTCAATTGGTGCCTTCATTACCCCTTGATCTTGATCAAAGCAGCAAAGCCCAGGCTTGCGACAGTGCCGATCCTTATTCAAATTTTGAGAGGGTCAAGGGAGTCATGATTTCAACAAAATACAAACGCAGTAGCTTGATGGCATTGCCGCTTCTGGCGGCGCTTGTCCAGTTTGCCTTTGCCGAAACACCGGCCGCGCACGGCGACGGCGCGATGCGCGACTACCAGGCGGCAGGCGGTTCGCCACTGGCTGACGTGAAGATGCATCAGGACATCAATCCGCTAGCGCCCAAGATGTCGGAACCCGAGTTTGATAAAGCCAAGCGCATCTTCTTCGAACGTTGTGCCGGCTGTCACGGGGTGCTGCGCAAGGGCGCAACAGGTAAACCGCTGACCCCGGATATCACCATCGAAAAGGGGCTGGAATATCTGAAGGTCTTCATCAAGTACGGCTCGGCCGGTGGCATGCCGAATTGGGGCACGTCCGGTATTCTGACTGATGATGAAGTCGACCTGATGGCTCGCTACATCCAGCAGACGCCGCCAGCACCGCCGGAATTCGGCCTGAAGGAAATGGAAGCGTCGTGGAAGGTCATCGTTCCCGTTGAACAGCGTCCGAAAAAGAAGATGAACAATCTCAATCTTGAGAACCTGTTTTCGGTGACCCTGCGCGATGCCGGTGAAATCGCCCTGATCGACGGCGACAGCAAGAAGATCGTCAGCATTCTGAACACTGGCTACGCCGTCCATATCTCGCGCATGTCGGCTTCTGGCCGCTACATGTTCGTGATTGGCCGCGACGCCAAGATCAACCTGATCGACCTGTGGATGGAAAAACCGGACACGGTGGCCGAAATCAAGGTCGGCATGGAAGCCCGCTCGGTCGAAAGCTCCAAGGCGAAGGGTTACGAGGACAAGTACGCGATTGCCGGCACCTACTGGCCGCCACAGTTCGTAATCATGGACGGCGATACGCTCAAACCGCGCAAGATCGTCGCCACCCGTGGCATGACCGTCGGCACCCAGACTTACCATCCTGAGCCGCGCGTTGCCGCCATCGTTTCCTCGCACTTCAACCCGGAGTTCTTCGTTAACGTGAAGGAAACCGGGATGGTCTATTCGGTCGACTATCGCGACCTGAACAACCTGAAAATCAAGATGATCGAAGCGGCGCCTTTCCTGCATGACGGCGGCTTTGAGTCGACGCATCGCTACTTCATGGATGCGGCCAACGCCTCCAACAAGATTGCGGTCATCGACACCAAGGAAGGCAAGCTGGAGAAACTGGTCGAAGTCGGCAAGACACCGCACCCGGGTCGTGGCGCCAACTTCATCGATCCCAAGTTCGGCCCGGTGTGGGCGACAGGTCACCTCGGTGACGACACGATCGCGCTGATCGGTACTGACCCGAAGAAGCATCCGGACAATGCCTGGAAGGTTGTCCGTTCGCTGAAAGGCCTGGGCGGCGGTTCGTTGTTCCTGAAGACGCATCCGAAGTCGAAGAACCTGTGGGTCGATACGACGCTCAATCCGGAACCGAAAGTCAGCCAGTCGGTAGCGGTATGGGACATCAACAACCTCGAAAAGGGTAATGAACTGATTCCGATCGGCGAATGGTCAGGCATCAAGGATGGCCCGAAGCGTATCGTCCAGCCGGAATACAACAAGGCCGGTGACGAAGTGTGGTTCTCTGTCTGGAACGGCAAGGACCAGGAATCGGCAATCGTTGTGGTCGATGACAAGACGCGCAAGCTGAAGGCTGTCATCCGCGATCCGAGACTGGTTACGCCAACCGGCAAGTTCAACGTCTTCAACACTCAACACGACGTCTACTAAGACTAAAGAGGGGGTATGGCTCCTCCGAGAGAGGAGTTACACCCCCTTTTCTTTTTGCTTAGTATGGGGCCGGGAACAACTTCAGGAAATATTCTCCAATTGAGCGTCCGCTTTAACGATCCGTATCGTGCCCAGCGCGAACTGCTCTCCGGCAGCAACTTCTTTGCCGCGCTGCCGACTGCCCTGCTTAACGAGCTGGTCGAGGCGAGCCGCCTGCTCGAACTGCCGGCCAACCAGACACTATACGAAGCCGGCGATCCGATCCGTGAAGCGCACCTGCTGTTCAACGGCAGCGTCAAGCGCAGCACGACCATCCCGGGCGGCGCCACCAAGGTCATCGAACTGGTGCAGAGCGAGCAACTGCTGAGCCTGGGCGAAATATTCGGCGCCACGCACTACGCCTCGACTTGTGGCTGCATCACGCAGACCCTGCTGGTGGCGATAGATATTCGCAAACTGCGCGAGGCTACCGAAAATCACCACGAATTGGGCATGCGCATCATTGCCGCTCTGGCTCGCCGTCAATGCGCGATTGAATTCGATGTCACCAGCCATCATTATGGCCTGACCGGCACCCAGCGCTTGCTCGACTACCTGCTTGAATCGGCGGGCGAAAAAGCCAATCTGGCGGGTGAAACGACCATCGTTCTCAAGGCCAGCAAGAAAGTGATCGCAGCGCGCATTGGCATGACGCCGGAGTCTTTCTCCCGCAACCTGCGCGAACTGAGCGACAACGGCGTTCTTGTCGTCGATGGCCGCAAAGTTCATATCCAGAATGCTGCCCTGCTCGATACGGTAGGCGGCGACAACCGGCAGAGGCTGAATTTCTGCCGAAAACGTAAAGGCAACGCGCTCGATGCCGAGACCCCGCTGTCGGCTGGCGCGCTGGTCAACATGTGCGGCCGCCTGCGTGTGCTTTCGCAGCGCATGGCCATTGCGTGGTGCATGATCGTTTCAGCGATTGCCCCACACAAGGCATTGGTCAAGCTCAACCAGCAGGAGAAGGAATTCGAGCGCAATCTGGCCCGCCTTGAAAAGCTCGAACTGGCCGCCGAGTTCGCCGAGAAACTCGTGCTGATCAAGGCTTTGTGGCCGCGCTATCAACACCTGATGCATGGCGACCAGTTATCCGTACAAAAAATTGAAGATGTATTCGAACTGAGCGAGAAGTTGCTTCAAGCAACCGACGCGCTGACTGGCCATGCGGCTGATCTGGGCGGACTCCCCGCGGCGCATTACGTCAACATGGCCGGCCGCAACCGCATGCTGTCGCAGCGTATCGGCAAGTTCTTCCTGTTTCGCGAGTGGCCAAGTCTGGACGAAAAAATTGCCGTGCTGACGCCGCCTTCCTGCCTGGAGTTCGACAGCAACCTGAAGGCCCTGGGAAAAACGGCGAATATCCCGCCGGAAGTCGCCGCCCAGCTTCGGGTAGTCGCCAGCCAATGGCAGAAATTCATCCACACGCTCTGTCCGGATCTCTCCCATGCCGCCAGAACCCAACATGCCCGCCTGGTCATGGCCGAAGGCGAGCGCCTCCTGCGCAGCGTCGACACCACCGTCAAGTTGTTCGAACGGCTGACCAAGTAGCGGAGTCGCCAACGACTCGAAGATACGAAGTCTTGATGTTCATCAATTCGACGCATTGAGCAACGTCAGATTCGGACGGGCTTCGGCAGGCTTTTGATTCCCATCAAAGCGCCAATTTTTCCAACCGCGACATTACGCCCTCGCATTATTTCAACGAAGGGTTCATCCAAATGAAAGCTGTCCATATCGCAATGATGTTTGCCGCTGGTCTCGGCGTCGCCGGCCAGGCAATGGCCGACGAGGCACTGGCCAAGGCCAAAAACTGCATGGCTTGCCATGCCATCGACAAGAAGATCGTCGGCCCGGCCTACAAGGACGTCGCCGCCAAGTACAAGGGCGACGCCGGCGCGGTCGACAAACTGGCCGCCAAGGTCAAGGCTGGTGGCAAGGGCGTCTGGGGCGAAATCCCGATGCCGCCGAACAACGTTACCCCTGACGAAGCGAAGAAGCTCGTTACCTGGATTCTCTCCCAGAAGTAACAAACGCCAGTCTTCAACGAGCAAGCAGCTTCTCGTGTTGTTGGACTAAAACAAGCCGAGAGCCAATAAACGGAACTCTTCGTAGTTCCGTTTTTTATAGCAGTGATGTCTCTGCACAAGCGCTGCGCAGTTGCCTGTTGCTTCACGTCTCCAAGTCTGTGATCTTCGACGAACTGGATCGTGATCGCGACTATGTATGAAAAGTGCAGGCCGGGATGGCCATGCGCATGCATCAACTCATGCTCAATGTTGAAGCTTATTCCTTGCATTCAGGGAAGCAGCGCATCATTGGATACTTGATGCATGAATTGCCGGAAAGCCGGCTCGATGACGAAAATACGGTTCTCGAACTTCACCCCCATAAAGGGCTAATTGCCTCCCGCCTCAACCAGACGCAAGAATACTTTTCTCGCATCCTTCGCGAATTGAGTGAGCTTGGTCTGATCAAGGTTGAAGGAAGGCGGATCCTGATCCTGATCCCAAGCGTTGACCGCTTGCACAAGTATCAGACGGCGTAGCACCCTACCTACTTATTCTTGCTAATGGCGGCATCTTTTTCCCGAAGAACACGTTCTGTCACGTCTCGTGCCATGGCAACCGAACCAATGACCTTTTCGGATTCGTCGGTTACCAGAGCAAAGCTCATTTCGACATAGATTCTCTCTCCGGATCTACGTTCTGCTCGTGTCAATGTGGGGCGGCCATGTAGGCGTGTAGAACCATTAACCATCGCAGCCTCAAAACCTCGCCAGTGCGCTGGACGAAGGTGTTCAGGAATTATCAGATCCAAGCTTTGGCTGTAAGCTTCGGCAAAGGTATATCCGAACATTGATTCTGCAGCTTGGTTCCAGCGTTCAATCACACCCTCTCGATTGGCGTAGATGAGCGCATCAGAGGTCTGCTCAAGGATTAAATCACTGAGTGAAGAAATTGCTCGCGAATACCCGTCCATAGCGGTCTACCTCAACAATTTACTTCCAACTTAGAAATTTGAACTCTGTAATCGTTCCACCAAGCCTTCTGTGAAACCATCTGGCAATTTCTACTCTTTGTTACTGCTCCCATTGCCGTGAGCTAAGCCAGCTGAATTTTCGAGATCAGTCTGAAATTTTTCGCTCCCAACGCCAACGATTCGCCATGCATACATGACGCTGGTTTCACTGAATTCCAGGCCGGATTCCATATCGAGCCACCACGCGTTGGACTGCGCCCCTGGACCGAGATAGCGCCAGTGGCGCAATTCTCCGCTGCACAATTCGATCACATAAATTCCGTCGTTTTTTGGCTCAAGCATCGGGGAGCGAGAACATCCAACGAGCGTTTTCGCGCCAATATCTACCGGATTGTCATTCTTTGCTGTCATTGCTGGTTTTTGAGCCCGGTGCTACGGCGACTTCATCTCTTCGGCCCTGCTTCTGCACAATGCGTGCATTTTTCGCTGGGTTTGCGAACACGTAGCGACCATAAAGCACACAACCTTTCATTCCAGGGTCACAAGTCTGACCACCAACCTTGTGACACAAGCCATTAATTTCGTGTGGGCAACCCCATGAGCCGGCCATATTCAAGAACTCATCACTGGCGTTTCCGCCGAGTCGATGCCCCAATCGCCCCACTTGTACCAATCGTCTCCGAGCATTTCCGCCGGATGCTGGGTACGACCAGAACCATTGCCGCACTGCAACGAATTCACTGAACAATATTTATCGCAGCCCCAACAAGTCCGTTCAGGATGTTTAGGATGCAACGGAAATTTTTTTGCCATCTCGGGAGATTTGAAAAACACAGGGTCTTTACTCATAACCTCGGCCTTAATATCTGCTCAGTACTTATTATTGACCTGAATATACCTGACAAGATTACTCGGTTATGGGCGCAATCATTTGATTTCACTTAAACAATCCGCGATGTGGCGTTTGCTACACATGGCGAGTTGCAAATTTGTTGCAAGCGCGGGATTTTCGGCGGATCTCGTGTCAAGCAGTCGTATGTTTGCTCACCGAATACCGGTCGTACAAGCAGCTCTGAGAAAGCTGCAACTATTGAAATTGGGGTCTGAGGCGCAGTGGAACGGAAAAAGCAGTTAAGGCAACGTCATAACCTGGCGACTGGCAGGAATATGCCCATTCCGGCCAGTCGCGTTTCTCCAAACCGGTCAGTCAGCCAAATCCAGATATTGCGAACTGGAGTGCTCCAAAGCGGCCGTTGGCGACCTCACCCAATCGGCCAACTGCTGCCGTTCAGAAATTTACTGCAAAGCAGACGCTCAACAAGTTGGCAATTGCATGAATGGCGTCAGTACAATGGCAAGCTGTCCGGTTTCAACCCCCTTGCTCCCATGCCGCATAAACGCCTTTCGTCTGAGAACGCCCATCTGGCAAGGACTGCGGCTTGTCCTGTATTCCAGCTTATTGGACACGCGCCAGAATATTGGACAGTTTTGTCGTCTACTATTAGAAGGGTACGCATGGAACCCGAGGTTCTCGCATCAATCATCGCCGCAGCAACGGCACTCATTGCAGTCATCGTGGGGCCAATCATCACTTTCCGTGCGTCAAAGAACCAGATGCTTGGTCCTATGCGTCAGGCTTGGATAAATGACCTTCGAGATACCGTCGCTGAGTTCACCGCACATACCTGCATCGCACGTTGGCACGTCTTGGCGTCAACCAATGATCCATCAGATGTCCAGCGTGCACAGGAAATCGAAGATAGAAATCGGTTTCAGTTGGCGTATCAACTCAAGGAGAAGATTGCCTTGCTCATCAACCCGAAGGAGACTGATCATCAAGAGTTGGTCAGGCTTGCTGAGAGTGCCTACACCGCCTATGTAAATGGCACTGACACGACAATCGCTCTAAAAGCCATTCGGCAACATACGCAAGTGATCCTTAAGCGGGAGTGGGATGTCGTTAAGAAATGAAACCGCCTTCTAACCCTTCAGTCAAGGCGCGGCCTTCGGCCGCTGGGACGTCCGGCATACCGGCCGCCCCTTACCTATAACGTTCCTGAAGGTCCGCTTTCGCAATCCACCTCGGTCCGCTAAGGGCACCGAAGCGACTGTCCTCTCTTTGGATTCACCGCCGGAAAGCGGTCAGTGAAATTCCGATTCCCGAAAGCGGCCGGTCGTCACTGAGTGCAAGGTGCCCAATCCGGACCTTCGATACTCCAGAACTCCAACGGCAGGTTTTAGATTGGTGCAGCCGTTCGAATGACTTGGCGACCGAGTGCTGCTCGGCCTGCGCCGACCTTGAACCTGCGCTTCTACTCGGTCGGCAAAGAATCGGTCACCTGCCGGTCAGCCTAAGGTCACGTTGACCGTTGGTTCTCCGCTGACTAACGCGAACTTCGAACTGTGTCTCCCTTTGCGGTTGACATGCTTTACAGGCAACTAACCGCATCCTCGGTCCGGCAAGTGCCATAGTGAAGGAATCAAACTGCCGGCAATATCAACGATGCTTGAAGCCCGCCCAATGAGGATTTGGCTAACACCAAATCACCACCGTACATTTGCGCCAGGTCGGCGGTTATTGCAAGCCCCAGCCCCGTACCGGGAACCTGCTCGTCTGCGCGAACCCCTCGTTTGAGTACATGATCGCGTTCGGTCTCGGCGATGCCCTTGCCGTCATCATCGATGCTCACCCGGAGTTTGCCAGACTCGTCCGAGACTTGAATCTCGATCCGAGATCTGGCCCACTTCGATGCGTTATCGATCAGATTTCCCAGCATTTCCTGCAAATCCTGTTCTTCACCACGGAATGACAGACTGGCTTCATCAGGAATTACAACAAATACGAGATGGCGTTCTGCATGCACACGTTGCATCACCCGCACCAGTCCCTGGATCACAGGTTCAACGGAGGTGCGCATGCCCGGAACTTGTACCGATGCGGCAGCTTGAGCCCTGCTCAGGTGGTAATCGACCTGCTTACGCACGGTATCGACTTGCGATGTGACCAGACGTGCCAAGTCGTCATCTCGCTTCTCGGGAGCATTGGCGGCATTGCTGAGGACACTCAGCGGTGTTTTAAGCGCATGGGCAAGGTTGCCGGCTTGCGTTCGAGCACGCTCGACCACCTCGGCGTTTTGCGCCAGCACCGTGTTGAACTCATTCACCAGCGGCATAATCTCGCTTGGGAAGGTGCCTTCCATATTTCGGGCATCTCCGTGCCTGACACGCCCAAGGGCATCCTGCATGCTGCGCAGAGGGGCAAGCCCGACAAATACTTGCATTGAGGCAGCGAACGTCAATCCCATTCCCAGTATGCCCAATGCCAACCAAAGATGGCCTTTGAAGTCTGCGATAGGTGCTGTCATCAGACTTTCATTGGCCGCAACCATCAACATCAGGGAATGTGTGTCAATGGTGACAGTACGTTCCACCACTCTTAGAGCAACGCCATGGGGGCCTTCAATCCGATGCTGATAAATTTCCCCGTCCGCCGGAGCATCGGCCGGCACAACCAGCGTCTCATCCCATAGTGAGCGGGAACGCAACACAGCCTTAACGGGTCGCTCAACCGCAGCGGTGATGCGATCGATCTGCCAATACAGACCGGACAGGGGTTTGTTGAGGCGCGGGTCGCTCGGAAGCAATCGAACTTGGGCCTGGTTCTGCTCATCGAGAATTAGTTGGGCTGTTAGCTGATCCAGATGATTCTTTAGCTCCACATCGAACTGGGCTTCGACATGCTGATGAAAGAGTTGGCCAAGCCCCCAGCCCGCAACCAGAATCGAAATGACGATCCAGACAAGTGTCCCCGCCAAAAGGCGTATGCGTAGGGAGTTACGCAGGAATGCAATTTTCATTGCGCTTTGTTGAGTCGGTAGCCCAGCCCCCGCACGGTTTCGATCAGGCCCGGCGGTAACTTCTTGCGCAAGCGCGCGATGAATACCTCGACCGTATTCGAATCACGATCGAAATCCTGCGCGTAAATATGTTCGGTCAACTCCGCACGGGAGACGATTTCACCTGGATGGTGCATCAGGTAAGCGAGAACCCGGTATTCATGGCTCGTCAGCGTCAGGGCAGTTCCATCCACGCTGGCACGGCTGCTGCGGGTATCCAGCGTTAGCGGACCGCAAACAAACTCGGTACTGGCATGGCCGCCGGCACGGCGGATCAAGGCACGAAGTCTGGCCAGCAGTTCTTCCATATGAAAGGGCTTGGTCAGATAGTCATCCGCACCGGCATCGATGCCAGCCACTTTCTCTCGCCAGGTGTCGCGTGCCGTCAGGATCAGTACCGGCAAGGTGCGCCCTGACGCACGCCATTTCTTCAGAACCGTGATGCCATCCATCTGCGGCAGACCGATGTCGAGAACGATAGCGTCGTAAGGTTGAGTCTCCCCCATAAAGTGACCATCAACCCCGTTGTGTGCGACATCCACGACATAGCCGACCGACTTGATGCCTTCAGCAAGTTGTGCTGCCAGAGTCGGTTCGTCTTCGACAACCAGAATGCGCATCAGCGAGATTCCCCTTGGCGATGCGGCTTGTCATGCTTTTCCTTGATGCCGAGGATGGTGCCGTCTCGAGCCAGGACCTTCAACTTCATCAAGATGCCTCCCTTGCGCAATAACTTGATTTCATAAACCCACTCACCTTTTTCGCGGTCAAGTTCAACCTCCATGACCTGGCCGGGATACTCGTGTTCGAGTCGATCAAGAATCGTGCGTAAAGGCAGAACATCTCCAGCCTCAACGGCTTGACGGGCACGGTCATGGTCGGGCTTGTCCGCTGCGAAGCTGACTCCCGACCCCGGCAACGCCAGCGTCATCAGCATAACAAGACTAGCCAGGGTACGACGCCATTGGGTGGTGATTCTCGACAACATCTTCAACTCCGCAGTCTTCCAGCCGGATCTTTTAGCCCTTTGAACCTGAACGTAGGATGAACAAGCGATTCAGCATTCATTCAGACGGGGTGGCGCAAAGTGCGATCCACAGTCCGATAACCGCCAGGAGAAACGCATGAAGAATATGTTGGTCGTCACCTCAGGAATTGTTGCCATGATACTCAGTACCTCCACCATTGCCAGTCCTCGCGAAGACCTGCTGGCCCAGTATGCGGCAGCCGCCAAGGTAACAAGCTTTTCAGCGGCACGCGGCCAGGCCTTGCATACGCAGAGTTCTTCCGGCGGAAAGCCTGACACACCTTCCTGCACCACCTGTCACGGCAAGGACACCCGGAGTGCCGGACGGGCCCTGACCGGCAAGACCATCGAACCGGTCGCCGTGTCCGTGACGCCAACGCGTTATACCGATCCGGCCAAGGTCGAAAAGTGGTTCAAGCGCAATTGCACCGAAGTATTGGGGCGCGAATGTACCCCGCAAGAGAAAGGTGACTGGCTCACCTTCGTGATCGGTCAGTAATCCCATTCAAAGGAGACTCCCGTGCGCATTCCCTATCGTCCGCTTGCCATCGGCCTCGTGACCTTGGCTTTTTCTGCCCTTGTATTAGCCCGTGCCCAGGCCGGTGACCGCCATTTCTTTGCCCCGGTGGCCGATCCGATCGTCAAGGAGGAATGCGGTAGTTGCCACCTGGCCTTTGCCCCCTCGATGCTCCCGGCGCGATCCTGGCAACGCATGATGGGCGAACTGGACAAGCATTTCGGCGACAACGCCAGCCTCGATCCGGCCACCGCCGAGAAGATTACGAGCTATCTCGTTGCCAATGCCGGTGATGCAGGTGGCCAGCGCTACAGCAGCAAATTGCTCAAAGGCGTTACGCCAGGTGCCGCCCCACAGCGCATCACTGAACTGCCCAAATGGGTGAGCGAACATCGCAAAGTGCCTGATTGGGAGTGGTGTCACAAGGAGGTGCGCACCAAAGCGAACTGTGTCGCCTGCCATACCGCAGCAGAGCAAGGCTATTACGAAGAATGACCATTTCAGACACTTTCCTGAGCAGGAGGATTTCACCATGCGACCATTAACCATCACGGCATTGTTTGCCACTGTTTTCTTCTCCATTTCGAGTCATGCCCAGGATGTTCGCTCTGCCAATACCGACAAAGCGAGATGGCTATCGATTCCCGAAGTGCACGCCAGATTGGAATCCGCCGGCTATCGAAATATCGAGAAGATCGAACGTGAAAGCGGCAGCTATGAGGTCAAGGCCACCGACCAGGCGGGCCGGCGGATCAAGCTGTATGTGCATGCCCAAACGGGCGAGGTCATCGATCAGCGGCAGCGTGACATCAAGCGTGACAAATACGACGGTGGCTATGCAAAAAACAATCAGCGCAATTCGGCTGACTGCAACGAACGACGCTGCCGTGATGACTTGCCCCAACCGGGAAACCCTCAACCCGCCGCTGGAAAATGATCCATCAGGAGTTCTGACATGAAAATCTTGCTCGGCTTGCTTCTCGCCATCGTTACCGTCGCCTGGGGAATGGATGTGCTTGCCACAGGTGGAAGCAATGGCGGCACTCTGCCATGGGTAATCCGGCAGGAAGCGCTCTATCTGAGTGGCCTGCTATCGATCGCTTTGATGTCGCTGGCGATGTTTTTGTCCACACGTCCCGCTTGGCTCGAAACCCCGCTGGGCGGTATGGATCGAGTCTATCGGACCCATAAATGGGCCGGCATTTTCGCGGTGAGCTTCGCCGTAGTGCATTGGCTGGTAGAGGAAATCGTCGGAGACATTCTGAAAGCGATGGTCGGACGCGAAGGCCGCATACCAAAGGAGCAATTCACCGGCTTCCTGGAAGTGATGCGCGACCTAGCGAAGGACATGGGGGAGTGGGCGTTTTATCTTGTGCTGGCGATGCTGGTCATCACCTTATGGAAGCGGTTTCCCTATAAAACCTGGCGGGTAGTGCATCAGGCAATGCCTGTGCTTTATCTGATGCTGGCGCTGCATGCAGCTATGCTCGCTCCGACAGATTACTGGACTCAACCAGTCGGCATTCTCATCGCGTTGCTTGGCGCTGCCGGAATTTATGGCGCGCTGTACTCGCTGGTGGGTCGCATCGGGAGAGCACGCCGCGCCAGCGGGACAGTGACGGCCATCGAGCAACCTTCCCCGGATGTGCTTACCGTCAAGTGCCAACTCGACAATAACTGGCGAGGTCATCGCCCTGGTCAGTTCGCATTCATTACCTTCGACGAAAAGGAGGGGGCTCACCCATTCACGATCGCCAGTGCTGATCGGGGTGATCGAAGCATCAGTTTTCAGATCAAGGCGCTCGGTGATTACACCCGCACCTTGGGTAAGCGACTGGAGGTCGGTCATGCCGTCAAGGTTGAGGGGCCTTATGGTCGCTTCGACGTGGCCCGGCAGGATTCGAGCGCCCAACAAATCTGGATTGCCGGCGGGATCGGAGTGACGCCTTTCCTGGCCTGGCTAGATTCATTACAGCAGACGCCGAACCAGGTTTCTGCGGATTTCCATTACTGCACCCGTGATCGAACCAATGATCCCTTTGTCGCTCGCCTCGAGGCAAGCTGCGTCGCGTTGCCTGGCGTACGTCTGCACATTCATGGCGCCCAACAGGGCGAAACATTGAGCGCTGCCGATGTGGCTGCTGCGCAGACCGGCTCACGCCGGTCCGAAATCTGGTTCTGCGGGCCACAAGGCTTGGCAGAAAAGCTCAAGCATGAACTCGGGCGTATCGGGCGAGGCCGGTTCAGATTCCACCAAGAAGCTTTTGAAATGCGGTGAAACCCTTGCCGATCTAACCAAAGGAAATGAAATCATGAAAACCATCTCGATCATCCTGCTTGCCTTGTCCATGACGACCGTACATGCCGCCACCCCTGAGGACCAAGCGGAATCCTGCGATCAAATCAGGGAACAGATTCAGGCGCATATTGGCATTCCAGCCAAACCGAATACCTTGTTGCTGAGCAAAGTTGGAGCAAACAAGAAATGCCGTTTCACTTCTGCCGAGGCGTATCGAGCGGCGTGGGGTGACAAGCCCTTGCCCAAGGACGATCGACGTGATCGTCGCTCCAAGGGGCGCGAGCACGAAGATGATTGAAGCGGACGTTGATTAAGGGTTCCTTAAGCTGAACGTGAAAGACTGCCAGAATAATGACGCCACCTGAAATGACCTCTGCCTCCCTGCTGCTCTGGATCGTATTGGGTATCACGCTGCAAATCGCTTTGTGGCTCGGTATCAGCTTCTGGCGGCATTGGGGCGAGTATCAGGCGCTGCGCACGGGCATGGGGGCTGATGGGGGAATGGCCGTTCCCGGTAAAGAACCTATGCCTTCGGCATCCGAGCCGGCATCTGTCGCGGCGTGGAGTGGTTTCAGGGGTTTCCGGGTCGATCGCAAGGAAATTGAAGACGGTGCCCAATCCATCTGCTCGTTTTACCTGGTACCGGAAGACAAGCAACCGCTTCCATCATTCAAACCCGGCCAGTTCCTGACATTCCGTCTCGACATACCCGCGCCCGATGGCAAGACAGAGCAGATCACTCGCTGCTACTCCTTGTCCGAAGCACCCCGCGCGGGGTATTACCGCGTCTCCATCAAGCGCGTACCCGCACCTGCCGGTGGTGCTTACCCCCCGGGCCGCTCGTCGAACTACTTTCATGACCACGTTCAGGTGGGTGACCAACTGCAAGTCCGCGCGCCTGGCGGCCACTTCCATATCGACCGCGGTGATGCACCAGTCGTCTTGATCGGTGGCGGCATCGGGATTACCCCCGTGCTGTCCATGCTCAACTGGTGTGTGGCCGAGCAACCTGGCCGGGAAGTCTGGCTCTATTACGGCTTGCGTAACAGCAGCGAACCCATCAAGCGGTCCCATCTCGAAGCGCTTGCCGCGACTTACCCGAACTTCCATCTGCGGCTATGCTTCAGTGATCCCTTGCCGGATGATCAACTTGGGCGTAACTACCACCACCATGGGCGCGTGGATGTCGCGCTATTCAGGACGGAGCTCCCCCTCAAACCCTACCACTTCTACATCTGCGGTCCCACGCCGATGATGGAAAGTCTCGTCCTGGGCCTGGAAGGCTGGGGCGTGCCGGAGAGTCGCATCCACTACGAAGCCTTTGGCCCGGCATCGATCAAGCGTTCGGCAAACCTGACAGCCGTTTTACCTGTGGCGGCAATACAAAGCGATATCGTCGTCACCTTTGCCAAGTCGGACAAACAGATTCCTTGGCAGCTGGGCATGGGGAGTTTGCTGGATTTTGCCGAGGCCAATGGGGTAAAGGTCGAGTCCAGTTGCCGGGCCGGAAGTTGCGGATGTTGCCAAACCACGATCAAAACAGGCGAAGTGGCTTACGGCCATGCGCCAGACTTTGATCCCGAACCAGGTAGCTGCCTGCTCTGCAGTTGCACCCCGAAGACCAGCGTGACTCTGGAGGCCTAGATGACCAACAACCTCTGGCGCAATCATATCCTTCCCTTTACTTTGCTGGTTGGCCTGCTCGGTGTGGCGACCTTGGTGGGCGACTATCTGCTGCATCGCTTCAATCTGGTCTGGATCGGGCGCTACCTGGGCATTCCGGGCACATTGCTCATCATCGGTTCCCTGATCTATTCGTTGCGCAAGCGCAAGATGATCACGTCGGGCAACATGAAATCCTGGCTCAGCATGCACGAAGTCGGTACCTGGCTGGGTTCTCTGATGGTCTTGCTGCATGCCGGCATTCATTTCAACGCCATCCTGCCCTGGCTGGCCACGGTGGCGATGGGTGTGAATGTCATCAGCGGCATGGTGGGCAAATTACTTCTCGGCCGTTCGCGTGAGCATGTCCTGGGAAAGCGTGACCACTACCAACTGCGGGGGTTGTCAAAAGAGGACATCGAGCGGGCAGTGTTCTGGGATGCGGTCACCCTGGATGCCATGACCAAGTGGCGCAAGGTCCACATCCCGATCTTCATCGTCTTCGCCGTTCTGGCACTGGGTCACATCATCAGCATCTTCCTGTTCTGGGGCTGGGTATGAGCCGCACACTGAAGTGGATCCTGGCCACCAACCTGATTGTGTTGTCCATTCTGGCTTTCGCCTATCCACACCTGATGGTGGGTCCCGGCAAGTTGATTCCCGGCCATGCAAAACTGGAGTCGGACTGCTTTGCCTGTCACGCCGCCTTCACCGGTGCCGAATCAGAACGCTGCGTCATCTGTCACAAGCCCGATGAGATAGGGAAACTCACCTCTGCAGGGTTGCCCGTCCAGAAACCCCTGACTTCGACACCGTTCCATCAGAAACTCATCAGTTCGGACTGTATCGCCTGCCATAGCGATCATGCCGGGGTGAAACGTTTCCGGCCGACCGGGCAGTTCAACCACCGCTTGCTGGAGAAGGCGACCCGCGACGAATGCCAGGGTTGCCACAAGTCACCCAAGGACAGTCTCCACCAGCAGATCACAGGCAATTGCAGTCAATGCCATAGCCTGGACAAATGGACGCCTGCCACCTTCGATCACACGAAGTATTTCGAACTGGATCGCGACCACAACGTTAAGTGCGCGACCTGCCATGTCCGCAACGACTACAGCCGATATACCTGCTACGGTTGCCATGAACATACCCAAGACAACATTCGCCGCAAGCACATCAAGGAGGGCATCCGCGACTTCGATAACTGCGTAGAGTGCCACAAGAATGCCGACGAACACGATATCCGAATGCCAGGAAGGGAGCGTGAGGGAAAAAGAAAGCACGGCAGAAAAAATGATGATGACTGACTCTGGCGTACCCAGTCTGCAACGCTATGCGTGGATTTCCATTGGCGCTGCAATTGCGACCATCCTGCTCAAGGGGGTGGCATGGAAACTCACGGGCTCGGTCGGCCTGCTTTCGGATGCCATCGAGTCCTTTGTCAATCTCGCGGGCGCAATCATGGCGCTGTGGATGCTCTGGCTGGCGGAACAACCTGCCGACGAGGATCACCCGTACGGACACGGTAAGGCCGAGTATTTCTCCAGTGCCTTCGAGGGTTTCCTGATTGTCCTGGCAGCCGTCAGCATAGGCTATACGGCAATCGGGCGATTCTTAAATCCCCAGTCACTCGACGCTGTCGGTATTGGATTGTTTGTTTCAGTGGTGGCCTCTGTCGTAAACCTGCTCGTGGCACGCTTGTTATTGAAGGCCGGCCGCGAGCACCAGTCCATCACATTGGAAGCCGATGCCCACCATCTGATGACCGATGTCTGGACCTCCGTCGGTGTCATCCTCGGGGTGGGGCTTGTGGCGATGTCAGGCTGGAACTGGCTGGATCCGACGATTGCCTTGCTTGTTGCCGCGAACATTGTCTGGACGGGATGGCAGTTGATGCATCGCTCAGCTTCCGGGCTTATGGACGCTGCTTTGCCGCCAGAGCAAAAGCGCCTCATTACCGAAGTCTTCGATCGCTACATCGAACAGGGCATCGCCTATCACGCCTTGCGGACACGACAGGCTGGACGACGGTCGTTCATCAGTTTCCATGCGCTAGTGCCAGGAAAATGGTCAGTTCAGGAGGCCCATGACTGGATTGAGCGAATTGAGCGTGACCTGAGGACAGCGATCCCCAACTGCCATATCACTTCCCATCTGGAGCCGATAGATGATCCATGTTCAATGGATGATCAGGCACTTGATCGGGTCAGGTAAGCCTGCCCTCGCTGGCGACCGCCTCCGCTTCTGAACTTCCCCAGGATAATCACATGACACTCAACGAACAACGTGCCATTCTCGCCCTATGCCTGCACGCAGCCTTTGCCGATGGCGTAAAGGACGATCGTGAACGCGAAGAGGTAAAACGCATTGCGGAATCACTATCCGAAGGCACCCCTGGCCTAGATATGGCCCGCCTGTATCAAGACGTCCTGCTCAAACGCCTGCCGCTGGACACGGCGGCAGGCACACTTTCCGATATCGGGCAGCGCCAGTTCGCCTACGAAATGGCAGTTTGCGTCTGCGAGGCTGACGGGCGCATGAGTCCGGCCGAACGCGCCTTCCTTGACGAACTCAAGCGTTCCCTGAATCTCGACGCTGGCCAATCCAGTGCAATCGAACAGGCGATAGATCCGATTGTTTCCGCCGCCGACTTGCCTGTGAAGCCGTTGGAACAAGTCGGCCCCCTGGATGCTGAACTGGACAAGACAATCCTCAACAGCGCCCTGCTTAACGGAGCACTCGAACTGTTACCCCCGTCCTGGGCATCGATGGCGATTATTCCGCTCCAAATCCGCATGGTGTATGGCATAGGTAAGGCTCACGGGGTCGAACTGGATCAAGGGCACATCAAGGAGTTCATCGCCGCCGCTGGAGTCGGGCTGACCTCGCAGTATCTAGAGCAGTTCGGCCGAAAGCTGCTGGGCGGCTTGCTGGGCAAGGCGGCAGGAAAGACCTTCGGGAAGATCGGTCGCGCTGCCACCGGCATGGCGTTCTCGTTCGCCACGACCTATGCGCTCGGTCAGGTGGCGAAGCGTTATTACGCCGGTGGCCGGACTATGAGTACCGCGTTGTTGCAGGATACATTCCAGAGCCTGCTGACCCCGGCCAAGGAGTTGCAGCAACAATATCTACCGCAGATCGAACAGAAGGCGCAATCACTGGACTTGGGGCAGGTAATTGTAGCGGCTCGCATTTGAAATCGGCCGGGCTCGCATTCAACGTGATTTCCGGCTCAGATTAAGTGCAAATGATGCGGTGCTCGTGCTCACATTATCTGCAAATGAGCTTGCATTCAGCCGCGCCGGCTCGCATTCCATCGCGGAGGACTCACAATAACTGCAAATGACGGGCCTCAAATGGGCAGGCCGGCATACAGCATTTTTTCGCGAAGCTCAGCAACTCGCGCCGGCTCCAGGCTATTGTTGAACATCGCTTTGATCTCGGCAGGTTTGGCGTCGAATTGCTCCACCAGGTCTTTGATGCGGTAGCCATGGCGCGTCAGGGTGGGTTCCAGATCGTCAATCTGCCGCGACAGGACCGATTCAACGACTTCCGCCGATACCGGGCACTCGCCAGCTTGGTAGCCCGCTTCAAGCGCCAGCGTCAAGTGCAATTGGATTTGCAGTGGCGTGCGCAACTTGGTGGCGAGCAGGTCGATGGCCTCCTCGGTCAGGATTGGTTCGGCCGCTGCTTGGTGCCCGGTGCAGGCATCGAGCAGCCAGTGAATATATTCGCGCTGGCTCCCGGCGATGCCATCCAGGGAGAATACGTCGGTACGATAGCCAATTTCTTCCATGGTCGGTCGGCGCAGGTCGTTCCGGAGCTTGGGATGGCCGGCGAGCACCACCGACAAGCGGCCGTCGCCATCCTCAACCAGTTCCATCAGGCGCTTCAGGCCGGTCAGAGTATGACCGTTCAGGTCGTGGGCCTCATCGACAAAGAGCGCAACCGGCCGCTTGTTTTTGCGGACCAGTTCGCGCAAGTCGCGTTCGCGTTTCTCACCCTGGGTGGGAATGCGCACCTGTTTCTCGGTGGACAAGTCGTAATAGAGGGCGGCGATGAAGGTGGCCAGCTTGATACTGTGCTTCTCGATGGCCAGCGATTTCGACACGGTAACTTTCTTCTCGTCCTCCAGCACCTGCTGGAGCCGACGCAGCATCACGGTCTTGCCACTGCCAATCACGCCGCAAATGGCAATCAAGCGGCCTTCGTTGATCGCACCCCGGACATCCTTCATCAAGTCCTTATGGTGGGCCGTCTCGTAATAACCCGCCTGGCTGAGCGGCACGGTCAACCCGAAATGCTGCATCACTTCAACTCGCATGGCCGTCTCCTGTTTGCTGGGGTGGTCGGAAATAGTCTCGAACGCGCGCCAGGACAACCCGGCGCGTCAACGTCTCAGCCAGCACCTGGTCGATAAAGGCGCGGGCTTCGGGTGGCAGTTTGGCCAGCGGCATGGCCAGGTCATCCGCAATGGCGAGTTTGGCGGCAATCGCGGTGGGAAAATGGTACTCATGGGCTTCCGCGTCGAAAGGCTGGCGTGGAATCGCCGTAGCCTCAACCGGCGGCGTCAACCGCACCGCGTCGCCCGACAAGGCGCTGATCGGCAGCCCAAGTTGGTCGGCCAAGACGCGGATACGGTCGGCGCGCTCATCGGCTTTGCTACGTTTGAAAGTCCGGTAGCGGTGCAACGGGATCGGGCCGGCGATGGGATAGTAGGGCCCGGTGCGCTGGCCGTTGTACTCGACATACAACTCTTCATCGAACAGGCCCCAGAGCAATACCACGTAGTCGCCGGCCATCTCCGGCTCGACTTCGTACTGCGTGCCGTCCATGCTGAGCCGGGCATCAATGCCCACTTTGCGCCGCTCGGGCTCGCGGGCGAAACGGCAAAACTGCTCCCAGGTACACATGCCGCGTACCCCCTCCGCAGGCAGGTTGGCCAGCCAGTCATCACGACGGGAATGCGCTTCCGAACGATGCCGCTGGTCGTTGTAGCGCAGCAGGTAGCGGACTAGCCATTCGTTGGCCTGCTGCTCGGTTTCCGGCTTGTGGAAGTGGTACAGGGTTTCGTGGGCTTCCTTGACGGTCCGGAAAGGGCGTTCCACCTTTCCCTTCGAGCGTGCCGTGGTGCGTGTCCCATCCTTGCCCGCCGGGATATGCGTCTCCCACGGGATGGCCAGCGCCTGCATGACGTTCTGGAAAACCCGGCTTTTGGCGACCGGGCCATTGTCCAGATAGAGCATCTTCGGCCGTCCCTGAAAAGGCGAGCCGGCATCGGGCTTTGGCGCCATGGCGTTGAACAGGAAGCGCAGGGCGGATTCCGCATCTTCGCCATAAATGCAGTGGTATTCGACATACGCCATGCCGCTTCGGTCATCGACCACACTAAATAAGGCCAGCGTCGGCATCCCTTTGGCGGGATCGACCCACGCCGGCTGGTCGATATGTTTCAGGTCGGACGGCGAAATGTCGAATTGCCAGCAATCGTTGCTATGGTCCGCCTGAAAACGCACAGCGGCCGGTTCCCGTCGCAAGTGCGACTGATCAAGCTGCCAGAGCGCCAGGTAGCGGTTGACGGTGGGCCGGGTCAGCAGCCCTTTGGGCGCCTTGACCAACCCCTGGGGCGTTTCGACCCCGTACTCTTCCAACAGCTCAAGGGCACGTCGCGTGGACAGGTGCCGGCCATTCTTGTTGGTGGTGCGCAACTTGAGGGCGGCTACCAGTTCGCAGTAGCGCTCCAACTCGGGCTGTTCGAGAATTCGCGGCTTGCCATGGTCGGCGCGGTGGGCGGCATGAGGCTTCTGAAACTGAGCCAAAGCGCGATAGACCGAGGTGCTGGATAGGCCGTACAACTCGGCAATGCCGGCGATTTGCGTGGCTCGTTCAGGACTCTTGGGCGGCAAACGGTCGAGCCGCTGCCGCAATTGCAGCAGCGAGTCGGCCGGAATCGCTTTACGTCGGCCGTCCATAACGGGCCAGTGCGCGATACACCGAGGCACGACCGACGCCCAAGCGCCGGGCAATCTCCGTCGGCCCCAGTTTCTCCTCGATCCGTAAACGCTGCACTTCGGCGGGATCGATCGACGGCTTGCGGCCACGGTAGACGCCGCGCACCTTGGCGGCCGCAATGCCTTCCAACTGCCGCTCGCGCCGCAGATTGGTTTCAAATTCCGCAAAGACGCCGAGCATATCCAGAAAAGCCTTACCAGCGGCACTGCGCGTGTCGATCGGCTGCTCGGTTGCCTTCAGGGTGACGCCGCGCTCCTTCAACATGAACACGATATCCTGAAGATCCTTGATGCTGCGGGCGAGGCGGTCGATGCGGGTGACGACCAGCGTGTCACCCGGTCGGATGAAGTCGAGCAAGAGCTGAAGTTCAGTCCGGCCGCTCCGCGAACTCCCGGTGACCTTCTCGGCCCGGACCACATCGCAGCCGGCCGCACGCAGGGCCTCTTCCTGCAAGGTGAAGTCCTGATCGCGGGTGGACACCCGAGCGTAACCATAGAGCGCCATGGGGAAGCATTCGTCTCGTTAGCCTTTAGAGCCTTGACGATAGCATGCAGAAAATGACAAAACAACCCTATTGAGACGCGAAAACTGTCTCAGCCGGGCGCCCCGTTTGGGTATACCGATACGATACAGTCCATACAGTTTGTTAGTCATTGCGTTTCGGCTATTGCAGTCCTGCTCATGACAATTGCGCTATTTGT
This sequence comes from Betaproteobacteria bacterium HGW-Betaproteobacteria-4, assembly GCA_002840785.1. Lineage (GTDB taxonomy): Bacteria > Pseudomonadota > Gammaproteobacteria > Burkholderiales > Rhodocyclaceae > Azonexus. The sequence goes on along the minus strand of PHCH01000006.1, from coordinate 17,467 downwards.
GGGCAGTGGGTTCGCCGCTGCTACGGGTCTATCTGCCGCATGGTTGCTACGGTGCAGCCGGCAGCCTCGGCGCCAGGGTGGGAGACTACAAATGGGGGCATCAACGAAAGAAGGCGTCCGGGCTGTTCCTTGGTTTAAAGCCCAATACATACATGACGCAGTCCTTTAAGACTGGGAATTCGATAAACTTGGCATCTTTGTTAGGGTCGGACTTTCTCAAGGCAATGCCAGATTTAGTGCTTTCCAGTGAAAACAATTATCGGCGTCGGGACGAACCTGGCAATTCCACGTAAAGCCCTTGTTGGCCGTATAGATCATGGTGGCCCGACTCAAGGCCTCGGGGAGCAGTTGCTCCTTGGGTAGCGGAATCGGAGCGTCCTTAGGGAAGGCCACGTTGCAGTGACCTTGTCCGTATAACTTACGCAAGGCCTCCCAGTAGACGGGCACATTCCGCAATGTCGTCATCATCGATGATTGCTACTCGGTAGACTCCTCGTTGCTCTATCTCGCCACCCGCCGAATGCGGAATGGAGAGCATCGAAAGCGTGCAGAAGACGCAGAAAAAAGGTGTCGCCGTCCGGTCTTTCATCTCTGCTCCTCGCAGAGCGGGCGTGCGAGGACCAACGGATCGATTGCGGGACCCTCATCAACGACGACAAGAACGTCGCATTGCGCCAGGGCCAGTACGCGCTTGGTGACACTGCCAAGGAGGAGTTCCTCGGTCACATGGGTGCCATGCTTGCCCATGGCGATGAGGTTGTAGGTGTCCTTTTCCTCCTCGGCAAGAATTTGCAGGGCCGGCGCGCCGTGAAGAACCAGGCTGGTGTGATTCGCTGCCTGAAGTCCCGCTGCCGTCGCCATGGCCTCCAGTCGATTGAAGGCACGCAGCCTGGCTTCGTTGCGATACTGATACATGATGTATTCGCTAACCCCCGCGAAATGCATCTTGCCTTCGAAGGGAACGTCGAAGACGTGGAGCAAGTCGATGTGGGCAGCGGGGGCCACGAGCCGGGCGGTCCTGACTGCGATTTCCGAAGCCGGCGAGAAATCGACCGGGATCAGAACCCGTTTGTAGGGCGCGTGCGCGGGCTGCTTGACGATCAGCACCGGGCACCGGCTCTTGCGGAGTAGGCGCGATGTCGTGGAGCCCAACAACACGTCTTGCAGGAAATCCTGGCCATGCGCGCCGATCAAAATTAGATCGGTAGCTACCGACTGGGCCCTCGCCGGTACGGCAGATAGCGCCAGACCTCGCTCAATGAGGATGGCCGCGGAAACGCCCAGATTTCGCGTCGGATCGGCGACCGCCTGGGTCAGCGCGTCACGCGCCTCCGCCTCGATTCTTTGCATTACGACCGAGAGCTTGTCGCCCAGCAATTGGCGCAGTTCCTCAAGGGTATCTAGTGCCAGCGCATGCATCACAGTGTATTGGGCGCCGCTTTCCTTCGCCAGCAGGAAACCGCGGTCCACCACATGGCGCGCGGGGCCTGAAAGGTCGGTTGCGGCGAGTAGGTGTTTCAGCGTGGTCATGCTTCCTTCTCCATCGAGTCGAACCCTGCAAGAATTCTGATCTATCCCAGCAACGTTCGTTCCGCCCGTTCGAAGTCGTCGAACGCGCCGGACGCAACGATGACGTCATCCGCCAGCAAACGCGTGTGGTCGGGCGGCGCCAACCGCCGCTCATCCCGTCGCACCAGCGCGGTCACCGTGGCCGCCAAGATCGAGTTCCCCCAGAGCCCGTCCGGTCGCGGGGCTTTCGGGGGCCAGGACGATCGAGCGAAGCCGCTGGGCATACCGCGCTTCAGTCCTGTCGGAAATCTCGTTGCCGCGTAAAAATTCGCGCATCAGGCGGTAACGCCCGGACCGCTGTTCTGTATGCGGCGGCTGAGCCGCGATCTGGGAACGTCCAGCAACAGCAGCGCCTGCGAAGCGATCATCAAGCCGGCCACAAGCGCTTCCGGCACGACTTCAAGCGCGCCGACGGCCTGAAGTTCTTCGACATGCACCTCGTCCCGCGCCCGGACCATGACGGGAAGTTCGGGACGCAACAGCTTAAGCTGGCTCAGGATCTCTAAGGCCGCCACAACGTCCTCGTGGCGGATCAAGAAACCGTTACAGTGGGCTCCTAATGTCATCAGGCGGCTTGGGCACTTATGCCCATCACCACATACTATTTCTGACATGCATGGAGCGATTTCACGATTGCGGTGCATCCGGCTTCTGCTATGCAGTGCAGCCGCCTTCTCAAAACGACACAAGGAACGCGACCAATCAAGGCACTTCAATTCTCGAAAATGGCTCTTGAAATGGTATTCTCAATCCCCTACCATTTCAATGAGTTTCGATAAAGCAAAGGTGCCTCATGCGACCCTCTCTCGCGCTTGATCTCAAGCGAAGCGCTGTCCGCGAAGCAGCAAGTCGCTTTCGCACAGAAAACCCGCGGATCTTCGGTTCGGTGCTTCACGGCACCGACCGGGACGGTAGCGATCTTGACCTACTGGTCGATGCGTTGCCCGGCGCCACGCTATTTGACTTAGGTGGCCTGCAAGATGAGTTGGAAATACTGCTCGGCGTCCCCGTCGATTTGCTGACCCCGGCCGACCTGTCGCCCAAGTTCAGGACAAAGGTGCTCGCGGAGGCTCAGCCGGTATGATTGAGAACCGCCTGCCCGACTACCTCGACCACATGCAGCAGGCCGCAACCGATGCCTGCAGCTTCGTCGAGGGTCTGAGTAAAGACGACTTTCTTGAGGACAAGCGCACCCAGCAAGCCGTCATCATGAGCCTCATCATCATCGGCGAAGCCGCGACCAAGGTGATGGACGGCTACGCCGGGTTCACACAGAGGTACGCCGAAGTGCCGTGGCGCAGCATGCGCGGCATGCGCAACCGCATCGCCCACGGTTATTTCGACATCAACCTCGATATGGTATGGGACACCGTGCAGACGGCGTTACCTGAGCTGCTCAAGCAACTGCCTGCCGTGTGCAAGGATGCCGACAAGCCATGCTGATTGGTTATGCCCGCGCTTCCACGCAGGATCAGAACCTGGAGTTGCAGAGCGACGCTCTCACCAAGGTTGGATGTCAGAAAATTTTTGAAGACAAAGTGAGCGGTACGCGGGCAGACCGTCCCGGCTTGGCCAAGGCGCTGGAAATACTGTGTGAAGGCGACACCCTGGTGGTCTGGAAACTGGATCGCCTCGGGCGTAGCGTCAAGCAACTGGTTGATCTGGTAGAAGAACTGCACAAACAAGGCGTCCAGTTCAAGAGCCTGACTGACGCCATCGATACCGGCACGCCATCTGGCCGGTTCTTTTTCCACGTCATGGCCAGCCTCTCCGAAATGGAACGAGAGTTGATCGTCGAGCGCACCCGCGCTGGACTCGAAATGGCTCGCCGACTCGGACGCAAGGGGGGCCGTAAGCCCAAGATGACCGACAGCAAGATTGAATCGGCCAAGAAGCTATTGGCAAGCGGCGTACCGCCCAAAGACGTGGCCAGGAACCTCGGCGTCTCCGTTCCAACCCTGTATCGCTGGGTGCCCGCTTCGGCGCACACCTAACCTTAGTTTTTAATCCGAAGTGAAATAGCGACAATGGAACACAACATATCCCTGATCACCACGCTGGCGGCCGGCTTCAGCGTTGCGCTCGTCCTTGGCTTCCTCGCCGAGCGCATCAAAGTGCCGGCATTGGTGGGCTACCTTGTGGCCGGCATCATCATCGGGCCGGGTACACCGGGATTCGTGGCCGATGTCCATCTGGCTTCCCAGCTCTCCGAAATCGGCGTCATGCTGCTCATGTTCGGCGTCGGCCTGCATTTTTCGCTCAATGACCTGCTGGCGGTCAAACGCATTGCGGTGCCCGGCGCCGTCGTGCAAATGAGCTTGGCCACCATACTCGGCATGGCCATCGCCTGGTGGTGGGGATGGAGTTGGGGAGCCGGTTTGATTTTCGGGTTGTCGCTGTCGTGCGCCAGTACCGTTGTGCTGCTCAAGGCGCTGGAAGCGCGTGGTGTGCTCGACAGCATGAACGGTCGCATCGCGGTCGGCTGGCTGGTCGTCGAAGATCTGGCTACCGTTCTGGTGCTGGTCCTGCTGCCGCCGCTGGCGGGCGTTCTGGGCGGATCGGTCGCCGAGGTGGTGAACCCCCAACCCCTATGGGTCACGATCGGAAAAACCTTGCTTCAGGTGACGGCCTTCATCGCCATCATGCTGGTGGCCGGTCGCCGCGCGCTGCCCTGGTTGTTGTGGCAGGTTTCGCGTACCGGCTCGCGTGAGTTGTTTACGCTATCGGTGGTCACGGCGGCCATTGGCATTGCCTATGGCGCAGCCCAGCTGTTCAGCGTTTCCTTTGCCCTGGGTGCCTTCTTCGCCGGCATGGTGATGCGCGAATCGGAGTTCAGCCACAGGGCCGCCGAAGAATCTTTGCCGCTACGTGACGCCTTCTCGGTACTTTTTTTCGTCTCGGTGGGCATGCTCTTCGAACCCAGTATTCTGATCGAGCAACCCTTGCATGTTTTGGGCGTGGTGGCCATCATCATCTTCGGCAAGTCCATTGCGGCCCTGGCCATCGTGCTGGTTTTCCGCTATCCGTTGAACACGGCACTAACTGTTTCGGCCAGTCTGGCGCAAATCGGCGAGTTCTCATTCATCCTGGCCGGCCTGGGCCTTTCGCTGGGCCTGCTACCTGCCGAAGGCATGAGCCTGGTACTGGCCGGCGCACTCATTTCCATCGCACTGAATCCGGTGTTGTTTGCGGCCATCGAACCGCTGCGGCGCTGGATTCTCGAACGCTCGGAACTGGCACGTCGGCTGGAGCAAAGAATCGACCCGTATGCCGAACTGCCGATGAGCACCGCGCGCAAGTATCTGCAGGGGCAAGTTGTTCTGGTGGGCTATGGCCGGGTTGGCAAGCGGATTGCCGACGCGTTGGAGGCATCCGGTATTCCCTACGTGGTAGCCGAACAGAACCGCGAACTGGTCGAAGACTTGCGCAAGAAAGGCATGGTGGCCGTGTCAGGGAATGCTGCCGACCCGGCGGTGCTGATTCAGGCACACATTGCCGATGCCGCCATGCTGGTGGTGGCGACGCCCGATCCGATCAACGTGCGCCAGATGGCGGACACGGCACGCGCCCTCAATCCCGGCATCGAAATCGTCTTGCGCACGCACAGCGAGGAGGAGTCGGTGATGTTGCGCAAGGATGGCATTGGCACGGTCTTCTTCGGCGAGGAAGAGCTTGCCAAAGGCATGACCGGGCATGTTCTGGAGCGTTTTGCCCCGCAAGCCAATGGCCAGGCCTTAGCGTTACTTCATGTCTGACCCCTGCCCGCCGCCGTCAGGCCGTGGCGACGGCCGGTATGTTTTGAGGCACTTATGTTTAAGTCCAATTGCGGAGGTTCGCATAGATGAACGAAAATCCCCCAGCCTGCCGCATTCGCGCAGCGATGCCATGCAGAGCAAGCAGCCGCTTCTGCTGTTGGACTCGAGATGCTGAGCGCCCACAACCTATAGCCTGACGGTTTCCACGAGCGGACTATGCCCGATTCAATGTTGCTGCTACTTCTCGTTGCTCTGCCTTTTATCGGCAGCGCGATTGCCGGCATGATGCCGGTCAATGCGCGCAACCCGGAAGCCTGGCTGGCGGGCGGCCTGACCTTGACGGGGCTACTTGTCACGTTTTTCCTCTACACGACGGTCGGCGCGGGTGACGTGCTCCGCTACGAGGCCGCCTGGTTGCCCGCCTATGGCGTTAATTTCGTCCTGCGCATGGACGGTCTGAGCTGGCTGTTCACTGTACTCATATTGGGCATAGGCTTCCTGGTCGTGCTCTATGCCCGCTACTACATGTCGGCGGCCGACCCGGCGCCGCGCTTCTTTTCGTTTCTGCTTGCCTTCATGGGATCGATGCTGGGTATCGTGCTTTCGGGCAACCTCATTCAACTCGTCGTGTTCTGGGAGCTGACCAGTCTCACGTCCTTTCTCCTCATCGGCTATTGGCAGCACCGGATCGATGCGCGGCGCGGGGCACGCATGGCATTCATCATTACGGCCTCCGGCGGCCTCTGTCTCCTTGCCGGAATCCTCCTTCTCGGCCATATCACCGCGAGCTATGACCTCGATGTGGTACTGGCACAGGGTGATGTCATCCGGAACCATCCCTGGTACTTCCCGACGCTTTTGCTTATTGCGCTCGGCGCCCTGACCAAGAGCGCGCAATTCCCTTTCCACTTCTGGCTGCCGCATGCGATGGCTGCGCCAACCCCGGTTTCAGCCTACCTGCATTCGGCGACCATGGTGAAGGCCGGCATTTTTTTGCTGATGCGCCTGTGGCCTGTCCTTTCCGGCACTTCTGAATGGATGTGGCTGATCGGTGGCGCCGGGATCTGTACGCTGCTCGTCGGCGCTTTTGCCGCGATATTTCAACATGATCTCAAAGGCCTGCTTGCCTATTCGACCATCAGCCACCTCGGCCTGATTACCGTTCTGTTAGGCATCGGTACGCCACTCGGCATCGTCGCGGCTATTTTTCACACCCTCAACCATGCGATATTCAAGGCTTCACTGTTCATGGCGGCAGGCATTGTCGATCATGAGACGGGAACCCGCGACATGCGCCTCCTGCGCGGACTTAGCCGGGCGCTACCGGTAACCGGCTCGCTGGCCGTCATAGCCACCGCTTCCATGGCCGGCGTGCCGCTGCTCAACGGCTTTCTTTCCAAGGAAATGTTCTTCGCCGAAACGGCGCTTATCGGCGGCGAAGAGAACTGGTGGATGTCAATTGCTGCGGTAACTGCGGGTATGTTCAGTGTCACCTATTCATTGCGGTTCATCAGTGTCTTCTTCGGCAAGCTGCCCGCTGGCCTACCGAATGAGCCTCATGAGCCGCCGCACTGGATGCGCTTCCCCATTGAGTTTCTGGTCCTGCTCTGCTTGATTGTCGGTATCGCACCAGCTCAAAGTGTCGCCCCTTTGCTCCATGACGCAGTATTTGCCGTGCTGGGAGAGCAGACGCCGCTGTATAGCCTTGCCATCTGGCATGGCTTCAACCTGCCCCTTCTCCTGAGCACCCTGGCTCTCGCCGGCGGTATCGCCCTTTTTGTCTTCCTGCGGCGCACCTACGGTGCCGCCGGATGCGAACGCGCTCCGTTGCTGCATCGGCTCAATGGCGCACAGATTTTCGAAAGTTCGCTGTTGAGCCTGACTCAGGCCGCTTCCAGGTTGTTGCGCGCGATTGGCACGCAGCGGCTGCAGACGCAGTTACTGTGGCTGATGCTGGCACTGATTGGCGCCCCGTTGTTCGTGGCAGGATCCTTGCCCTTGCCGGCTTGGCCTTCTTTTTCAGGGGCATCGCCGGTCGACCCGCTATTCGCCCTGATGTGGCTGATCGGCTGTGCTTGCGCCATTGCCGCCGCTTGGCAGGCGAAGTACCACCGCCTCGCCGCGCTGATTTTCGTCGGCGGCACCGGGCTCGTCACGAGCCTGACTTTTCTGTGGCTGTCGGCTCCCGACCTCGCCCTGACGCAATTGATGGTGGAAACGGTCACCACAATTCTGCTCCTGCTCGGCCTGCGTTGGCTGCCGCCGCGTATCGTGCCGCTGGAACTGTCGCTGACCGTACCGCGCAGAGCCTGGATCCGTCGATACCGCGACTTGCTTATCGCTGCTGCCGGCGGTATCTCAATGGCCGCTCTCAGCTATGCTGCCCTTGTGCTCCCCGCACCGCCCAGCCTCGGCGACTTTTTCCTTGTGCGTGCCCTGCCTGAAGGCGGCGGCAGCAACGTCGTCAATGTGTTGCTTGTCGACTTTCGCGGCTTCGATACCCTGGGGGAGATTACCGTCCTCGCTATCGTTGCGCTGACGGTCTATGCGCTGCTGCGTCGCTTCCGGCCCGCCCCCGAAAGTATTGCGATCCCGGTCCAGCAGACGAGCGACGTCGATCCCGCAGTTCGGCAGACGCCAAACGAGCAGGCCGAGCGCGGCCACCTGACGATCCCGGTGATATACCTCCGTCTGCTGCTGCCTTTCATGGGCATCATGGCCGCCTACTTTTTCCTGCGCGGCCACAACCTGCCGGGCGGGGGATTCGTCGCTGCCCTGATCTTCTGTGTGGCCATCATCTGCCAGTACATGCTGGCAGGCACCGTCTGGATTGAGTCGCACTTGCGAATGCGCCCCCACCGCTGGCTCTCGTACGGGCTGCTGATTGCCTGTGGGACGGGCCTCGGCGCCTGGTCCTTCGGCTATCCTTTTTTGACCAGCCATACGCTGCATCTTTCCCTGCCCCTGCTCGGCGAGATCCACGTGCCGAGCGCACTGGGATTCGATATCGGCGTGTTTGCCGTGGTCGTCGGTACGACTATGCTGATCCTCATGTCGCTTGCCCACCAATCGATCCGAAGCCACCGCGTGCCGACCAAGTCCAGCCCTAACCCCAGCCACATGCCGACACGGGAAATTGTGTGATGGAGATGGTCATCGCCCTCGCCATCGGTGTGCTCTTCGGTTCCGGCATCTGGTTGATCCTGCGCCCACGCACCTTTCAGGTGATCATGGGCATCATGCTGATGTCGTATGCGGTCAACCTGTTCATTTTCATCATGGGCCGCCTGTGGATAAACCGGCCGCCGCTTACGCTCGGACCGGGCGCCCCCGACCCGGCTGCTTTCGCCGATCCGCTGCCGCAGGCCTTGGTGCTGACCGCCATTGTCATCGGTTTCGCCACTACCGCACTCTATCTTGTGCTGATGATCGGTGCCCGTGGTATTACCGGCACCGACCACGTCGATGGCGAGGAGCCCGAGCAATGAGTCTTGGCTGGACCCAACACCTGATTCTCGTGCCGGTTGTCTTGCCGCTGCTCTGCGGGGCGCTGCTGATCCCGGTCAACGAGAAGCATCATCAGCTCAAGTTCATGGCGAATCTTGTGTCGGTGCTCGGCATGCTGGGAACGGCCGTCGCCCTGGTCTGGTTGACCGACGAGGGCTGGCCGGAAGGGATCGGGGTATATCTAATGGCGAACTGGGCGGCACCGTTCGGCATTGCGTTCGTGGCAGACCGCCTGTCGGCATTGATGCTGCTCCTCACTGCGCTACTCGCCGGCGCCGTGCTCTGTTATTCGATGCGCAGTTGGAGCCGTATCGGCGTACATTTCCATTCCCTATTCCAGTTCCTGCTCATGGGCCTGAATGGCGCCTTCCTGACGCACGACTTGTTCAACCTGTTCGTCTTTTTCGAAGTCATGCTCGCCGCCTCGTACGGCCTGCTCCTGCACGGCTACAACCGGGCCCGTCTCCGTGCCAGCCTGCACTACGTCGCGGTGAACCTGGCGGCCTCGCTGCTTTTCCTGATCGGCGTTGCGCTGATCTACGCGGCGACCGGTACGCTCAATATGGCTGACCTGGCCGGACGTCTCAACCATATCAGCGGGGATGGCCTCATCCTGGCCCAGATCGGGATGACCGTGCTCGCGCTCGCATTTCTGGCCAAGAGCGCGATGTGGCCCCTCGGTTTCTGGTTGCCCGCAACCTATGCCGCCGCCTCACCCCCTGTTGCCGCAATGTTCGTCCTGCTGACCAAGGTCGGCATCTACATCGTGTTGCGCCTGTGGTTGCTGATCTTCGCCAACGAGCCCCCCAGCGGCGCCGGCTTCGATGCCCTGCTGTGGGGCGGCTTGGCGACCATCGCCTTCGCTGCCATCGGCATGCTGGCGAGCGAGACGCCGGCGCGCCAGGCCGCCTACTCGGCCATGGTCTCGTCAGGCATCCTGCTTGCGATCGTCGGTTCCGGTCAATCGTCACTGGTTCCTGCGGCGCTTTTCTACATGCTCGGATCAACGCTTGCGATCGCCGCCTTCATGCTGCTCATTGAGCTGGTCGAGCGCATGAAATCGCCGGGCGCTGCCATGCTGGCGCTAACGATGGAAGCTTTCGCCATCGACGAGCGGCCGGAGCAGCCGGTGGGAGAGGGCATTCCCGCCGCCATTGCCTTCCTCGCGCTGGCATTTGCTGCCTGCGCATTGATCATCGTGGGCTTGCCGCCGCTCAACGGCTTCGTTGCCAAATTCTCGATCCTGCATGGCTTGCTTCATCCGGGCCCGGGCAAGGCGGTAAGCCTTGGGGCCATGGCGCTTATCACGCTGATCCTGGTTTCCGGACTTGCCGCGATCATCGCCCTTCTGCGCTTCGGGGTTCGCACCTTCTGGGCTGCGGGCATCCTGAAACCACCGCCGCTGCACGTCACCGAGGTAGCCCCGATCGGGCTACTACTCCTGCTGTCCGTCGGGTTCGCCGTGCAGGCCGGGCCGGTCTTCGAATATCTCCACCGCACTTCGGACGGCCTGCAACGGCCGGCCCAGTACATTGAACGCGTGCAAGGGCAGCCGGTGGTCCCTGGCCCCCTCGGCCCAGGAGGCAGATAATGAAACGTTGGTTGCCTTTCCCGCTCGTTTCCGTCCTGCTGCTGTTGTTCTGGCTGCTCATCAATCAGGCGATCGATCCTGCACAAATTCTTCTCGGCACCTGCCTCGCAGTCATCGTGCCGCTTATCGCCCAACCCTTGCAGCCGCTTGGTTACCCGCGCCTGCGCCGGCCTATAACCCTTTTCCGGCTGCTCGTCATGGCCTCCGTGGAAGTCGTGCGGTCATGCTTCAATGTCGGTCGGATCATTTACTTTGTCAAAGCCGATCGTATCAATTCCCAGTTCATCCGCATCCCCCTCGACTTGCGGGACCCCTACGGGCTCGCCGTCCTCGCCGGCCTCATCAATATGACACCCGGGACGGTGTGGGTTGAAATACTGGGCGACCGGCATGAACTTGCGCTGCATGTCTTTGACCTGCACGATGCCCAATGGTGGGTCGACACGATCAAGAGGCGCTATGAGCGACCGCTGATCGAGATCTTTGAATAGGATATTCGCCCATGGCCGCACTGCTCGAATTCTCGATTGCTTTCGTCTCCGCCTGCGTCATCTTATCGATGCTTTTTTGCACCATCCGCCTCGTGATCGGGCCGACGGCCCAGGACCGCGTCCTGGCGCTCGATACGTTATGGATGTGCGCCATGCTGCTCGCCCTGGTGCTCGGCATCCGGTTCGGCAGCCTGATCTATTTCGAGGTGGCACTGCTGATTGCACTCATCAGTTTTGTGTCGACCATTGCCCTGGCCAAGTTTCTGATGCGCGGAGAGATCATCGAATGAGCTCGCTCGAAGGACTCCCCGCCTGGGCTGCACTGCCCGTTTCCCTTCTTCTGATCATCGGTGGCTGCATTATCGTCACCGGCGCCCTCGGTCTGATGCGGCTGCCCACGTTCTATCAGCGCATCCACGGCCCGGCCATCACGATCACGCTCGGCGCCGGCTCAGTCCTCATCGCTTCGATGATCTACTTCACTGCCCAGCAGTCCCGCCTAGTCATCCACGAGGTGATCATTACGCTCTTTGTACTGCTCACAGCGCCTGTCGTTTCGATGATGATCATGCGCGCTGCGGTTTATCGAGATCTGCGCGGGCGAAAGCACGACAGCGGGGCCAATGCGGGCGGCGTGTATCGCTTTCTGGACGAAGACGACTGATTTTCGGTGATTGCCCTCAAGCCGATGCTAGGTGGAAAGGTATTGCGAATCGGTGCCGCCGATTGATTTTCAGCGGGCACCCTGCTGGGGGATTTTGCCCCGCAAGGCAAAGATCAGGCCCCGGCATCACTCCATGCCTGAATCCTGCCCGCCGTCACTGTTACGCCGTGTCGGTGGATTCTCGTACCAGCAGCGTATCGCACGGTAGCCAGTCGAGCAGCTTGGTGGCCGTGCTGCCCAGTAGCAGGCTCATCAATCCGCTGCAGCCGTGGCTGCCCATCACCACCAAGTCAATGTTGTGCTCGCGCACGTACCGGGTCAATGTGCTTTCGATGGCACCGCACTCAATGACGGAACGCACTGCCGTATCCTCGGGAAACGCTGTCGCCGCTAGGAAGGCGGCGGATTCGGTTTCCTCGATACTGGCGTAGACGCCGGGATGCGGCGAAGCATTGGCCAGCCCTGACATCGCCAAGCCATGGGCGTGATACAGGATCAGTTCGCGGTCGGGGAAAAATTGGGCTGCGGCCAGCAGGGCATGCCGGGACGGCTCGGAAAAGTCGGTCGCCACGACGATCCGCCGGTACGGTCCGCGCGCCCGTTGGCGAACCACCAGCAAGGGCTGGGATAACCGGTGGGCCAGGTTCTCGACCGTCGAACCCAGCACGAGCCGCCCCAGGGTTTCGTTGCGGGATACACCGCAAACGACAAGGCCGGATTGCGTGCGGGCCGCCGTCTCCCGAATGGCTGTTGTGGCGTCCATGCTGCGCACCAAATGCAGGGTCGCGGGCACATTGGCCGCCGCGAGGTCATGGGCCAGTTGTTGTCGCGCCACATGCAGGAGTTGTTCGTCGCTCGCGCCGCCGGCCCAGGCCAGCGCTTGATCGGGGGATGCAGCGGGATCAAGGACGTGCAATGCCAGCAGTTCGGCCTGCCACTCATGGGTCAACTGAGCGGCCCGGTCCAGCGCCCGGTCGCATCGTGCACTTAGGTCGGTGGCCAGCAGAAGGCGATGGGGGGTGCTGCCCTGTTCCGTGTTTACTGTCATAGGAGTCTCCTTGAATTGCTGCATTGTCATGCCAGACGCAAGCGAGCCGCTAGGCGGGTGCGCCGGACGACGAATTTTTCCAGTTCGGCGACACTGAACACCAACAGACCGGCAGCCAGTACCTTGCTCCATTCCAGTAGCGTCAGGCTGGTGGAATCAAAGACGGCCTGCATGGCGGGCAGGTGGGTGTAGGCGATCTGCAGCGGAATGCAGGCAGAAATCGCCAGCAATATGTAACGATTGCCGGTCAGTCCGTCGCGGCTTATGACGGGTTGAAGGATGAAGCGGCTGTTGACCAGGTAGAACATTTCCGCCACCACCACCGCATTGACCGCCATTGTGCGTGCCGTCTCGATGCTCGTGCCGGCGTTCAATTCCCACAAGAAGAGACCCAGCGCACCGGTCATCATGAGGACGGAGACCATCAGCACCCGCCAGACGAAGAAGCCCGAAAGCAGCGCCTCGCCGGGCGGACGCGGCCGCCGGTTCATGATGCCGGGCTCGGCCGGCTCGAAGGCCAGCGCCAGACCCAGGGTGCTGGACGTGACCATGTTGATCCACAGCACCTGGGCCGGTGTGAGTGGCAAGGCCAGCTCGAACAGGATGGCCGCGATAACCACCAGCGCCTCGCCGCCATTGGTGGGGAGCATGAACAGGATGAATTTTTTCAGGTTGTCGTAGACGGCGCGGCCTTCGCGTACGGCAATGGCGATGGTGGCGAAATTGTCGTCGGCCAGCACCATGTCGGCCGCCTCCTTGGCCGCCTCCGTGCCTTTCATACCCATCGCCACGCCGACGTCGGCGCGTTTCAAGGCCGGGGCGTCGTTGACCCCGTCACCGGTCATCGCTACCACCTGCCCGTCATCCTGGAGCGCCTGCACCAGGCGCAACTTGTGTTCTGGCGCGGCCCGGGCGAAGACATCCACTTCCATCGCCACCCGCCGCAAAGCGGCATCGTCCATCACGGCTACTTCAGCGCCGGTGATGGTTGGCTTACCCACGCCAATGGCCAATTGCGCCCCGATGGCGCGCGCTGTTTCCGCGTGATCGCCAGTGATCATCTTGACCCGAATGCCGGCATGGTGGCACTCGCTGACGGCGCGCACCGCTTCTTCGCGCGGCGGGTCGATGATGCCGACCAGGGCCAGCAACACATAGCCCGACTCCATATCCGCAAAGTCCAGGCGTTCGCCCTGCGGTGCGCTCCGTTTGCAGGCCAGGGTGAGCAGGCGCAGCCCCTGGGCCGCCGTATCGGTGGCCATGCGCCGCCAGTAATCGACATCCAGCGGCCGTTCGCCATCGTGGCCTAATTGCGTACCGCACATGTCGAGGATGCGCTCCGGGGCGCCCTTGACGAAAATCCACGGCTCATCGTCGCTGTCGCGGTGATAAGTAGCCATGAATCGGTGCTGGGACTCGAACGGAATGGCATCGAGCCTGGGCCACGCTTCTTCGCCAGTGTGCTGGGTAAAACCGGTCTTGCCCCCGAGTACGAGCAAAGCGCCTTCCGTCGGGTCGCCTTCGACCCGCCACGAGCCATCGTCTTCGCACAGGCGGGCATCGTTGCACAGTACGCCGGCCCGGATCGCCATCTCCATCGCCGGGTAATTTTCAGGCTCGATGATCCGGCCATCGATACTCACATCGCCCACCGGCGCATAGCCGACGCCGCCGACATCGAAGACATGCCCGGCACTGGCGACGCGCTGCACGGTCATTTCGTTGCGGGTCAGCGTCCCGGTTTTGTCCGAGCAGATGACCGTCACCGACCCCAGCGCTTCCACCGCCGGCAGGTGGCGAATGATCGCATTGCGCCGGGCCATGCGCTGCACGCCCAGCGCCAGGGTGACGGTCATGATCGCCGGTAAACCTTCAGGGATCGCCGAGGCGGCCAGGGCCACCACCATCATGAACATTTCAGCCTGGCTGTGATCCCGCCACAGGGTGCCCAGGACAAAGGTCGCCGCCGACACGCCCAGGATGGCCAGGGCCAGTAAACGGCCGAAACGATTGACCTGGCGCAGCAGCGGCGTGCTCAGGTTGCGGATGCCCGACAACATCTGGTTGATCTTGCCCAACTCGGTGGCGCTACCGGTGGCCACGACGATGCCGCTGGCCTGTCCGTAGACCACCAGGGTGCCCGAGTAGGCCATGCCGTGGCGGTCGCCCAGCGGGGCATCGGCGGCCGCCGTTTCGGCGGACTTTTCGACCGGAAGGGACTCGCCGGTCAACGCCGCCTCTTCGATGCGCAGTTCCCGAACTTCGATCAAACGCAGGTCGGCGGGCACCCGGTCACCCGAGGCGAGCGCGACCACGTCGCCGGGCACCAGGTCGGCTGCATCGATTTCGCGGCGCTGCCCGTCACGAATCACCATGGCATGCGGGGAGAGCATGGCGCGGATGGCATCGAGGGCCGATTCCGCCTTGCCTTCCTGGATGAAACCGATGACGGCGTTGATCACCACCGCCATCATCAGGACGCCGGTATCGATCCACTGCCCGAGCAAGGCCGTGATGACGGCGGCTCCCATCATCACGTAGAGCAGGATGTTGTGAAACTGCATCAAGAGGCGCAACAGCGGTCCGCGCCGCTTCGGCGGGGCCAGGCGATTGGGCCCGTATTGGCTCAGCCGTCGGCGGGCTTCGGCATCGCTCAGGCCGCGCGTCCCGCTTTGCAGCGTTTGCTCGACTTGCGCATGGGGTAATGTATGCCAATCGGTCGGCGGCGGTTTGTCCAGGCGGTCTGTGGTCGAGCGATTCGTCATTGATCCGGCCTCTTCTTGATCGTGGCAACAGGAAGGCTGTTTGTTGCAGATTAAGCGAAAACAGTCGAAAATTTTACTCACCCCCGCGTTACCGTCCAATTGGCTAATATCGTCAATCCCAAGGAGGGCACCATGAATCGACTGAATCGCATCCTGGCGGCAACCGACCTGTCCGCACCGGCCCGCCATGCCGTTGAGCGCGCCGCCCTGGTCAGCAAAGACACGGCGACCGCGCTCGAACTGCTGCACGTCGCCGACCTCGCCCCACTGGAGCGGCTGCGGCAACTGATGGGAGCAACGCCGGCCGACATGGAACAGCGGGTGCTGGATGCCGCACGGCAAAAGCTCCGTGACCTCGCCGCAGCACTCCTGCAACGCTTTGGCGTCGCGGCCGGTATCCATGTGGTCACCGGCTCGTTGCTGGCCGAACTGGCCAGGAAAGCCGATGGCCTGGCGGCCGGCCTGTTGGTATGTGGCGCCAAGGGCGAAAGCATCATTCGCCACTTCGCGCTGGGAACAACTGCCTTGCGCGTGCTAAGCACGACGAAGTGCCCCGTCCTCGTGGTGAAGCAGCCACCCCACGAATCCTACCGGCGACTTCTGGTGCCAGTCGATTTCTCGCCCTCGTCGTTGCTAGCCATCCGCCAGGCACGCCGCATCGCGCCCCAAGCCGAGCTTGTATTGCTGCACGTATTCGATGTGCCCTTCGAGGGCCGCTTGCGCTACGCCAGTGTGGACGAAGACAGAATCAATCGTTATCTGATCGTTGCCAAGCAGGAAGCGGCTGAAAAGATGTATGCCCTGTGCAACCAAGCCGGGCTAACCTCCGATGGCACCAGCCTGGTGGTTCTGCACGGCGATCCGACCGGGCGCATCATCGAGCAAGAACAGGAGTGGGATTGCGATTTGATCGTCATGGGCAAGCACGGGGAAAGTCTGCTGGAAGAGTTGCTCCTCGGCAGCGTCACCAAACACGTGCTGGCCGAATCCCAGGGTGACGTGCTGGTTTCGGTGTAATCATCACCAAAGCCGGGCAGGACATCCTCGCGCAAGAAGAAATCGCCAACTACATGCGGGTGACGAAACGGACGCAGTATCGGCTCGTCCAGAAATGTGCGTTGCCCGCATTCACGCTTGGTGGAACCTGGCGATTCCCGCGCGATGAACAGCGGGGTGAACACCCATGAAACCGCTACACGAGGACGCGGAACACCGGCTGCTTTGGATCAGCCACCACCTATTGGCCGGAATCGCCGTGCTATTGCTGGTGATCCTGGTCGGCTGGATTGGGAACACGCCGATTCGGAGTATCTTTCCTTATGCCTTCGCGGTGGGTCTAGTAGCCTGGAGGCATGGCATGACGGCAGGTTTCCAATTTGCCGGATTGGCTACACTCGCTGCACTGGCGACGGGCGCTTTTCCTAGCCGCGAAGAACTGAGCGGGCATGAAGCGGGTGAAGGGTTGTATACCTACCTGAAGCTGTCCGCTGTGGCAGCGGGCGTCGCATTGGGAAAACAGGCCAGACACCCTTAGCGTGCTTTATTCTCCGTTTTCTGAGACGCCCCCTGGTAGCCGTCTCAAAATCTTACAGCTGCCGATGACGCTGCTATTTGAGGCTCGTCATTTGCAGTTATTGTGAGCCCGCCGGGATGGAATGCGAGCCGGCGCGGCTGAATGCGAGCTCATTTGCAGATAATGTGAGCCGGGGCACTATTTCATTTGCAGTTAATTTGAGCCGGAAATCGCGTTGAATGCGAGCCCGGTCGATTTTAAATGCGAGCCGCTACACCTAGCCGTCTATCCGAGTCACCCCATGTTTCGACGCGCCAGTACGCCCGGATTGTCCATCAATGGGTTGCTGCTGTCGGACTCGATTCGACAGTCTATGGCACCCACACCATGCGGCGAACCAAGGCAACGCTGATCTACAAGCGAACAAAGAATCTGCGAGCGGTTCAGCTTCTGCTCGGACACAGCAAATTGGACTATCTCCCGCGCCGGACTATGTCCCGCAGCACATGCAAACGCCAATGGCTGGGCATGCACATGAACTTCGCGGGACATAGATGGTTGCGC
>PHCH01000109.1 GCA_002840785.1 Betaproteobacteria bacterium HGW-Betaproteobacteria-4 | reverse complement strand
CATTACCGGCGCCGCCGGCCAGATCGGTTATAGCCTGCTGTTCCGCATCGCCTCCGGCGAAATGCTCGGCAAAGACCAGCCGGTCATCCTTCAGTTGCTTGACCTGCCGCAAGCTCAGCAAGCCGTCAAGGGCGTGATGATGGAGCTGGAAGACTGTGCCTTCCCGCTGCTCGCGGGCATGGTTGCCACCGATGATCCGAACGTCGCCTTCAAGGATGCCGACGTCTGCCTGCTGGTTGGTGCCCGTCCGCGCACCAAGGGCATGGAACGTGCCGACCTGCTGACCGCCAACGGCGCCATCTTCACCGTGCAGGGCAAGGCCATCGCCGAGAACGCCAACGAGAACGTCAAGGTTCTGGTCGTCGGCAACCCGTGCAACACCAACGCCTTCATCGCCGCTGCCGCTGCCAAGAAGGTTGGTCGCACCAACCCGAACAACTACCACGGCATGCTGCGTCTGGACCACAACCGCGCCCTGTCCCAACTGGCCAACAAGATCGGCCGTCCGGTTTCTTCGCTGAAGCAACTGGTCGTCTGGGGCAACCACTCGCCGACGATGTACGCCGATTACCGCAACTGCACCTCGAACGGCGACAGCGTCAAGGCCCTGATCAACGATCACGCCTGGAACAACGACGTTTTCCTGCCGACCGTCGGCAAGCGTGGCGCCGCCATCATCGAAGCCCGTGGCCTGTCGTCGGCTGCTTCCGCTGCCAATGCCGCCATCGACCACATCCGTGACTGGGTGCTCGGTTCCGACGAGTGGGTTACCTTGGGCGTGCCGTCTGACGGCTCCTACGGCATCCCGGCCGGCATCGTGTTCGGCTTCCCGTGCGAGTGCAAGGGTGGTTCGTTCAAGATCATCCAGGGTCTGGAAATCGACGAGTACAGCCGCGAGAAGATCAATATCACGCTCAAGGAACTGACCGACGAAGCCGAAGCCGTCAAGGACATGCTGTAAGGCGAGGCGAGTTGCTAGCTGCCAGTTATTAGTCGTTAGCAAAAGCAAACAAGGGCCGCGGTAAAATACCGCGGCCCTTTCATTTTCTGCTCGCTATTTTGCGACTAACAACCAATATGCGCCATCCAAAAGCCGTTCTCTTTGCCGGCGAAAAGCCCTTCCCCATCCTGCCTGCGGTCGACCACTACGCCGGGTCGGAAAAGCTGGTGCGCAAGGCGCTTCAGTTGCAGAAGGAACTCGGCCCGATCTTCGACATTACCTGCGATTGCGAAGATGGCGCTCATGCCGGCGCCGAGCGGGAGCATGCGGAGATGGCTGCCGCCGTGATCATGTCGGAAGACAATCTATTCAACCGGGTCGGCGCCCGCGTGCACGACGTCACCCACCCGCACTGGCGACAGGATATGGAAATTCTGGTCGGCATTGCCGGAGGCAGGCTCCCGTTCATCACGCTGCCCAAGCCCTGCAGCGCAGGCGATGTTCAGGTGCAGATCGAGGCCCTGCGTGAAATTGAGCAACATTTCGGCGTCGACCGCAGGATTCCGGTCCATGTGCTGATCGAAACCCATGGCGCCTTGCGCGAAGTCTGGGAAATCGCCGCCCTGCCCGGCGTCGAGAGCCTGGATTTCGGCCTGATGGATTTTGTCTCGGGTCACCACGGCGCCATTCCCGGGTATGCCATGAAGAGTCCCGGCCAGTTTGAGCACCCGCTGGTTGCTCGCGCCAAGTGCGAGATCAGCGCCGCTGCACTGGCCTGCGGCGTGGTTCCGTCGCACAACGTGACGACCGAACTGAAAGACATCGAGTACATTCGCAACGATGCCCGGCGCGCCCGCACGGAGTTCGGTTATCTGCGCATGTGGAGCATCCACCCGAACCAGATCGTACCCATCGTCGAAGCCATGCGCCCCGATTTCTCCGAAGTCCAGGCCGCCGCCGAGATTCTGATTGCCGCCCAGGACAAGGACTGGGGACCGATCCAGCACGATGGCAAACTGCACGACCGGGCTTCCTACCGCTACTACTGGGAGTTGCTCGACCGCGCCCATGTGACCGGGATGGATATTCCGGCTGCCGCAAGGACTCGCTTTTTTGTCTGAAATTCCGGTTGACCGTAGCAATGAGGGCGAACCACCGCTACCCATCCTCTACCGCGACGAGCAGATCGTCGTCATCGACAAGCCACCCGGACTGCTCGTTCACCGCTCGGAAATCGACCGCCACGAAACGCGCTTCGCAATCCAGATCCTGCGCAACCAGATCGGCCAGTACGTCTGGCCGGCCCACCGTCTTGACCGGGGCACATCGGGCGTTCTGCTCTTCGGACTAAGCAAGGAAATTGCCGGCGTGCTCGGACGCCAGTTCGAAGCGGGAACGGTGGACAAGAAATATCTGGCCGTCGTCCGCGGCCACCCGCCTGAATCCGGCACTATCGACCACGCGCTAACGCGCCAGCGCGATGCCTACGAGTTCCAGGGTGAGCGTAGCAGCACCGAGGCCCAGGCGGCGCTGACGCACTATCGGCGACTGGCGGAAATCGAACTGCCCGTCGCGGTCGACCGTTACCCGAGCAGTCGCTACGCCCTGCTCGCCCTGGAACCGGTCACCGGTCGCCGCCATCAGATCAGGCGACACCTCAAGCACATCGCCCACCCGATCATTGGCGATGCGACCTACGGCAAGGGGCGCCACAACCGCTACTTTGCCGAACACCTCGGCTGCCATCGTTTGTTGCTGGCCTGCATTGGCTTGAACTTCAACCATCCACTCGATGGACGGCGCATGGAAATAAAAGCGCCAGTGTCCGGCGAATTCGCCGCCACACTGGCGCGTTTTGCTTGGTCTGCGGACGCCGCTTAGGCGATATTTTCCTCGAGATGCTCCCTGAATTTCAGGTCGCGCTCGAGCTGGACCATATCCTGCCCCAGGGCATCGCGGGCCGAGACCATGCCCACCGGTGCGCCATTCTGGTCGACCACCGGGACATGGCGAAAACCACCGTCAACCATGAATTGCAGGGCGTAGCCGAGGGGTTTGTCGGCGCGAATCGTCTGCGGATTGGCGACCATGACCTGTTCCAGCGTCGTTTTATCCGGATCCAGATTGCCGGCCAGCACCTTGTTGAGCGCATCGCGCTCGGTGAAGATGCCGACGATCCGGTTGTTTTCGACGACCAGCAAGGCGCCGACCCGCTTCTGGGCCATCAGGCTGCAAGCTGACCGAACGGAGTGCTCCTTGGCGGCCGAAACGACGGTCTGGCCGGCGATGATGTTGCTGATAATTCGATTTGGCATGTTTGTCTCCTGCGTTGTTGTAAAAATCCGCGATGCGCTCCCGATCGCCCAGGCAGCGCAGCACATGCGGAGATTACCCCAGCTTGATGACAATCACCGCAATGGCCACAAAGATGATGACCATACCGATCAGCTCAACGTTCAATCAATCACCCGATTTTTCATGGCATCAACTCGTAGACCACGCGCACCCGCGCATCGGCCTTGGCCAGATCGACAAAACCGATACCCCCCGGATGCGAGACGACCCACTTCAAGACCTCTTCAGCCGAATTCACCTTGACCGGTGGTTGCATGCGCCCGGAAAAGAGCTGCCTTGACCAGTAGGCATTGACCTCGGACAGGTCCTTGCCGACCAGCAAGCTGTAGAAACGTTTTCTGTCGGGATGTCCATCCGGAAGATCGACCGGCTGGGCCTCGATGCCGTTGAAGTACTGGTGGTTACGACCGAAGAATATGTTGACGACCTCGTTGCGCGTCATCGCCGCCACGCCGCAGCGGGCATTGACGACGACGACCAGCTCAGCCCGCACCTCTGCGGCCGGCTGAGCCAGCAGCAGGAACAGCGAACAGAGAAGGATCAGGCGACGAAACGGCATGACTTCAGAAGACAAAATCCAGGGTCAAGGAGAAGACATTCATGCGGCCATCCCAGCGCGCCCGGTTATCCTGACGATAAGGGAAGAGTGAAGATGAATCGCCATTGATGGCATCCCACTGGGCCTTTAGCGCGACATTGCGGACGACATCCCAGCGCAGTCCGGCAAAGGTCGTTTGCTGATCGGAACGGGAATCCTGCATGACGTAGGCGGCAATGGCGCTGGGGCCGGTGCCGCGCGCCTTGGACAGTACCCAGGAGTAGCCCAGATAAGGCGTCACTTCGCCGATCCGGTAACCAAGCAGCGCGTAACCGCCATCGGAACATTGCAGCGCATTGCTTCCCTGCTCGATATGGTTCAGCATCAACTGCGCCTGCCACGGCCCCTGATCGTAAACGAGGCCCAGCGAGTAATAGTGGGTTCGCGTATCGCGCGTCGCCAGGAAAGCTGCATCCTGAGCGGAAAGGTCGATGCCCAATGCATTCTTCAAGACGGGCGCGATGGGCAGGTCGTTCTTGAACTGGATATTGGCGTAGCTCGCCCGCGCCAGCCAGGGTCCGTACTGGTACTCAAGAAAGGCGCCGACCATGGGGGAGCCGGCGATATCCCATTGCTGGTCGGCCAGGGGAATCCGGCCGTCGGAATGCCCATAAAAGGCTTTGGCCCGCAGGATGCTTTCTCCAAGCGGCACGGTGATTGCCGCATCAGCCCCGTGAATGCTGTAGAAGGGCAGATACCAGAAGAAATCGCCGGGCGGCCGGACAGTCAAAATGGAGTAACCGACCCAGCGCGAATCAGCCATCATGAAGAATTCCGTGCCCAGTCGTCCGGCCCGCAGACTCAGATTGGGCGCCGGGTTGTACTTGACGAAGCCCCAGGAAATATCCGGCGTAAATGTCCTGTCGTAGCGATAGCGACTGGTCGCCTGAACGACAGCCTCCAACTGCGGAGTGACGTGCCAGGCCGCTTGCAGGCCGAGCACGCTGTCGATCAATGCGCTCCACTCGGAGCCGACACCCCGGGCTTGTGAAATATCGCGAACGAACTCGACGTCGTCGGTCGTTGTCCGGGCCAAGCCAAAGGTTCCGAATCCGTTCAGGCTGAAAGCGGAAGTCGATTGAGCCATGGCTGGCGAGGCAAGGGAGAGGACTGCCGAGGCGACGATGCCGAGGAGCAATTTACCGGGCGAACCGAGCGGCGCCAGCGGGCGAAATAATTTGGCAATCATGTCGATATTTTCGTCAGCGCGCGAAGCGGATCGAAGACGCGGGAACCTTGATTCCCGCGCGGCCCGGCGAGCGGTTATTCCGGCAAGGCGATCTTCTGTTCAGTGCTGAACTGATAGTCCTTGAAAATATGTTCAGCCGTCAGCAGCTGATAACTGCCATCGGCCGCCTTGCGCGTCGTGTCCTTGAGGCGGTAGGTCAGGTGGCCGCAGGTCCAGATATCGAAGTTGCGCATGTGGGTGCACAGGCAGGTCTTGTCCATCACTGCGATCTTGCGGGCGCCGGGATGCAGGGCCACTTCGCGATTATAGGAGGTGACGTAGGCGCACTTGCCGTTGGCGTCGAGCAGGTAGCCGTAAGCTTCGCAGTTCGGGCGGATGCCGTCGCCGATGCCCGGGCTGCTCTTGATCATGCGCATCGGGTAGCCGGTCGGGGAAATCTGGTTGACCTCGATGTCGTCTTCGCTGGCCTTGAAGTATTCCTGCTTGACCTTCTCCGGGAGACCGCACTCTTCGGAAACGGTGAAACGGGTTGCCACCTGGACGGCAGCCGCGCCGCTTTCGAGGAAGGCCGTCGCATCGGACCCGGTGAAGATGCCCCCAGCCGGAATGACTGGAATGTCGAGGTGCTCGTTCTTCAGGAACTGGATCACTTCAGCAACGATGGTCGCCAGGTCGTACTGCGCCCAGTCCATGCCAAAGCCAAGGTGGCCACCGGCCAGCGGGCCTTCGACCACGATGTAGTCGGGGAGGCGGCCGGTGCGCATGCTCTTTTTGAGGAACAGTTGCAGGGCGCGCACCGAGGAAACGATGATGCCGAGCTGGACGTCGCGGAAACGCGGGTGTTCTTCGATCAGGGCAAAGGAGCCGAGGTGCAGGCCAGCGGCCAGCGTGATGCCTTCGATGCCGGCATCCATCGCCGCTTCCATGCGGACCTTGAGCGTCTCTTTCGGAGCGTTCATGGTCAGCTTTTCCATGCAGTTGATGAAGATCATGCCGCTGCCGGTCTTGCGCGACATGGCCTCTTCAACGTGCAGGCGGGTCGCTTCGACCAGCTTGCCGAGATCGAACTTGACGTCCGACTTGTCTTCGTTCTCGACGTTGTACTTGTAAAGCGCGAGCTTGTCCTTGACGAATTTGGTCTTGTAGCGACGGTCCGAGACGGTCTTGATCATTGCATCGGAAATGTGGCCGACGCCGCCCAGACGGGCTACCTCGACAGCCAGATCGGCGCTGGAAATA
>PHCH01000108.1 GCA_002840785.1 Betaproteobacteria bacterium HGW-Betaproteobacteria-4 | reverse complement strand
AGCAGGTTGGGCAGCTTGAAGGCGACGAAGAAAGCGTCGGTGGCCAGGCCGGCCCCGAAGGTGCGGGCGATGACGAAGTCGCGGGCAAAGCCGAGAACTCGGGAAAGCAGGGTCATGCCACTGACCGTGGCCAGCGCGCGGAGCAGATTCATTGAGGTTTTTCCGTTGCCTGAAAAGGGGCAGAAAAGCTATAATTCTACGCTCTGCTTCTCCAGGAGCCGATAAAAGCCTCGAAACAGGCTTCGGTTCCGGTGATGAAAACCTTGCAGGACAAGGCTTTCAAGCGCAGACAAGGTTATGACAAGTTTTGGTTTCGCCGCTTTAGCTCAGTTGGTAGAGCAGTTCATTCGTAATGAAAAGGTCGCCAGTTCGATTCCGGCAAGCGGCACCACTTGATGTGAGAAGGGCAACCCGCGAGGGTTGCCCTTTTTGCTGTCCGCCGTTCTGAAAAGTCGGCTTCGCTCAGCTGCCGGGCAATTCCTTGATCCAGTCGCGCTGGGCTTCGCGGCGGCGTTTTTCGGTGAGTTTTTCGATGATGCGCGGGCAGGCTTCGGCGAAGGGGAGCATGCCGAAGGGCGGGATTTCGTCGCAGCGCAGGATGTGAAGGCCCATCGGCGATTCGAGGACGGCGGAAACTTCATCGACGGCGAGCGCGAAGGCGGCCGGTTCGAGTTCCGGGAAAAGCTGCTGGCGTTTGACCATGCCGAGCTTGCCGCCATCCATGGCGGTCGGGCATTGCGAATGGCGCAGCGCGGCCTGACTGAAATTTTCGCTGTTTTTTCCGGTCGACCGTAGCGATTCGAGGGTGGCGGCGGCGACCGCCTTTTCGACCGGGTTGGTGAAGGTGATGAGGATATGGCGCAGCCGGCGGGCTTCCGGGCGGTCGAAGGCTTCCGGGTGCAGACGGTAGTAGATTTCCGCGTCGACTTCGCTGACGGCCGGGACCGCCGAGGCGACCTTGTCGAGCACCGCTTCGATGCGCAGGTCGCGTTCGACGGCGGCGCTCAGCTTGTCGCCGTCGAGGCCGTTCCGTTCGAGGTCGGCGGCCATGTCGTCGGGGCTGGCGTAGCGCTGGCGGATTTCGTCGATCCGGCTGGCAATGGTCGGCGCCGGAACGACGACGCGGGCCGCGGCGGCGCTGGACAGAATGCGCTGTTCAAGGCGGGCCTGCTTGCCGGCGATTTCGCCGAGGCGGGCCTGCTCGCTTTCATTCAGCGTATCGGGCGCTTTTTTGAACAGTTCGTGGGCGAGCTTGAGTTCAAGGTAGCCGTTCAACATGGGATTACTCCGCTGGTTTGTGCGGTTCGAGGATGGCTTCGGGAATTTGCAGCACGCGCCCCGGCAGGCTGTCGAAGTGGATGTGATAGGTCACGCCGTTTTCGGCATCGCGGATCACCTTGATGACTTCGCCGACGGCGCCAAGCTCGACCAGCACCTGGCCGCCGACCGACAACTGCTTGGCGGCGCGGACTTTTTCCCGGAATTCGAAGCGCGACGGGGTCCATTCATCGTCGCCACCGATCAATTCCTCTTCGCGGCAACCGACGATCTTGCCTTCTTCGAGGAAGTTCACCGAGTAGATGATCTGGTCCTGCAAAAACGTACCGACATCGACGACATAGCCGATGCTGCCGCGGCGCACGAGAAAGTCGCCCGGGTCGAGGCCGGGATAGGTGCCGTCGTTGCGGACGTTGCGGGTGAGGCGCACGGCCTCGCCGTACTCCCATTTGGCGTTCATCATTGGCGGAAGACCTTGTCGAGGGAAACGAAGGAGCTCATGCCGCCGTCCGGCTTGGCGACGTTCTGGAAGACGGCGAAGACCTTTTCGGTGATCGAGTCGGAGGTCACGAAGTCCTGGTAGGCGCGTTCCAGCCACAGGCGATAGATGCCACGCTGCATTTCCTCTTCCGGCGGCAGGTTCGGGGCCTGCTTGGTCAGGTAGTCGTGAAAGCGTTGCAGGATGTGCAGGCGATTCACATGGACGACGGCCGGGTCGTAGGGGACCGCGAAATAGTCGAGAAAGTCTTCGGCGGAAACCAGGTCTTCCATGGCTTCGGCAAGGGTCAGGGTGTCTTCCATGATGGTTTCCTCAGGCTGCAACAAGTTGAAATTCGGGTGTGGCATCGCTGTCGTCGCCACTGCTCTGGAATTCGTCGACGACTTCGAGCAGTTTGGCGGCGCCCAGATGGTCGCGGCTATCGAGCGCGGCGAGTTTGCTCAGGCGGTCGCGCGATTCGGCAATGCGGCCAAGGCGCAGCAGAACGACGCTTTCGGCCTTGAGCGCGAGCAGGTAGAAACGGAGCAGGCCGAAGGAGGTCGCCGCGGCCGAGCCGAGCTGGGCTTCGTCGATCTGGCGCCAGTCGGCCGGGATGCCAAGATGACGGGCAGAAATGCGCATGGCGTGGTCGGCGACGATCAGCACTTCATCAAGGCGATGCTGGTAGAAATAGTAGCGGTACAGGCTGACCAGCACGGTGAGGTGCTCGGGGGCCAGGAGATGGGCGCGCAGCAGGGCGAGTTCGGCCGCCGGGTCGCCGTAGTCGCCGGCCGCCTGGGCGATCAGACGTTCGGCCTCGACGGGCAGTTCGTCCTCGAAGTAGAGCTTGCAGTCGGAGAAGTCGAGCAGGTCCATGGTCAATTCACCGCGTGCATGGACTCGTGCTCGCAGCACAAGTCGCCGGCCGAACAGGTGTTGCATTCGCCGCTATGGTCGGTTGGCGGCTCGTGGCGGACTTCCGCCAGTTCCCTTTCGAGGATCTCGATGCGCTCGATCAGGCAGGCGATCGACTTGGCCACCGGGTCGGGCATCAGGTTGTGATCGAGGCTGATGCCATTGGCCGGGCGTGCCGTACCGACCCGGGTGTCGACGATCCGGCCGGGAACTCCGACGACGGTCCGGTCGGCCGGCACGTCCTTGACGACGACCGAGTTGGCACCGACGCGAACACGTTCGCCGATGCTGATCGGGCCGAGAATCTTGGCGCCGGCGCCGACGACAACGCCGTCGGCCAGCGTTGGATGGCGCTTGCCCTTGTTCCACGAAGTGCCACCGAGCGTGACGCCGTGGTAAAGGGTGACGTCGTCGCCGACCTCGGCTGTTTCACCGATCACGACGCAAGCGCCGTGGTCGATGAAGAAGCGGCGGCCGATGGTGGCGCCGGGGTGGATGTCGACATTGGTCAGCGTCCGCCCGACGAAGGACAGCAGGCGTGCCGGGAAACGCCAGCCGGCCAGCCACAGGCGGTGCGCCAGGCGGTGGGTGAGAATGGCGTGCACGCCGGGGTAGGTTCTTCCTTGAGGGTTGCCCACAGGCCGGGGACTGCCAGTGCGGTTGCTGTCATGGTCATCGCTTCAGACATGGAGTTGGCTCCGGATGGAGGTCAGAAGGGCGCGCAGGTCGGACGCTTCTGGCGGATGTTTGTGTTCGGCGACGAAGTTGCGGACGCGCGGCAACATGGCCTGCGCTTCGGACTCGCCGAGCTCGAAGCCGAGGCCGGCGAAAACGACCTGCACGGCACGCGAGCCGGAATGCTTGCCGAGCACGATGCGGTGCGACTGGCCGACTTCCTGCGGGTCGTAGCCCTGGTAGTTGTCGGGGTGCTTGAGCAGGCCATCGACGTGGATGCCGGCTTCGTGGGTGAAGGCGCCGGCGCCGACGATGCTTTTCTGCCACGGCACGGCGCGCCCCGAGGCACTGGCGACCTGGCTGGAGAGGGCGGGGAAGCCCTTGAGGCTGACGCCGGTTTCGATGCTGTAAAGCTTTTGCAGGCCGAGGACGACTTCTTCGAGCGGAGCGTTGCCGGCCCGTTCGCCGAGGCCGTTGACCGTCGTATTGACGTGCGTCGCGCCGGCCTTGCAGGCGGCCAGGGTGTTGGCCGTGGCCAGGCCCATGTCGTCGTGGGCGTGCATCTCGATTTCGAGGCCGGTGTTGCGGCGCAGGGTGCTGATCTTGTCGAAGGTGCCGAAGGGTTCGAGGATGCCCAGGGTGTCGGCGAAGCGCAGGCGGCGGGCACCGGCGCGCTCGGCGGTTTCGGCCAGGGCGCAGAGGAAATTCATGTCGGCGCGCGAAGCATCTTCGCAGCCGAGGCCGACTTCGAGGCCGAGGCTGAGGGCGGCGCCGATGAACTTGGGCAATTCGCGCAGCAACCAGGCGCGGTCCTGCTTGAGTTTGTAGGACAGGTGCTGGTCGGAGGCGGGCACCGAAATGTCGATCATGTGCGCGCCGAGGTCGGCGCAGGCGGCGATGTCGGCCGGGTGCATGCGGCTCCACACCATCAAACGCGGGGCCAGCTTGAGGTCGGCGACGGCGCGGATGGAGTTGCGTTCCTCGTCGCCCATGGCCGGGATGCCGACTTCCAGTTCGGGCACGCCGATGGCGGCGAGCTGGCGGGCGATGTCCAGTTTTTCGTCCAGCGAGAACGCCACGCCAGCCGACTGTTCGCCGTCGCGCAGGGTGGTGTCGTTGATGGTGACGAAAGCGGGGTTGGTCATGGCAATCTCCTCGGCTTCTTTTCAGCAAGGATGGTGCCAATTTTCAAGTTGTTGAAAACATGTAGAAATTTTTATGGGGAACTGATGATGTTGGGTTGTTGTCGCGAATCCGACAAATTTTTTCGTCGCGCTGCGCCGGTAATTTCGGTGATAGGCTAGTCGTCACCGGGCAACCAAAAAGCCCCAAATGCGCGAGTGCCTTTTCGGCCTGCATGGCGTTTTCCCCAAGCGTTGTGTCTTTCGATCAGAACATTTTCCTGATTCAACAACGCAGCATCCGCTGGAAAAAAACGCCATGACTGGACGCGATAACGAACTCTGGCAGGACGCCTGGCGCAGGCAAGACATCGACTTTCACCAGTCGGTGGTCAACCCGCTTCTTTTGAAATTTTGGCCAAAATTCCGGTTGACCGTAGAAGACCGGATTTTCGTGCCGCTGTGTGGCAAAAGCCTCGATCTGCTCTGGCTCGCCAAGCAAGGCCACAAGGTGATCGGCGTCGAACTCAGCCCGCTCGCCGTGCGCGCCTTTTTTCGCGAAAACAAGCTGCAGCCGACGCGCCGGAAAGTTGGCAATTTCACCCTCTGGGAACATGGGCGCATCGGGATTCTGTGCGGTGATTTCTTCAAATTGACGGCCGCCGATCTCGGCGATATTTCCGTCGTTTTTGACCGCGCCTCGCTGACGGCGCTGCCCGACGATATTCGCGGCGACTACATCGCGCAACTCCGGCGCATTCTGCCGGCCGGTTGCCGGATGCTGCTGCTGACCACCGAGGAGCCGGACGAAGGTGAAACTCAGGGGCAGCCATTTGCCGTCGCCGACGAAATTGCCAGCCTGTACACCAGCGCTTTCGAGATCGAGCTTAGCCATGTCGAAAGCAGCTTCGAGCCCGACCCGGATCCGGCGATCAGCCAGCCGGTGCGGATCGAGCAGAAAGTCTATTTCCTGACGCCAAAAAGCGATTCATGTCCGTCCTGAGCGAAGCTGAGGGCTATTACCTCCGGAATAGAAGGTAAACTCCGCGAATTGTTTTTGACGGGTTGAGTTCGGCATGAAAATTCTGCTGGTAGACGATTCGCGGGCGATTGCCATGGTCACCCGGGCGCGGCTGGAATCCTTCGGCTACGAGGTCAAGCACGCCATCGATGGCGAGACGGCACTGACTTTTTTCCAGGCCGAGCGCTTCGATCTGATCCTCATGGACATTGAAATGCCGGGCATGAACGGCTTTGAGGTGACCACCCGGATTCGCGCCCAGGAGGGGCTCGAGCCGTGGGCGTGGACACCGATCATTTTCGTCACGGCGACCGATACCGACACCAATCTGGTCACCGCCATCGAAGCCGGCGGCGACGATTTCATCTCGAAGACCGTGCCGGAAAACGTTCTCCAGGCCAAGATGAAGGCCATGTCGCGGATCGCCGCCATGCGTGCCCGCCTGTGCGTGGCCAACAACAAGCTGCAGGATCAGGCCAACCGCGACGGACTGACCGGCCTGCTCAACCGGCGCGCCATGGACATGCAGGTCGATATCGCCTGGGAGCTGGCGCGGCAAGCTGGCAAACCGTTCAGCCTGTTGATGATCGACATCGACAACTTCAAGAAATACAACGATCACTACGGCCACCAGGCTGGCGACGATTGCCTGCGTGACGTTGCCGCCTGCCTCGGCGAGCAGATCCGGCTGATCAACGACGACCGCACCGCGCCCGGCGCTTTCGTTGCTCGCTATGGCGGCGAGGAATTCGCCGTGATCATTCCCGACGCCTCACCCGGCGTCCATGCCGGGGTGGCGGCCAGCCTCGTCGAGGCGGTTCATGGCCTGGGCATTCCCCACGACAAGAACGGGGACTACGGTGTCGTGACCATCTCGCTCGGGGCGGCCTGCTTCCCGCACGCCATGGGCCAGATCAAGACCCTTTTCCGCCTGGCCGACGACCTGCTCTACAAGGCCAAGGATGCCGGCCGCAACCGGGCCGAAGTAGCCTAGAGGCGCGGACAAAACGCCCCTGGCGTCGTTGAACCTCCTCGCCGTACCGCTTTACTGTCATCGTCGGCTCGCCTAGCCAGGCACGCTTTGTCCGCGCCTCTAGCGTAGTCAGATCGAATACGGCCGGTGTAGCCAGCCGCGCACGACATCGACGTCGCGTTGCGGCAGGTAGGCGAAGCCGGCCAGGGCATCCTCGACGACCGTCTGCGCCACCCAGTGGGGCACTGCCTTGGTGCTCAACATGTGGAAATACCAGGCCAGCGGGTAGCCGATTTCGTGGTCGAAATGGGTCAGCGCTTCCTGCAGGCTCAAGCCGCTGGTGTCCGGGCTGGCGTCGAACTCGGGCGGCTCGCCAGCCAGCGTGGCTATCGGTTGGGCACGGAAGACCGGCTGGTGGAAGCGGTCGAGGTGCTCGCGGGTGGCGATGACCCAGTGGTTGTAGAAATTGCTGGCATTGCCGGCGCTGCTCTTGCTCCAGTCGTCGACCATGCGGTGAATGGAGGCCGGTTCCGGCTTTTGCGCCAGCATGCGCTTGAGGAAATTGCCGACGTGCTGGATGCGGCGGAAAGCGTAGAAGGGGAGCCCGAGCGGGCTGAGGCCGGCGTTGCCGCCGCGCGGATCGACCAGTTCTTCGAGGGTTGCCGGTTCGTTGACGAAGAGCTGATGGGCGCGCATTTCCTGCAAATCCTCGATTTCCAGTTGCAGGAAATCGGCGCTGCCTTCACCGGCCGAGGCGACGAGGTAGTGCGTCTGGCCGACCAGGCGGGTGGCGTAGAGTTGCTGTCCGGCGAAATCGTCGATCAGTCGGGCGATATCGCCGTCGCGCTCGTCAATGGCGTTTTCGACCCAGCTCTCGAGGCTGTCGCTGACCCGCTGGCCGGTCGCATCGACGATGCCGCCGAGTCGGTACCAGCCGCCGCGCCCGAGCGCATGGCGGAATTTCCATTCGGGCAGGGCGCCGCCCAGGGCCTTGACCAACGCGGTCGGGCCGGCGCTGACCGGCGTCCTGGCGCAGGTTTCGACAATGGCCGGCGACAGCGATTTGCAGTATTCGGTCCACCCTTGGTCTTGTTTCATGATTTTCCCTTGTGGTCAGGCAGCTTCCGATTCGGCAAGCCGGGCTTGCGCTGCTTCGCGGACTTCAACTTCCGGATCGGTGGTCAGTGGTCGGAGAAATTCGACGGGGGCGTTGCCGACTGCCGCCAGGCGCACCCACCATTCGCTGTCCTGCAGCATGGCAGCGGCCAGGGCGGGCAGGGCACGCTCAGCGACGATGGCGCGAACTTCCGGTTCTTCGTCCTCGGCCAGCAGGTGCAGGGCAAAAGGTGGCAGGCGGGAGGCGACGACCTTGCGCACCTCGCGCTCCGGGTCCTTGGCCATTTTTGCCAACTGGCCGTGCGGCAGGCGGCGGGCGACGGTGGCGCGGATCAAATAATCCGGGTCGTTGGCCAGACGAATGAGCAGCGTCTCAGGCAGGCGGGCGGCAACGGAAAGCCGAACTTCACGGTCGCGGTCGGCGGCCATGTCGATCAACTCGTCGACCGGCAGGCGCATGGCGACGACGCGACGGACCACTTCGTCGGGGTCCATTTTTAGCCCCAAAATGGCGTCGACCGCAGCATATCGGGTGGCGATGGCCCGCCGTTCCCAGAAAATATCACCCAGGTATTCGTGCGCCAGATCCGGATTGTTACGCAGGAAGCGGTCGATCTGCCGGCCGCTGTGGGCGCGGATGCAGGCATCGCCCGGTGTGCATCGATGGCCGTTCAGGTATTCCGGAAAAAAACGGCAACCCGAACACAGGCCAAGTTTTCCGATGCCTGCGTCGGCGGCGGTCTTTTCACTCGTCATCGACCTTGGACGCAATCAGGATGCCGGTAGCGGCTTCTGCGTTGTTGGTGATTTCCAGGCAATGGCCGGTGGCGCCGGAGATGTAGAACAGTTCGTAGCCTTCGATACTGAAAGCCGGGCGGTAACGCGGTGAGACGTCGTCTTCGCTGCACTCCGTGAAGTGCAGTTCGGGAAAACGCTGGCGCAATGAGGCGGCGCTGCCATCGAGCAAGGCAGCTTCGCCGACCCGGGCGAGGAGGGTCGGGGTGATCATGCCGATTCCTCTTCTTCCATATCTTCCTCGAAGCGCGCCAGCGAAGCGGAGGGCACACCCATGATCTGGGCCAGCCAGGGCGGCGGGCTGGCCAGGCGAGCCTGCAGCTCGACCAGCACTTCGCGGGCCTTGCCGCCTTCCGGCTTCTTGACCGGATGAACGCCGGCACGAACGACCTTGGCCGCAGCCGGGCCGCCGATGGATTGCACATAGACGATCTGGCAGTCGTTGATCAGCGCCGAGCGGGCGGCATTCTTGTCCTCGGCCGTATCGGCCTCGACCGTCGTGCGGATGTCGATCAGGCGGATGGCATCCTGGCTGATCTGATAAACCAGGAAGCGTTCGCAGGAACCGAAATGGCCGTCGAGCGTTTCGCCGCGATTGGCCGCAATGGCGACGCGCAGCGAGCCGGGCATGTCGCCGTCGGTATAGGCGTCGACCGCCGGGAAGTCGCTGTTCTCGACACCCTGGCCCCAAAGCAGGCGGACGGCTTCCTTGAGCGCTTCGCCTTCGACGCCGACGTGGCAGCCTTGCTCGGCGAAGTCGCCGGCCAGAATGACGCGCAGGTCTTCAACCGTCAGCGTACCGAGCTTGCTCTCGGTGAGCGGGGCTTCCAGTTTCTCGATCAGCGCGCCGACCAAGGCACGAACATCGAGACCGTTCAGGGCGCGGGCCGCCAGCGCAATGCGCAGAGCAGCTTCACGAGAGGCAATTGGCGTATTCGACATGGTGTGCTCCACAGAGGGTCTTCAGTGGAACACCGGTGCAGGTTTCGCTGCGCCGGCGTTCGGCTCAAGACTCTTAGGCTCAGGCCGGGCTGATGCAACCCGACGGGCAAACGTCGACGCACATGCCATGATGCTCTCCTTAAAATCCGCTTTAGCTGGCTAATCTGCTGGCTGGGCGGGCAGGTTTCAACGGGCTTAGTCTTCGGCAGCGCCGAGGCGCTTTGCTCTCAGCGAAATCGGTAAGCGAGCCGGTTTGGCGATCGGGTCGATGTAGTACGTTCCACCGTTGTCCAGTTTGAGCTCGCCACCCCATTTTTCGGCGGTGTCGAATTCGATGGATTCGATGGACGCTTCCAGGTCGCGCTTCGGAAGGTAGAACACCA
This sequence comes from Betaproteobacteria bacterium HGW-Betaproteobacteria-4, assembly GCA_002840785.1. Lineage (GTDB taxonomy): Bacteria > Pseudomonadota > Gammaproteobacteria > Burkholderiales > Rhodocyclaceae > Azonexus. Next base: position 2,014 of record PHCH01000108.1, on the reverse strand, counting down.
GCCCACCGCTGCTGCCTTGCTGGATCATGATGTTGGCCATTTCGGCTCCCTAATGATGTTGTCGCCAAGGTTCGCGCGTATGCCCCACTACCGTTGCCGGTAGCGGGGCATTGCGAAGACCGATTAGCGAACCAGGTCGAAGTTGTAGTCGGTGGTGCCCATGCCGATCGTTTCCTTGTCGAGTTGCTCAAGGACAGCGTTGGTCAGCTGGGTAACTACAGACATCATGCCTTCGTAGCCCATGGTCGTGGCGCGGTGCATGTGGTGACGGTCGAAGATCGGGAAGCCGAGGCGTTGCCGATCAGGAAGTCCGGCTTGTCCGTGAAGCACAGGCTGCGCATGTGCCACAGGTCGTTGCCGGCATAGACCTTGCCATTGACGCCGAACGGGCTGGAGGCGAGGAGCTTCTCGATGCTCTTGGCCCAACGCTTGTTGCCGTTGTGAGCCAGGATGTGGGTCGGTTCTGCGCCCACCTCGAGCAGCATCTTGACGACGCCCATGACGAAGTCCGGGTCACCGTAGATGGCGAACTTCTTGCCGTGCAACCAGGCGTGGCTGTCGGAAACCAGGTCCATGCAGCGGCCGCGTTCCAGTTCCAGGGAGGCCGGGATCGGCTTGCCGGTGACTTCGGAGATCTTCATCAGGAACTCGTCGGTCCACTCGACACCCATCGGGATGTTGAGCTTCGGAATGTCGTGGTTCCAGGTGTTCTCGACGAATTTCTTCGTCTTTTCCAGTTGGGCCGGTTGCAGCAGGACGGTGGTGATGCCGTTCGGTGCATCCTTGACTTCGTCCATCGTCGTGCCGCCCGAGTACATGCGGAATTCGCCGTCAGCCGGGGTGTCGAAGACTTCGGAAGGATCGGACAGCATCGTGTAATCGACGCCCATTTCGGTCAGCATGCGCTTGATGACGCGGTAGTTGCCGAGGTAGGTCTCGAAGCCCGGAACGATGTTGATCTTGCCGTTCGAACCGATCTTCTTGCCGTCCATGTAGTTCAGCGTGAAGTAGCGGAGGATGCCTTCTTCCATGTTGTCCCAGCCGGTCGGAATGTTGCCGGCCTTCTTGGTGTTGTTGATGAAGGCATTCAAGTCGTCACCGATAACTTCCGCCATACAGGTGGTGGAAACAGCGATCATGTCCGGCTTGTAGATGGCCTTGGCGTTTTCCAGACCGTCGATCATGTTCTTCTGACCACCGAACACGGCTGCATCTTCGGTCATCGAGTCGGACACGCAGGAGCACGGTTCCTTGAAGTGACGGTTGAAGTAGGTACGGAAGTAGGCGACGCAGCCTTGCGAACCATGCACGTAGGGCAGGGTCTTGTGGAAGCCGGTGGCACAGAGGACAGCGCCGAGCGGCTGGCAGGCCTTGGCCGGATCAACGGTCAGGGCTTCGCGCTTGAAGTTGAGGTCCTGGTATTCCTTGGTGGTCGACCACACGAAGGTTTCCCAGACTTTTTCGGGGCCATGGCCTTCTTCGAAGAGTTCGCGCTTTTCAGCGAGGTTCTTCTTGTAGTCGTCGTCGCGGAACAGCGGGTAACAGGGCTTGATGTTGTCTGCGGTTTGCATTGCTATCTCCTTGCCCGGTCCGCTCATCTGCGGTGCCAGGCGAAAGGTTGATGATCAGGGTTTCTGGTAGCGGGGTGGGTGAAGGACGCGAAGTCCGCAATCACCTGCCGCCGCTACTTTTTCCCAATTCCTGAAACTTAGGCAGCCTTCTTGACTTCTTCAACAGCAACCTTCTTCCACGGGGGAGTCAGGTTCTTGAAGGTCGGGTTGGACAGGGCGATGTCCATGTCACGGGCAAAGATCGCGAAACCGTCGTAACCGTGGTAAGGACCCGAGTAGTCCCAGGAGTGCATCTGGCGCAGAGGAATGCCCATCTTCTGGAAGATGTACTTTTCCTTGATGCCGGAGCCGACCATGTCGGGCTTCAGGCGCTTGACGAACTCTTCCAGCTCGAAACCGGTGACGTCGTCGTAGAGCAGGGTGGCATCACCCATTTCTTTGAT
>PHCH01000107.1 GCA_002840785.1 Betaproteobacteria bacterium HGW-Betaproteobacteria-4 | reverse complement strand
CGGCAATTACCGCAAGCATGGTGGCTGAACTGCGCGGCAAGACCGATGCGCCCATGATGGAATGCAAGAAGGCCTTGACCGAAGCCGATGGCGACATGGTCAAGGCTGAGGAAATCCTCCGCGTCAAGCTCGGCAACAAGGCCAGCAAGGCTGCAACCCGTATTGCTGCTGAAGGCATTGTTGCCGTCAGCATCTCGGCAGATGGCCGGCAAGGCGCCATCATCGAAGTCAACAGCGAAACCGACTTCGTTGCCAAGAACGACGAATTCATCGCGCTGGCCAACGGCTCGGCTGCGCTGGTTGCCGAAAAGAATCCGGCCGACGTCGCTGAGCTGTCCGCGCTGCCGATGGGCGAAGGTACGGTCGAATCGACCCGTTCCGCCCTGGTCGGCAAGATCGGCGAAAACATGAGCATCCGCCGCTTCGCTCGTTTCGAAGCCAAGGGCAAGCTGGTCTCCTACATTCACGGTGGCGCCAAGGTTGGTGTCGTGGTTGACGTGGTGGGTGGCGATGAGCAGCTGGGCAAGGATCTGGCGATGCACATTGCTGCCTCTAAGCCGAAGTCGCTCGATGCTTCCGGTGTTTCGTCCGACCTGCTCGATACCGAACGCCGTGTTGCCATCGAAAAGGCCCGCGAAGCCGGCAAGCCGGAAGCGATGCTCGAAAAGATCGCCGAAGGTACGGTTCAGAAATACCTGAAGGACGTTACCCTGCTCGGTCAGGTGTTCGTCAAGGCGGCCGATGGCAAGCAGACCATCGAGCAACTGCTCAAGGAAAAGGGCGCTTCGGTTGCTGCCTTTACGCTGTTCATCGTCGGTGAAGGCATCGAGAAGAAGGTTGACGACTTCGCCGCCGAAGTCGCTGCCCAGGCTGCCGCTGCTGCTGCCAAGAAGTAATTGAAAGGAACGCCGATGTCCGCACCCAAGTACAAGCGCATCCTCCTGAAACTCTCCGGCGAGGCCCTCATGGGTAATGACGCCTACGGCATCAACCCGCAGACCATCGGCGGGATTGTTGGAGAGATCAAGGCGGTCGCCGATCTGGGGGTGGAAATCGGCGTCGTTATCGGCGGTGGCAACATCTTTCGCGGCATGGCCGGTACGGCTACCGGGATGGATCGCGCCACTGCAGATTACATGGGCATGTTGGCCACGGTGATGAACGCCATGGCGCTGTCCGACGCGTTCCGCCAGTGTGGTCTCAATGCCCGCGTGCAGTCGGCCCTGAATATCGAGCAAGTGGTCGAACCCTATATTCGCGGCAAGGCCATCCGCTATCTCGAAGAAGGCAAGATCGTCATTTTCGGTGCCGGTACCGGCAACCCCTTCTTTACTACCGATACCGCTGCAGCATTGCGCGGCTCGGAAATCGGTGCGGAAATCGTCCTCAAGGCGACCAAGGTCGATGGCATCTATTCGGCCGATCCTAAAAAGGATCCTTTGGCCACTCGCTACGACAAGATCAGTTTCAACGAAGCGATCTCCAAAAATCTTGCGGTCATGGATGCAACCGCCTTCGCGCTGTGCCGCGATCAAAAATTGCCGATCAACGTGTTTTCCATCTTCAAGGCCGGCGCGCTGAAGCGCGTGGTCTGTGGTGAAGATGAAGGTACGCTGGTCTATTGCTGAGGGAGACTAAAACATGATTCCTGAACTCAAGAAAACTGCCGAAGGCAAGATGCAGAAGTCCCTCGAGGCGCTGCGCTTGGATCTGCAAAAAATTCGTACCGGCCGCGCCCATACCGGCTTGCTCGATCACGTCCAGGTCGATTACTACGGCTCCATGGTGCCGGTCAATCAGGTGGCCAACATTACGCTGGTCGATGCCCGGACCATTGGTGTTCAGCCTTGGGAAAAGGCCATGCTGCAAAAGGTCGAGAAAGCTATTCGTGACTGCGATCTTGGCCTCAATCCGGCTTCCCAGGGTGACCTCATTCGCGTGCCGATGCCGGCGCTGACTGAAGAGCGCCGCAAGGAAATGATCAAGATCGTCAGGACCGAAGGCGAGGGCGTCAAAGTCGCCATACGCAATCTGCGTCGTGATGCAATTTCCCATCTCAAGGACGCGCTGAAAAAAGGCGAGATTCCCGAGGATGACGAGCGCAAGGCCCAGGACGACGTCCAGAAACTGACTGATCGCTACATCGTCGAAGTCGACAAGATGCTCGCTGCCAAAGAGGCCGAGCTCATGCAGGTTTAAGCCGGTTTCGCTCGAATTCCCGGCTGAATGGCCCTCTTTTCAAGTTCGACACGACAGGTTCCGCCGACGGCGGTAGTGCCCCGGCACGTCGCCGTCATCATGGATGGCAACGGACGCTGGGCAAAAAAGCGATTTCTACCCCGTGTTGCAGGCCACGTCAAAGGTGTCGAGCTCGTCCGCGAAATGGTCCGCGCTTGCCTTGAGCGCGGCATTCAGTACCTGACCCTGTTTGCGTTTTCATCCGAAAATTGGCGTCGACCGCAGGAAGAGGTGTCGCTGCTCATGCAACTCTTCGTCAAGGCGCTCGAGCAGGAAGTCGAAAAGCTCGACCGCAACGGCGTTCGCCTCCGTGTGATCGGCGATCTGTCGCGCTTCGAGCCGAAACTCCAGGAGCTGATTCGGCAAGCTGAGGCGAGGACAGCCGGCAATACCCGTCTCGATCTGACCATTGCGGCCAACTACGGCGGTCGCTGGGACATCATGCAGGCAGTTGAGCGCATGCTTGCAGCGCAACCCGACAAGCGCAGCGGCTGGCAGGATGCCGATCTCGAGCCGCATCTGTCGATGAATTTCGCACCGGAGCCGGACCTCTTCATCCGTACCGGCGGTGAGGAGCGGATCAGCAATTTCCTGCTCTGGCAACTGGCCTACACCGAGCTGTATTTCACGCCGACCCTTTGGCCGGATTTCAATACTGCCGAGTTCGACAAGGCGATTGCTTCGTTTCAGCAGCGCGAACGTCGTTTTGGCCGGACCAGCGAACAATTGGCGGACAAGCCAAATGCTTAAAACACGCGTCATCACGGCGCTCGTCCTGATGGCGTTGCTTTTGCCTAGCCTGTTCTATTCGTCCCAGGCTGTCTGGTCACTTTTGGTGGCCGGGTTCATCGGTGTTGCCGCCTGGGAGTGGGGAGCTTTGCTTGGCTGGCAGGCTTCCCGCCGTGTCATGCTCGGGGTGGCAACGGCGCTGATTTGTGCGCTGCTCTCAGTGTTGGATCCGAACGTGATTGGCGCCGGAGAACTTTCTGCGCCTGCCCAGCCCTGGGTAGTCCTTGTTTATGTTGTGGCAGCCGCGTTCTGGTGTCTGGTCATGCCGCTCTGGCTCAAAAACAAGTGGTCGCTCGGCGGTTTTTCCGGCCTTTTGGTGGGGGCTGTCGTGTTGCTGCCGACCTGGCTGGCCATGGTCCAGTTACGGATGCTTGGGGCGGGTGCGTTGCTCGGTATTTTTGCTGTCGTCTGGATGGCCGATATCGCGGCCTATTTTTCCGGAAAAGCCTTCGGCAAAAACAAGCTGGCACCGACGATCAGCCCCGGCAAGACCTGGGAGGGCGCGATAGGGGCTGGTGTTGGCGTGGTCATTTACGGTTTGGTTGTTCGCCAGCTGTTCGGGTTGGATTTCATGCCCTTGCCTCTGTGGATTGCTGCGCTGGTCGGCGTCACTGCCGTCAGCATCGTTGGCGATCTCTACGAATCACTACTCAAGCGTAAGGCCGGAATCAAGGACAGTAGCAATATACTCCCCGGTCATGGTGGTGTGCTTGATCGCATTGACAGCCTGACCTCGACGCTGCCTGTCGTCGCCCTTGTCTGGCTCTTGTTCGCATCCCGGTGAGCGCAGCTTTGCAGAACATCACCGTACTCGGTTCGACCGGCTCGATAGGCGTTAGTACGCTGGATGTCATACGACGTCATCCGGGGCGCTATCGGGCATTCGCCCTTTGTGCACATAGTCAGTTCGAAAAGCTGTTCGAACAGTGTGTCGAATTTCGTCCGCGCTTTGCCGTACTTCGCGATGCCGCTCTCGCCGCCCAGCTTGCTGAGCGTTGCCGCGCCGCCGGACTGGATACCGAAGTCCGCCATGGCGTTGAAGCTCTCGTTGAATTGTCGTCCCTGCCGGAAGTCGATGCGGTGATGGCGGCTATTGTCGGCGCCGCTGGCCTGGAGCCAACGCTTGCCGCTGCGCGTGCCGGCAAGAAGGTCATGTTGGCTAACAAGGAAGTGTTGGTCATGGCTGGTGAGTTGTTCATGCGCGCGGTGCGTGAGCATGGCGCATCGCTACTTCCCGTCGATAGCGAACACAACGCCATTTTCCAATCCCTGCCTGGCGATTTCGCACGGGGGTTGCCGCAATGCGGCGTCCAGAAAATCCTGTTGACGGCTTCGGGTGGCCCGTTTCGCAACACTCCCTTGGCCGATCTGGCGAGCGTGACACCGGATCAAGCCTGCGCCCACCCGAACTGGGTCATGGGACGCAAGATTTCCGTTGATTCGGCGACCATGATGAACAAGGGGCTGGAGGTCATCGAGGCGCGCTGGCTGTTTGATGCTCCGCCGGAAATGATCCAGGTTGTTGTCCATCCGCAAAGCGTGATTCACTCGGCCGTTCAATACATCGACGGTTCGGTCCTAGCGCAGTTGGGGAACCCGGACATGCGGACCCCGATTGCCTACGCGATGGCATGGCCGGAGCGAATTGCTGCAGGGGTCGAGCCGCTCGATCTGTTCAAGATTGCCCGACTCGACTTTGTCGAGCCGGATTTCGAGCGATTCCGCTGCCTGCAACTGGCCTACGATGTATTGCGTGAGGGTGGCACGGCGCCGGCCATCCTGAATGCTGCCAATGAAGTCGCCGTTGCGGCTTTCCTGGATGGCAAATTGCCGTTTCTCGGCATTGCACAGCTTGACGAAGCTGTCCTTCAGGCCTTGCCGGCCGGCCCGGAGGGCAGCCTTGCCGATGTGCTTGCCGCCGATGCCGAGGCGCGCCGGATAGCCGACAAAATGGTGCGGGAGCGCTGTTTCGCGTGAATAACATCCCGTATTACCTTGCCGCGTTTGTGGTGGTTTTGGGGGTCCTGATTGTTTTTCATGAACTGGGACACTACCTAGCGGCCCGATTGTGTGGCGTGAAGGTTCTCCGGTTTTCTGTCGGCTTTGGTCGCATGTTGTGGAAAAAGCGACTGGGCAAAGATCAGACCGAATGGGCGATCAGTCTTTTTCCGTTGGGTGGCTACGTAAAAATGCTCGACGAGCGCGAAGGCCCGGTTGCCGAAAATGAAGTCCATCGCGCCTTCAATCGCCAGAGTGTTGGCCGGCGCAGTGTCATCGTGGCGGCCGGGCCGCTGGCCAATTTTGCCCTGGCCATCCTGATCTATTGGGCTGTATTCATGCACGGTAGCGAGGAATTGCTACCCGTCCTCGGTACGCCTCCCGTCGGCACGCCGGCGGCCATGGCGGCCGTCGGCAATGGCGAACAGGTCAGATCGGTTGACGGCCAGCCGGTGGCTACCTGGAGCGACCTGCGCTGGACGCTTTTGCACAAGGCCGTCGATCACGAGTCTGTCGCGCTTGAGGTGATCAATGAACGCGAAGAGATAGTCGTCCGCCAACTCTACCTGACCGCCGCTGGCGAGCAGGGCTGGGAGGGCGATGCACTGGAGCGCCTGGGGATTCGCTTTTATCGACCGGATTTGCCGCCGGTGATTGGCAAAGTCGTTGCCAATAGTGTTGCTGACCGCGTTGGCCTGTTGTCTGGGGACCGGGTTTTGTCGATTGCCGGAAAGGATATTTCCTCCTGGTACGATCTGGTCGGAATCGTCCGTGACTCGGCAACAATATCGCTCCATCTGAAAATTGAGCGTCAGGGCGAGATTGTTACGGTCGACTTGATTCCCGAGGCAATTTCGGAGCGCGGGCAGACGGTCGGCAAGATCGGTGTGGCGGTAGCGGACGGTCCGAAACCTCGTCGTGAGGTGAAAACCTTTGTCAGCTATGGTGTCATTGAAGCGGCGGGCAAGGCGCTCGATGAGACGTGGGATAAGTCGGTGTTCAGCCTGGTTATGCTGGGCAAGATGTTGACCGGGGAGGTTTCCTGGAAAAATCTCTCGGGACCAGTGACTATTGCCGATTATGCGGGCCAGTCAGCGCGTCTCGGGCTGGACTATTACCTCAAGTTCATGGCGCTGCTCAGCATCAGTCTGGGCGTGCTGAATCTGCTTCCCATCCCGGTGCATGTCCATTCTGTTTGCATTGATGGCTTTCGCCTTTTTTAACGACTTGACTCGCCTGTTTAACGGCTGAACGATGAAAAAATCCCTGTTGTCCATCCTGATTGCTGCCGCCTTTGCATCACCGGCAATGGCTTTTGAACCTTTTGCGGTCAAGGACATCCGGGTCGAAGGCATTCAGCGCACCGAGGCCGGGACGGTTTTCGGATATTTGCCAGTCAAGGTCGGTGAAACGCTGACTGATGAAAAGGCAGCGCAGTCGATCAAGGCACTCTTTGCCACGGGCTTCTTCAAGGATGTGCGAATTGAGGTCGAGAAGGATGTCATGGTCGTTGTCGTCCAGGAGCGCCCGGCCATTGCGACCATTAATTTTGTCGGTCTCAAGGAGTTCGACAAGGATGTCATTGTCAAGGCGCTCAAGGAAACGGGGATTGCCGACGGACGCATCTTCGACCGTGCGCTGCTGGAAAAGGCCGAGCAGGAACTCAAGCGCCAATACCTGACGCGGGGCAAGTATGCCGCGAATATCACGACCACCGTTACGCCGCTCGAGCGCAATCGTGTCGGAATCAATTTCAACATCGAAGAAGGTTCTGCTGCCAAGATCAAGCAGATCAATCTGGTCGGCACCAAGGCCTTCTCCGAAAAAGAGTTGCTCAGTCAGTTTGAACTGACGACGCCCGGTTGGTTGACCTGGTATACCAAGAACGATCAGTATTCGCGGCAGAAATTGTCGGCCGATCTGGAAAAACTGAAGTCTTTTTACATGAACCAGGGTTACCTCGAATTCACCGTCGAGTCGACACAAGTTTCGATTTCTCCCGACAAGCAGGACGTGTACATTACCGCCAACCTTGTTGAAGGCGAGCGTTTCCAGGTGTCATCGGTGAAGATGGCTGGCGATTTTTCAATTTCCGAAGATGAGTTGAAAAAGCTGGTGACGATCAAGCCGGGTGATGTCTTTTCTCGTGAAAAACTCAATGACACGACCAAGGCCATCAGCGACCGACTTGGCAAAGAGGGCTACGCGTTTGCCAACGTCAATGCCGCACCGGAAATCGACAAAGAAAAGCGCACGGTGGCTTTCACCATATTTGTTGATCCGGGCAAGCGGGTTTACGTCCGTCGCATCAATGTGACAGGGAATACCAAGACTCGCGATGAGGTTATCCGCCGGGAAATGCGCCAGATGGAAGGCGGCTGGTACGATGCCGACAAGGTAACTGCTTCCAAGCAGCGCATCGACCGCCTGGGCTTTTTTGGCGATGTTGCCGTCGAGACACCGGCGGTATCTGGCACGGCAGACCAATTGGATGTCAACGTCAATGTGACTGAGAAGCCGACGGGAAATTTGATGCTGGGTCTTGGTACATCGAGCACCGACAAGATCATCCTCTCCGGCTCGATCGCCCAGAACAACTTCATGGGTAGCGGCAACAACGTTTCAATTCAGGTCAATTCTGCCAAGACCTATCGAACCTATGTGTTTTCCTATACCAATCCGTATTTCACGCAGGATGGTGTCAGCCAGGGCTTCGATATTTATCAGCGGACGGTGAATACGACGACTACGGCGATTGCTGCCTATAGTTCGTCATCCTATGGTGGTGGGCTCCGTTTCGGGTTCCCGATTGGGGAAAAGGAGTCGCTTGGTTTTGGCTTGGGTGTCGATTCGACAACTATTACGACCTATGCCAATAGTCCTCAGTATTACATCGATTACGTCAATAATTTTGGTGAAACGAATCTTTCCATCCCGCTAACCCTGAGCTGGGCGAGCGATGGCAAGGATAGCTACTTCTTCCCGACCCGGGGAACGTATCAAAAAGCTGCGCTGGAAGTGGCGCTGCCCGGTGGTGACCTGACTTACTACCGTGCCAGTTATCAACTGCAGCATTTCGTCCCGCTCACTTCGAGGTTCACGCTGATGCTGAACGGTGAAGTCGGTTATGCCGAAGGCTATGGCGATTCCGGACTACCTTTCTTCAAGAATTTCTACGCGGGGGGCATTGGTTCTGTGCGTGGATACAAAGCGTCCAGTCTGGGCCCGGTTCAGACCGATGCGAGTGGCAACCAATACAGGCTGGGGGGTAACAGCCGGGTGATTGGAAATGCCGAGTTGCTATGGGGAATTCCGGGCATGGAAAAGAGCTTCCGCATGGGATGGTTCTTTGACGCCGGCCAGGTGTATGGGAACGATGCTGCTCAGTCTTCCAGTGGCCTTCGCTATTCGACGGGTCTGTCGGCTGCGTGGATTTCTCCGATAGGTCCGTTAAATTCCAGTTCCAGATGGGCACCACGTTTTAATTCAGGAGTGTCAAGTTGAAAATCAAGTCCGTAGTTCTCGCATCCTTAATTTCTGCACTGTTCGTCACCGGTGCAGTAGCTGCCGAGTTGAAGGTTGGTTACGTCAATACGCAGCGCATTTTCCGCGATGCGCCCGCTGCCCAGAAGGCGGCAAAGAAACTGGAAGGTGAGTTTGCCAAGCGCGATCAGGATCTGCAGCGGATGGCCAAGCAGTTGCAGGGGCTGCAGGAAAATCTGGAGAAGAATTCCGTGACCATGGCGGAAAGCGAACGTCGGACGAAGGAGAAAGAGTTCGGCGAAATTTCCCGCGAATTCCAACGTCGTCAGCGTGAGTTCCGAGAGGACCTGAATCTGCGCCAGAATGAGGAAAACGCTGCCGTCATCGAGAAAGCCAACAAGGCGATCAAGCAGATTGCCGAGAGCGAAAAGTACGACCTGATTCTGCAGGATGTCGTCTGGGTGAGTCCTCGTCTGGATGTGACGGACCGTGTGATCAAGGCCCTGTCGGAAGGCAAGTAATATGGTTGGTAGGGGTGAGACTTCCTATACTCTTGCCGACATCGCCGCCCAATTGGGCGGCGATGTGCTTGGAGACCCGCAAACCCGCATTTTGCGCGTAGCGCCACTCCTTTCTGCCGGCGAGGGCGAGATAACTTTTCTGGCCAATCCGAAATTCAGGAGCCAATTGGCGACCTGCAATGCATCGGCGGTCATTTTGCGTCCGGATGCCGCCGAGGAGTTTTCCGGCCCCCGTATCATCACTGGCAATCCCTACGCCTACTATGCCCGGGTTGCTGCGTTACTCAATCCGCAGGCGGTCGGTATTAGTGGTGTTCATTCGAGCGCAGTGCTCGAGTCCGCCGTGCCGGACAGCGTAGCCATTGGCCCGAATGTGGTCATTGGCCGCGGGGTTGTATTGGGCGAAAACGTCGTTGTCCATGCCGGTTGTGTGATCGGCGACGGTGTGAATATCGGCGATGCTTCCATCATTTACCCCAATGTCACTGTTTACCATGAATGCAGTATCGGCCGTCGGTGCATACTGCATTCCGGTGCCGTGATCGGTGCTGACGGATTCGGTTTTGCCCCGGATGGGCAAACCTGGGTGAAAATTCCGCAAATTGGCGGGGTGACGATAGGCAACGATGTTGAAATTGGTGCCAATACGACAGTCGACCGTGGCGCTCTCGAAGATACCGTGATCGGCGATGGTTGCAAGATCGACAATCTGGTTCACGTTGGGCACAACTGCCGGATCGGAGAAAACAGCGTACTGGCTGGGTGTACTGGCGTTGCGGGTAGTACCGTATTCGGTGAACACTGCATCGTCGGTGGTGCCGGAATGATTTCGGGGCATTTGAATATCGTCGGCGGTACGACGATTTCCGGTGGGTCGACTGTCATGAAGAGCATCATGAAGCCTGGTGTCTATACCAGCGTGCAGCCACTCGATACGCATGAAGACTGGTTGCGCAATGCGTCGCATATTCGCCGGCTGGCCAGACTGGCAGAGCGTGTTGCCGAGCTTGAAAAAAAACTTAAATAAAACGTACAAGGGGTCGATTCAATGGATATTCAAGCAATCATGGAGCACCTACCGCACCGATACCCGTTTCTGCTGGTTGATCGTGTCGTGGAAATCGAGTTGGGCAAATCCATTCACGCTTACAAGAACGTGACGATCAACGAGCCGTTTTTCATGGGACATTTTCCGCATCATCCGGTCATGCCGGGGGTGTTGATCATGGAAGCGCTGGCCCAGGCGGCCGGTATTCTGTCGTTCAAGTCGATGGATGAAAAGCCGTCGGCCGATACGGTTTTCTATTTTGCTGGCATCGATGATGCGCGTTTCAAGAAGCCTGTTTTGCCGGGCGACCAGTTGCACCTGCACGCCGAAATCGAGCGCCAGATGCGCGGCGTCTGGAAATTCAAGGCCGAGGCACGGGTCGATGGCCAATTGGTGGCCGAGGCGCGTCTGATGTGCGCCCAGCGGAAGCTGTAGCATGATTCATTCGACTGCAATTGTGGATCCGGGCGCCAGGATCGGGGCCAATGTCGAGATCGGTCCCTATTCGATCATCGGTCCGCATGTCGAGATCGGCGACAACACCGTCGTCGGTCCGCATACCGTGATTCGTGGCCATACCCGCATCGGTCGTGATAACCGGATTTTCCAGTTCTGCTCGCTTGGCGAGGTGCCGCAGGACAAGAAGTACGCGGGCGAACCGACCCGTCTGGAAATCGGTGATCGCAACGTCATCCGCGAATTCTGCACCTTCAATCTGGGCACGGTTCAGGATGCCGGGGCGACGAGGATTGGCGATGACAACTGGATCATGGCTTATGTACACATTGCGCACGACTGCCAGGTCGGCAACAAGGTCACTTTCGCCAACAATGCATCGCTGGCAGGCCATGTCGTAGTTGGGGACTGGGCGATTCTGGGGGGGTTTACCGGCGTTCACCAGTTCTGCAAGATCGGCGCTCATGTCATGACCGCGGTCAGTACGGTGATCCTGCAGGATGTGCCGCCTTACCTGATGGCCGCCGGCAACACGGCGACGCCGTATGGCATCAATGTCGAAGGCCTGAAGCGCCGTGGCTTTACCGCCGAATCGATCACCTCGCTCAAGCGCGCCTACCGTACTCTTTACAAGTCCGGTTTGTTGCTTGAAGAAGCCAAGAGCAAGCTTGCTGAGGATGCCAAGACTCAGCCGGATGTTCAGCTTTTTGTCGATTTCCTCGAGGTTTCCAAGCGCGGCATCATTCGCTGACATGGGCCGCGCCGTAAGGATAGCCATGGTGGCAGGGGAGCCTTCCGGGGATCTCCTGGCCAGCCATTTGATTGCCGCCTTGAAAGAGCGTTTGCCGGATGCCGTGTTTTTCGGTATCGGCGGACCGCGCATGGAGTCGCGGGGGTTCGATGCCTGGTGGCCGATGGAAAAGTTGTCGGTCATGGGCTATGTCGTCTGGGCCTGGAAACCAGCCTCAAGTCGGCAGGCGTCAAGACCATCCATTACGTCAGCCCGTCGATCTGGGCCTGGCGAGGCGGGCGCATCAAGAAAATTGCCCGCGCGGTTGACCGTGTTTTGGCGCTGTTCCCGATGGAGCCGCCGCTTTACGAAAAAGAGCACATCCCGGTCACCTATGTCGGGCATCCGCTGGCCGACATCATTCCGCTGCAGACAAGCAAGCAGGCCGTTCGGGAAAAACTCGAATTGCCACGCGATTACCCGATTTTCGGCATGCTGCCAGGCAGCCGCCGGGGCGAACTGGCCATGATGGCCGATACCTTTGTGCAGACCGCCAAGCTGATCGGCGAGCGCCTGCCCAATGCACTCTTCGTCGTGCCGCTGGCGACTCGCGAAACGCGTCTTCAGTTTGAAGCGGCGATTTATCGCCAGCAGGCCGGACAGGTGCCTTTCCGCATCCTCTTCGGTCATGCCCAGGATGCCTTGGGCGCCGCCGATGTATCGCTGGTTGCCAGCGGCACGGCGACCCTCGAAGCGGCGCTGATCAAGCGGCCAATGGTCATTACCTACAAGATTGCCAAGTTTTCCTACTGGCTCATGAAGCGCATGGCGTATCTGCCCTACGTCGGGCTGCCCAATGTACTGGCCGGGCGCTATGTGGTCCCGGAAATCCTGCAGGATGAAGCGACGCCCGAGAACCTGGCCGAAGCCCTGATCAAGTTGTACGAAGACAAGGAAAACGCTGCGGCGGTTGAGGCGGCTTTCACTGACCTCCATCTGCAGTTGCGCCAGAACACGGCTGAAAAGGCCGCCAATGCGGTCGTTGAATGCCTGAACTGATCGTCCCGGAAGGCCTCGTGTGCGGTATCGACGAGGCCGGACGCGGGCCGCTGGCCGGTACGGTCGTTGCCGCAGCCGTCATCCTCGATCCACTGCATCCGATTCCTGGTCTCAACGACTCGAAAAAGCTCAGCGAAAAGAAGCGCGATGCGCTGGCCGTGCTGATCCGCGAACGTGCCATGGCCTGGGCGGTAGCCTCGGCCTCGGTCGAAGAGATCGATCAGCTCAACATCCTGCAGGCCACCATGCTTGCCATGCAACGGGCCGTCGCCGGGCTGGCCGTGCGGCCGACGGGGGCCATGGTTGACGGCAATCGCTGTCCGAAGCTCGACATTCCGTGCGAAGCCGTGATCAAGGGCGATGGCAAGATCGCCTCGATTGCCGCCGCCTCGATACTCGCCAAGACGGTGCGCGATGCCGAGATGCTGGCCCTGCATGCGCAATACCCGATGTACGGTTTCGACCGCCACATGGGCTACCCGACGGCAGCGCATTTTCAGGCGCTGGAAGAACACGGCGCGTCGCCGGTCCATCGCCGGAGTTTCGGCCCGGTGGCGAAGCAGCTTTCCTTGCTATGAAACTCATCCAGTCCCGCGACAACGCATTTTTCAAGTCGCTCAAGCGCCTGGCCGAATCCGGGCGTGAACGCCGGAAAACCGGACAGACGCTGCTCGATGGCGTGCATCTGGTCGAATCCTATGAGGCGGTGTTCGGTCCGGTCGAGACCTTGATCGTTGCCGAATCCGCCTTGGTCGGCGGCGAAGTGGCCGGATTTGTCGAGGGCCGGGAAACAGTCGTTCTGGCCGATGCCCTGATGCGCGATCTTGGCCTGGTCGACACGCCAAGCGGCTTGTTGGCGCTCATCAAGACGCCGCGGGCGATTGCTACGGTCAACCGGAAAAAAGACGCAATTTTGCTGGACGGCGTGCAGGATCCCGGCAACGTCGGCACGCTGCTGCGCACGGCCGCCGCCGCCGGCGTCGCCCAGGCACTGCTCTCGCCGGGCTGCGCCGCGGCCTGGTCGCCCAAGGTTCTGCGCGCCGGGCAGGGCGCCCACTTTGCCCTGGCTATCCACGAAGAGGTCGATCTGGCCGGCTTCATGGCCGGTTATGAAGGCATCACGGCGGTGACCTGCCTGGACGGTGCAACATCGCTTTACCGCGCCGAACTGGCTGGCCCGGTTGCCTGGGTGTTCGGCGCCGAGGGGCTGGGGGTGCGGCAGGAGTTGATCGAACTGGCCGGGCAGCGCATCAGGATACCGATGCCGGGAACGGTCGAATCGCTCAACGTTGGTGCCGCCGCCGCGGTTTGCTTGTTCGAGATGGTGCGCCGCCGTTTGAGCTAGCTGGCTCGGGGCGCTCGTCGTCGACATTGGAAAAATCGTCGATCACTCAATCGGAATGGATCATGTCGATATTGCACCGCACGGATTCCTGTACAGCCCTTTTGCCCCTTTACGTCAGCCGTTTCCGCTGCATCGGTGCGGACTGCGAGGACACCTGCTGCAGCGGCTGGGATATAGCGATCGATCAAAAAAGCCTGGAGGCCTACGTCGATCCGGCAAAAGCCTACCCGCCGGCATTGCGAAGCTTGTTCAACAACAAACTCCGGATTGAAAGTTCTCCTTCGCGCGAGAAATACGCCAGCACGATCAATGATCCTTGCACGAACGACTGCCCTTTTCTGCAGGAGCGGTGGTGCGCCATACATCGCGATATCGGCGAGGACAAGCTTTCGAATACCTGCTTCAATTACCCGCGCTTTACCCGCGACATTCTGGGGAATGTCGAACAAAGCCTGACCCTTTCCTGCCCGGAAGCCGCCCGCCAGGCCTTGCTCAATGCCGATGCCTTCGATTTTGTCGAGGCTGAAATATCGGTTCGGCCGGATACGATCAATGTGATCAATGAAAAATGGGGAATCTCTCTCCATGAAATGAACGAGATTCGTATCTTCTGTTTTCAATTGATGCGTATGGAAGGCCTGCAAACCTGGGAAAAGCTGGCTGCCCTGGGGGCTTTTTGTCGTGAATTGGATCGGGTGATCAAGGAGGAAAACCCGCCCTCCATGGCCAATTTGCTGGAGAACTTTCAGTTTGCCATGGAGAGTGGAGAGATCGCCAAAATGCTCTCCAGGATCCGGCCAGACCCTGTTTCTCAGGCAAAGCTGTTCCACACCATCTGGAAATCGAGAAGGGAACAGGCCAGATCTTCGTCGCGCCAAATGGTGCAGGATGCCATTGCGCAGGCCTTGGGCCAGGACCGGGAAAATGTCTTGCCCGGTTCCGACGCCTTGGCGGAAAACTACCGCCAGGGGTTGAAAAACCTGCCCGACGCCTTGGCCCAAACGCCGTATTTGCTCGACCACTATGTTCTGAACGAAGTGTTCAGGGATTTCTTCCCCTTTGGCGCCCAATCGGCCTACCAGAATTACCTGGGAATCGTTTTTCGTTTTGGTACTTTGCGCTTCATGCTGTCCGCCATGAGCAGCGACGCTCGATCATTGCCGGGCCGGGACGACTTGATGAGGACGGTTGGCGTTTTTTGCCGGATTTACCAATACGACAGCCTTGCCGAACTGTTCAACCAGGCTTTGAAAGAAGTTGGCTGGGATCGGCTGGAGGATGTGTATGGTTTGCTGCCGCCCTGAAAGGCGCAGAACAGCACGGAAAAATGGCGCATCGATCGATGCGCCATTTTTTACGGGTGCCCTGTAGCGCCGTCCTCAGCGCCTCAGCGCAACTTCAATTCCTGCAATATCGTCGTCGAGATTTCCTCGATCGACTTGGTCGATGAGTCCAGCCAGCGGATGCCTTCGCGGCGCATCATCTTTTCGGCCTCGGCGATTTCGTAGCGGCAGTTGGCCAGCGAGGCGTACTTGCTGCTGGCGCGGCGTTCTTCGCGGATCTGGGTGAGGCGTTCGGGCTGGATGGTCAGGCCGAACAGTTTCGGACGGTGCTTTTCCAGGGTGCTCGGCAGGCGGCCACGGTCGAAGTCTTCGGGGATCAGCGGGAAGTTGGCGGCCTTGAGGCCGAACTGCATGGCCAGATAGAGCGAGGTCGGTGTCTTGCCGCAGCGCGAGACGGCGACGAGGATGACGTCGGCTTCTTCGAGATCGCGGTCGGTGATGCCGTCGTCGTGGGCCAGCGTGTAGTTGATGGCCTCGATGCGCTCCTTGTAGTCGGAACTTTCGGCCGAGCCGTGCGAACGGCCGACGGTGTGGTTCGATTTCCGGTCAAGCTCGGCTTCGAGTGGTGCCAGGAAGGAGTCGAAGTAGGAGAGGCAGAAGGCGTCGGCCTGATGCACGATACCCGAGAGCGCCGGGTCGATCAGGGTGGTGAACACGATGGGGCGCATGCCGTCGGCCTCGCCCTGGGCGTTGATGCGTGCCACCGCATCCCGGGCTTTGTCGATGTTGTCGAGAAAGGGGATGCGGATCTGCTTGAACTCGATGTCCTCGAACTGGGTCATCAGGCTGTGACCAAGGGCTTCGACGGTCAGGCCGGTGCCGTCCGAGACGAAAAAGACTGTGCGTTTGATGATGGTAGGCATCTGGCGATTTTACCCGCTGTTGCGCAGTCCGGAGGCGATGCCGTTGATCGACAGGTGGATTCCGCGGGCGACGCGCTCGTCGGTTTCACCGGCGCGGTGGCGCTTGAGCAATTCGACCTGCAGGTGGTTGAGCGGGTCCATGTAGGGCGAGCGTAGTTGCAGCGAGCGCTTGAGCATGGGGTTGTCGGCCAGGAAATCGTCCTGTTCGAGGATGGCCAGCAGATGCTTCCGGGTCAGCGCCCATTCCGCCTTGATCTGGCTGAAGATGCGGCCGCGCAACTCGGCATCGACGACCAGTTCGGCGTAACGCGAGGCAATGGCGAGGTCGGTCTTGGCCAGCACCATATCCATGTTGGAGAGCACGCTCTTGAAGAAGGGCCAGGATTTGACCATCCGGCGCAGCGTGGCCAGACCTTGCGGATTGGCCGCCAGATAACCGTCGACTGCCGAGCCGAAGCCGTACCAGCCGGGCAGCATGAGCCGGCATTGGGCCCAGCTGAAGACCCAGGGAATGGCCCGCAGGTCTTCGATGCGCTCGGAGGCCTTGCGCGAGGCCGGGCGGCTGCCGATGTTGAGCAGGGCGATTTCGGAAACCACCGTCGATTGCCGGAAATAGGTGGTGAAGCCCGGCGTTTCATAAACCAGGCCGCGATAGGCATTGAAGGCGCGTTGCGACAGTTCGTCCATCACGGCGTGGAATTGCTCGGCCGGCTCGACCTTGTTTTCATGGTCGGTCAGGCTGGCTTCGAGCGTCGCGGCAAGCAGCACTTCGAGGTTGCGGCGGCCGGTGTCGGCGTTGCCGTATTTGGTCGAAATGACTTCGCCCTGTTCGGTCAGGCGGATCTGGCCGGAAACGGCGCCGGCCGGCTGGGCCAGGATGGCGTGGTAGGTCGGCCCGCCACCGCGGCCAACCGAGCCGCCGCGGCCGTGGAACAGGCGCAGGCGGACGCCGTGTTGCTTGAATACCTGGGCCAGCTCGATCTCGGCCTTGTAGAGTTCCCAGCCCGAGGTCAGGAAGCCGCCGTCCTTGTTGGAGTCGGAGTAGCCGAGCATGACTTCGTGCTCGTCACCACGGCCGGCGATCAGTTCGCGGT
This sequence comes from Betaproteobacteria bacterium HGW-Betaproteobacteria-4, assembly GCA_002840785.1. GTDB lineage: Bacteria > Pseudomonadota > Gammaproteobacteria > Burkholderiales > Rhodocyclaceae > Azonexus. Next base: position 5,150 of record PHCH01000107.1, on the reverse strand, counting down.
AGCCCGGAATGGCGAAGACGCCGGCCATGGTCGCGGCGCTCTTTTGCAAGTCTTCGATGGTTTCGAAGAGCGGGATGATGTTCACTTCCAGCTTCGGCTGGGCACCCGGCAGCAGCAGGCCGGATTCCTTGAGGAGCAGGGCGAGTTCGAGCAGGTCGGAAACGCCGTCGGTTTTCGAGATGATGCAGTTGGGCAGGGCGGCGGCGCCGTACTTGGCGCGCAGCTCGTGGGCGGCGAAGAATATGGCCAGTTCGCCCCGGGTTTCTTCGGAATAACTCAGGTAAGGCGAGTAAAGCGGGCGCGGCGTGGCGATTTCCACGGTCAACAGGGAAATTCGCTCATTTTCGGAAAGCGCTTCGTAGTCCGGGCAACGGCCGGCGCCGGCGAGCAGTTCGGCGACGCTGCGGGCGTGGACTTCGGAATTCTGGCGCAGGTCGATCGGCGCCAGATGGAAGCCGAAAACCTGTACGGCACGGAGCAGGCGACGCAGGCGACGGCCGGCCAGGGCGGCGCTGCCGTTGAGTTTGAGCGAATTGGCCAGCACCTTGAGGTCGGCGCGCAGGCCGTCCGGCGTGGCGTAGGCGTCGGCGTCGGCGTGGCCAATCTCGTGGCGGACCGGTTCGACGTGGTCGAGGGCGCGGGCCGTGGCGGCGAGCCGGGCATAGATGCCGGAGAGGGCGCGGCGGTAGGGTTCGTCGGCCCGTTGCGGCGAGTGGTCGGTCGAATGCTCGGCCAGGGCCAGCAATTCGGGCGTGACCTTGACGAGCAGGTCGGAAAGCGGCAGCTCGCCACCCAGCTCGTGGATTTCTTCGAGGTAGTGGTTGAGCGTGGCGGCTGATTGCAGGCGCAGCGCTTCGCGCAGGATGTCGGCGGTGACGAAGGGGTTGCCGTCGCGGTCGCCGCCGATCCAGCTGCCGACGCGGAAGAAGGGCGGCAGCGCCCAATGCGTGTCGGGGTAGCGTTTCTGCAGTTGCTGCGTGGCCTGGATGTAGAGGCGCGGCAGTTCGGTGAAGAAGGTTTCCTTGAAGTAGGTGATGCCGTTCTTGACCTCGTCGAGCACCTTGAGGCGCACCGGGCGCAGCATCCGCGACTGCCACAGGGTGAGCACGGCATTGGCCAGCGCGAGATCGTTCTCGGCGGCTTCTTCCGGCGTCATCTGCAGGCGTTCGCGCTGGTCGAGCAGGCGGGCCAGGTCGCGGTGATTGCGGATCAGGCTCTGGCGCTGGACTTCGGTCGGGTGGGCGGTGAGCACCGGGGCGACGACGGCGTGGGCGAAGAAGTCGGCGATGACTTCGGGCGAGACTGCTGCGGTCGACAGGGAATCGAGGGCAAAAATGAGACTGCCTTCGCGCGGCGGCGAGCCGGCCAGATCGTGGGCGCGACGGCGGCGGATGTGGTGCTCGTCTTCGGCGATGTTGGCCAGTTGCAGGAAGTAACTGAAGGCGCGGACGACGGCCTGGGTGGTGTCGCGCGGCAGCGGGTCGAGCAGGGCGGCGAGCTCGTCGCGGGCGGCCGGGTCGCCGTCGCGGGCAAAGCGCACGGCGGTCTGGCGGACGCGTTCGACGATGTCGTACACCGATTCACCCTCCTGCTCGCGCACGGTATCGCCGAGGATGCGGCCGAGCAGGCGGATGTCGTCGCGGAGAGGTTCGTCCTTGTTGGTGTCCGGTAAGGCTTGAGGCATGTGCTGTTTCCTGTTTGGTGTTATCGGTATTGTTTGTTTTTCTCGATATTTTGGCCTCTGCGCCCTCGGCTGGCTAGTGCTTTCTGACCAGAAGCACGGAGGCGTCGGCGATTTTGGCCAGTTGTTCGGCCACCGAGCCGAGAATCAGCGTGGCCAGTCCGCGCTGGCCGTGACGGCCGATGACGATGAGGTCGACGCCCAATTCCTTGGCCTTCTCCGAAATGACTTCGGAAATGCGCCGGTTACTGGCTTCCAGCAGCAGGGCTTCGGCATCGATGTCGGGGGCCGATTCCATCGCCTTGTCGAGCAGGGCGCGCCCGGCCTGGACCAGGTTGGCCACGGCGCCGTCCAGGTTCACCGCACTGGTCATGGCATGACCGTGCAGGTTGAGGACGGTTTCGTCGGCAACGTGGGTGATGTAGAGCTTGGCCTTGCTTGTCCGGGCGATGTGCAGTGCCTCGGCAAGCGCGCCTTGGGAGGTGGTGCTGTCGTCGATGGCGACGAGGATCTTCTTGTACAGTTTGATCGGGCGTAACTTAGCAATTCGTCAGGGTTTGCGCTGTTAGGGAAATCCTCAACAGGTTTGCTGCGGTCGACTGCATTTTTCGAGCAAATAGGCAATCGACTGGTAATTGATGCCGGTTTCGGCGGTCAGGCCGATTTCGCAGGTGCGGTTGGTGGAGACGCCGCAGGCGCAGTTGGCCGGCAGATCTTTATGGATGTGGCGCAGGGCGTGGCGGTTGAGTTCCGGCACGACGAAGCCGCGGTCACCGGCAAAGCCGCAGCAGGTGACGCCGGCTGGTTCGACGATCTGCTCGACGCAGGCGGCAAGCAGTGTCTTCAGCTTGGCATCGGCACCGGCTTTCCGGACGCTGCAATTGACGTGAAGGGCGATGGGGCCGGGCTGCTTCTCGATCATCAGGCGTGGCAGCAGGGCGTCATGGGCGAACTCGTGGAAGTCGTAGAGTTTGAGGCGGCCGGCCAGGTACTTCTGCATGCGGGCCGAGCAGGTGCTGGCGTCCATGATCACCGGGTATTTGCCGTTCTGCGAGGCCTTCATGAGCGCTGCTTCGAGGCTCTTCGACATGCCGTCGGCTTCCTCGGCCATGCCCTTGCTGGCCAGCATCTGGCCGCAGCACAGGCTGTCGAAACCTTCCGGCAGGATCGGTGCGTAGCCGGCGCGGGTGAGTAGCTCGAGGATGACGTCGCCGAGTTGTTTTTCACCGGCAGTCGATGGCCCGAAGATGCGGCCGCCGCAGGTCGGGAAATAAACGACTGGGTCGCCCTGGGTGCTGCGGGCTGCAGGGGCCTTGCCGGCGTGCGGCATGTTCTTCTTCCAGGCACCGCCCGAGATGCGGCCGAGGAAGTTGTCGCCAAGGACGCCGGAAACGGCGTGGCCGACATTCAGGCCGAGGCGCGAGGCGTTGGCCAGGGTGGCGAAATGCTCGCCGGTCCAGGCATTGACGGCGCGGGTTGTGTCGCCCAGCTTGCGGCCACGTAGACGGCGGGTCAGGTCGCCGGTGTCGATGCCGACCGGGCAGGCGGTTGAGCACAGGCCGCAGCCGGCGCAGGTGTCGAGGCCCATGTAGGCGTAGTCCTCGCCGACGCTGCCGGCCGGTTCGCCCGCTGCAGCACGACGCGCCAGTTCGCGCACGCTGGTGATGCGCTGGCGTGGCGAGAGGGTCAGCCGGTGCGACGGGCAGAGCGGTTCGCAGAAGCCGCATTCGATACAGCGGTCGACGATGTCTTCGGCGGCCGGCATCGGCTTGAGGTTTTCGAGGTGGGCGTGCGGGTTGTCGTTGAGGATGACGCCTGGGTTGAGGCGGTTTTCCGGGTCGAACAGGGCCTTGATCCGGCGCATCAGGTCGGCCGCTTCCTTGCCCCATTCCAGTTCGACGAAAGGCGCCATGTTGCGGCCGGTGCCGTGTTCGGCCTTGAGCGAGCCGTCATATTTGTCGACGACCATGTGGCAGAGGTCGTCCATGAAGCGGGCGTAGCGGTCGACTTCGCTGGCATCACCGAAATCCTGGGTGATGACGAAATGCAGGTTGCCTTCCAGCGCGTGGCCGAAAATGATCGCCTCGTGGTAGCCGTGGTGGCGGAGCAGGGCCTGCAGGTCGAGCGTGGCATCGGCCAGGTTTTCGATGTGGAAGGCGACATCCTCGATGAGCACCGTGGTGCCCGTGCGGCGCATGGCGCCGACGGCCGGGAAGGTGCCCTTGCGGACTTTCCAGTACATCTCGCAAGTGGCTGGATCGGTCGAGAACTGCATTGGCTCGACGGTGGCGACGCCGTCCATGGCGGCATGGACTTGCGAAATTCGCTCATTTATCCCGTCGACCGTGGCAGCGCGGACTTCGATGAGCAGCGCGGCGGCTTCCTCGCCCAGTTCTCGCATGATGGCCGGCAGGCCGGGCTTGTTCTCGACCGAGTGCAGGGCAGGGCGGTCGAGCAGTTCGACCGCCGACACCGGCTGTGGTTTGAGGCGGATGACCGCCTCGCAGGCCGTGCGGATGTCCGGGAAGAAAACCAGCGCCGAGGCCTTGAACGGGTCTTCGATCACCGTGTTGTAGGTGATGCGCGAAATGAAGCCGAGCGTGCCTTCCGAGCCGATCATGAGGTGCGACAGGATGTCGATCGGATCTTCGTAATCGATCAGCGCATTGAGGCTGTAGCCGGTGGTGTTCTTGATCTTGAACTTGTGGCGGATGCGCTCGGCCAGCTTGGCGTTGGCGCGCGTATCGCTGCCCAGTCGCTCGAGTTCGCCGAGCAGCACGGCGTGCGATTTGGAGAAGGCATCGACGCTCAGGTGATCCTCGGTATCGAGCACGCTGCCATCAGCCAGCATGACACGCATGCCGGCCAGCGTCCGGTAACTGTTCTGCGCCGTGCCGCAGCACATGCCGGAAGCGTTATTGGCGGCGATGCCGCCGATCTTGGCAGCGCCGATGGAGGCCGGATCAGGGCCGATCTTTTTGCCGAACGGGGCGAGGCGGCGGTTAACCTCGCCGCCGACGATGCCGGGGCCGACCTTGACCCTGCTGGCGTCGGCGTTCAGCTCATAGGTGGCGAAACCCTCGCCGATCAGGGCCAGGATGCCATCGGTGATGGCCTGGCCGGAAAGGCTGGTGCCGGCAGCGCGGAAGGTGATGGGGCGGTTGTGCTGTTTGGCGGCTTTCAAGACCTGGCGGGCTTCTTCCTCGCTCTCGATGACGGCGATGACCTCGGGCATCAGGCGATAGAAGCTGGCGTCGGTGCCGTAGGCCAGGCGACGGAGGTCGTCGGTGATGATCTGGTGGTCGGGCAGCAGTTTGCTGAGGTCTTGGGTGAGGTCGGTCATGGTTTTGTCTCTGATTTTTTAATTGGCTTGGGGTTCCGCCTTGCTGGCGGGCGTACTTTCTTCTTGCTTCGCCAAGAAGAAAGTAGCCAAAGAAGAAGGCGACCCTGGGTCGGTGCCGGCTGCGCC
>PHCH01000005.1 GCA_002840785.1 Betaproteobacteria bacterium HGW-Betaproteobacteria-4 | reverse complement strand
AGTTTTTCCGGGGTCCCTTTGGTCATCTGTAGCTCTCCGTTCAAGCCGCGTCGCGGCGGGTCAATACCTTGTCGATCAAACCGTATTCAGCTGCTTCTGTAGCCGAAAGGAAATTGTCGCGGTCGGTGTCTTTTTCGATGCGCTCAAGCGGCTGGCCGCTGTGTTCGGCCATGATCCGGTTGAGGCGGTCACGAATCGACAGGATCTCCTTGGCGTGGATGGCGATATCCGAGGCCTGGCCCTGGAAGCCGCCCAGCGGCTGGTGAATCATGACGCGGGAGTTGGGCAGGGCGAAACGCTTGCCCTTGGCGCCGGCGTTGAGCAGGAAGGCGCCCATCGAGGCGGCCTGGCCGATACACAGCGTCGACACGTCCGGCTTGATGAACTGCATGGTGTCATAGATCGACATGCCGGCCGTCACCGAGCCGCCCGGCGAGTTGATGTAGAAGTAGATGTCCTTGTCCGGATTTTCCGCTTCGAGGAACAGCAACTGGGCGACGACCAGGTTGGCCGTGACGTCGTTGACCGGGCCGACAAGAAAAATCACGCGCTCTTTGAGGAGGCGCGAATAGATGTCGTACGCGCGTTCGCCACGTCCGCTCTGCTCTACCACCATGGGGACCATGCCGAGTGCCTGTGGATCCCAGTTGCTTGCGTTGTCGATATTCATGTCAGCCCTTGTCTGTTGCCATTTCGTTACATTCAAGACGATTGTTGCTTTTACAACAAGGTCCGGATTACTGCTTCTGACCCATCAGTTCATCAAAAACTGCGGCCTTGTCGGTGACCTTGGCTTTGCCCAGGACCCACGCAACCACGTTGTTTTCAATGGCGACGCCTTCAACTTCCTGCAGGCGCTGCGGTTGAGCGTAATACCAGCGGATGACTTCTTCCGGGTGCTCGTAGCTCTGGGCGTTTTCTTCAACCATCGCACGAACCTGTTCGGGGCTTGCCTGAAGCTTCTCCGTTTTCACTACCTCAGCAAGGATCAGGCCAAGCGTGACGCGGCGTTTTGCCTGGTCGGCAAACCACTCGGGTTGAATCGGCATGTCCTTGATCTTCATGCCGCGCTGTTCCATGTCCTGGCGGGCGGCCTGCATGAGGCGCTGGATTTCCATGTCGATCAGTGAGGTCGGAATGGAGATCGGGTTGGCCTTGATCAGGGCTTCCATGACCTGATCCTTGAGCTTGCCTTCGATGCGGCGTTTCACTTCACGCTTCAAGTTGGCTTCGATTTCGGCGCGCATCTTGGTCACGTCGCCATCGGCAATGCCCATGCTGGAGGCAAATTCGGCGTTGAGTTCGGGTAGTACCGGCGCCTGAACCTGCTTGACGGTGATGTCGAACTGGACTGTCTGGCCAGCCAGATCCTTGGCGTGGTAATCGGCCGGGAAGGTCAGGTCGAAAGTCTTGGTTTCGCCGGCCTTGGTACCTTCAACAGCGGTTTCGAAGTCAGGCAGCATCTGGCCCTGGCCGAGCACGAACGGGTAATCCTTGGCTTCTCCGCCCTGGAATGGTACGCCATCCTTCTTGCCGAGAAAGTCGATGACAACACGGTCTTCCTTGGCGGCGGCGCGGTCGGCATCTTCATAGGACACGCGTTGCTTGCGCAGGATGTCCAAGGTCTTGTCGACTTCGGCGGCGCTGACTTCGAGAATCGGGCGTTCGATTTCTGCGGTCGACAGCTCGCCCGGGGTGAATTCCGGGTAGATCTCGAAAATGGCAGAGAACTCGATGTGCGTGGTGCTTTCGGTCGTCTTCGGCTCGATGCGCGGGTAACCGGCAACGCGCAGCTTCTTTTCGGTGACGGTTTCGCCGAAAACACGGTCGAGTTCCTCGGACAGCACTTCGTGGCGCGCCTGGTCGCCGTACTGCTGCTTGACGATGTTGAACGGTACCTTGCCCGGACGGAAACCCGGTACCTTCATGTTCTTGCCCATGCGCTTCAGGCGCTGTTCCATGACCTTTTCAACATCGGCAATGGCGATGGAGAGGTCGATGCGGCGTTCAAGTTCGTTAGCTTGTGCAGTAGTTGCTTCCATGAGAGTTCCTTGTGACTTCGGAGCCGAAAAATAAAGCAGACAATAATATCACGGCAGGTCGAATGCCGGAGGCTTCTGCCGAACAGCGAGAATAGGCCCGATTGGCTGTAGACAGACGCTTACAATGCGCGCCTTCTTCAGCGGCGGCTGTAGCTCAGTTGGTAGAGTCCCGGATTGTGATTCCGGTTGTCGTGGGTTCGAGCCCCATCAGTCGCCCCAGTATTCAAAGCCCCGCGGTCTATGACTGGCGGGGCTTTTCGCTTTTTGGCTGTTATGCAGAGTGACCGGCGTTGGGAAACTTCTAAAGATGAATGGCCGGTTTTCCTAAGATGGTTACTTCACGGCGTGGGATTTTCGGACTCGGCGGCGGTCGTAGACGCTGGCGATGGTTGATTCCTGGCGGTGGCCGGTTAGGTCGCTGGCTTTTCGGCCCTGCTCGGTCATGTCGGTGACGGCTTTGGCGCGAAGGTCGTGGAAGGTGAAGCGTTCGTGGCCGAGGGCGCACCATTCGCCCATGCGGCGATGCCACAGGGCCTTGAATCCCGATGTCGTGTAGGGTGTGCCGGCCTGGCTGTGAATGACGTAGAGCGGATCGATGGTGCATGGCATGTCTATCGAGGCCTTGATCAGCTTGCGCAGTAGCGGGGTCCAGAGGACTAGCGTTTCGGCGCCGCGCTTGCGTTTGGCGAACGCGATTCCGTCCTTGGTTAGCTGGCCCCGGTTGAGTCTCAGGATTTGGCCCTGGGCCTTGCCGGTGATGTAGGCGATGTAGCCGGCCAGGGCGATGCGGCGGCCGGCGTCGCCGTGGCGCCAGCAGTATTTCAGGAATGATTTGAACTCTATATCGCTGACCAGTCTGTCGCGCGGGGTCTCGGTGTTTCGCTCGACGCCGACGCACGGGTTTCTGTCGACGATACCGGCGCCGAGCAGGCCGTTGAACAGGGTCGATAAAAGGGCAATTTCGCGGTTGGCGCGGACAGGGCTTTCGGCTCCGCGGTATTTGTGCAGGTAGAGCCAGACGTGGGATGGCTTGACGGCCTCCGGCTTCATATTGCCGAAGAAGTCTTTTAGCTTCTCTGCCTCCGATTCGTTCGTTTCGACGGTGCGAGTGGCCAGTTTCTTTTTCGCGACCAGCTTCCAGCGCGCCTTGATCAGGTCGTCCAGGTAGTCGGCGATGGTACCGGGTTCTGGCGCTTCACCTTCCAGCTCGAGCAGCTGTTTTTTGGCTGAGCGAAGGTCCTTGCCGAGGTTGATGTATTTGTTGTGGCGGTCGATTGTGTAATAGGTCGTCGTCCGTTTTCCCTCGTAGACGTAGAGCCGGCTCATGCCGAGTTCCAGATTGCTTTTCCGTCGCCCCACCATGCTTGTTCACCCAGCCAGAGAAATCAGGTTCTTGTTGTTCGTCGGGTTCTTTCGTCGCTGTCCCGAGCATGAAATCATAGAATGACCGCGCCACCTTCGGTCTGCCGGCGGCCGAGACGGCGAACTTCCAGCGGTTTTCGGCCAGCCAGGCAATCTGCTTGCTCGGCAACTGGCGATCCGTCAGGTCCGCAATCTCGGCGGTTGTCAGGAAACTACTCATTACCCGATTCGTCAAGCAGCGTGCACAGCAACACCGAACGCCATCCGTCGATCATTCCATCCGCGTGCAATGCTCGGATGGTCTGCAGTAGCTCGGGCATGTGATTGAGCACGAACCCCTTATTGGCCTCTATTCTGGCTTCAGCTACCTCGGTAAGGGGTGGTGGCAAAGTATCCGTCGCGGATTTTGCTACTGGCGCGGCGCGGCCTTTCTGGGCGGCGTAGGAGGTCATTGCCAGACGATGGCCAGGTAGAGCAGGCCGGAGGTGATGGCCAGCAGGGAATCGTTGTCGATGGCGGGCATGATCAGATCCTATCCAGCGGGCTGATGACGCCGCGGCCGCCGCGGTTGAGAACATGGGTGTAGATCATCGTTGTCGAGACGTCGGCGTGGCCCAGCAGTTCCTGCACGGTGCGGATGTCGGCACCGGATTCGAGCAGGTGGGTGGCGAAGCTGTGGCGTAGGGTGTGCGGGTGTGTCGGTTTCAGGATGCCGGCGCGCCGGGCGGCTTCCTTGACGTGGCGCTGGATAGTCTTTTCGTGCAGGTGGTGGCGGCGGATGACGCCGGTGCGCGGGTCGGTCGAGTAGTCGGCAGCGGCGAAGATGTATTGCCAGCCGAACTCCTTGCCGGCGTTGCGGTATTTCCGTTCAAGAGCGTGCGGCAGTTCGACGTCGGCCATGCCTTTGGCGAGATCGACGTCATGCATCTTTCGCCGCTCGTCGAGCCTGGCCTTAAGCGGTTCGATCAGGCATTCCGGCAGCGGGACGATGCGATCCTTGTCTCCTTTGCCCGCACGGACGGTGATAGCACGGCCGTGAAAATCGATGTCCTTGACTCGCAGGCGCAGGCCTTCCATCAGGCGCATGCCGGTACCGTAGAGTAGGCGGATGACTAGTCCGGGCAGTCCGCTGGTCTGATCGAGTAGCGCCCGTGTCTCAGACTGCGTCAGGACGGTCGGAATGCGCTTGCTTTCCTTGGCTCGTGTGACGCCGTCCAGCCAGGGTAGGTCAATGCCGAGCACCTGCTTGTAGAGAAACAGGATGGCATGCATGGCCTGGTTCTGCGTTCCGCCAGCGACATCGCGGTCGGTAGCCAGGTGCGACAGGTAGGCTTCAACTTCCTGCGCGCCCATATCTTTCGGGTGGCGCCGGTCACTAAAGCGGATGAAGTCGAGAATCCAGTGGATGTAGGTTTTCTCGGTCGACCGGCTGTAGTGCAGGACGCAGATGCGGGCCCGAACCTGGTCGAGCAGGCGGGGCTGTTGAGCCACCGGAACGATGTCGCGTTTGGCGGTTTCGTGTGTCGCGTTTTTTTCAATAACGGCAGGCATGGTGCTGTCCTCCGGAGATTCGGTTTGTCTTAAGCGACATCGCGGCCGGGTGGCGCGACATCGGGTGTCGTTGAATTCAAGTTAGAAGTCAAAACAATGCCCTTCCGAATTTCGCAGCCGCCAGCACTTCTGGCGGTGTAATGGCCGTCACAAACCCAATCGCCATTTGCAGTTTTCGGCGCGCTTCTTTTTGTGCTGGCGTCAATGCCGCCTCGCGCGCCGCTTCCTCTTCCCGGCGGCGCAGTTCTTCGGCAATACGTCTTGCCTCACCTTCGACCTTGCGCTGCAAGAACGTTCCTCGTTGTTTTGCTTGCCCCATTTTTTCACCTCTTTTCCTTGTTGACCGCAGCCTTCTAACACTCCGGTCGATGTCGCGCTTCGCGCTGGACCTTCGGCAACTGGCGTTGCCTCGGCCCATCACCTAAGCGTTGGGCGCCTTTGGGTTGCGCCATACCCATATCCATTTGTTTCTTCCCCGGCGGCCACTCCGGCTGTCGGTTCCGCTGCGAGAAAACGCCTCTCGCGTCCAGCCGTCGAAGCGGTAGGTGTTCCCGTTGTGAATGTCCGCATCTTGGTAGCTGATCGCATACTCGTAACCCGTCGCCGGGAAAACGAACTCCCGCCATAGCCGCAGTGCAACCCGGCAGAGTCCGGCGCGCTCGGCGCAAAGCCTCGAAAGCTCGCAGGCATTCTCGCGCGTCAGGTGTCCCAATCCACCGCCTACCCGCTCACGAATCAGCGTCGAGGTCATCGCCACCGCCACCGGCCGCCCGTCGTGGCACAGTGCGTAGTGAACGCCGGCCTTGTTCCCGCGCTCAAGCGGCCCCATCTTGTGGCCCCAGGCGGCCAAGCACTCATTGGCCGCCGCCAGGTCAATTTCCTCGAAGGTCACAAGTGGTATCAGCATGGTGGCGTCAGCCGTCCAACATTGCGGTCAACGCGACCTTCGCTACGCTCAGTCGCGTTACCGCCAGCGTTCGGCGTCACGAAATCCGCAGCTCGCGGCCGCCCTCGACAACGAAGAGATTCACGTCGGCCAGCCGGTATTGCCCGCCGGGGCCGCCCTGAATGCAGTATTCGCCGTAGGTCGGATCGACCCGCACCTTGAACGGAAATCCTCCCCAGCGTTTCGGTTCGGCCTCCGCCCATTCGTTCTGGTTGTAATACTTGCTGCTGCGCTTGATCTTTGCGAAAAGCTGCTGCCCAAAGCGCACCGTCTCGGCCTTGTCGCGATCGTATTCCTCAACCGTTGCGCGTCCCTCTTCGGTGCTCATATCCACTATTTCCATGTGTTCCATTTCGTTCTCCTTGTCCGTAAAGCGCCGCCGAACACGGCGGTCAAGCGCGACCTTCGCGGCTACGCCGCTCGGCCGCTTACCTAAGCGTTAAATCCTGTCGCGATCATGCGAACAGGTCCTGGGTGTGCTCGCAGCGTTGCGGTGGGAGCAGGTCGCCGGCGGGGATGTAGGCGGTGCAGCTGGGCTGGCCGGTTTTGTCGTATTGCCATTCGGTCGGGTAGCCCGGTTCGTCGATGTCGAACATCATGGTGGAGGCGATGAGGTCGCATCGTTCGCTGTCGTCGCACTCTTCGATGGCGCAGCCTTCGCGCATGGCTTTGTCGCGCTGGCATTTGCCGCACCAAGCGGCGAAGAAGAGGTCGCCTTCGGTGCCGTTGCTGGGGCGGTATTTTTCGCCGGCGCGCTTGGCGGTCATGGCGGCCAGGGTGGCCGGGTAGATTGCTTGGCTCATGGTTTGATCTCCGGGACGTTGAAGAAGCCGAGGCGGCCTTTGTAGGGGGTGAAGGGCAAGGGTTTCGGGTTGCGCAGGACGAAGCCGTAGTCGCCGACGAACCAGGGGGAGTCGGAGGTGTCGGTGCAGCCGACGATGTCGACCATGCCGACGATGCCGCCGCGGTCGAACTGGTCGATGGGCGGGACTTCGATAATCGGGTGGTCAAGGCGGCAGTTAATGAAGTCGATGGCGTCCTGGTAGTCCTGCTTGGTGGCCGACTTCGAGGCGTGGATCAGGCAGGGGCCGCGGTAGGGGGTTTTCCAGTCGCGGTTTTCGATGTCCTTGCCGGCGTTTAGGATGAGCCAGGCCCAGGGCTGGCGGATGGATAGGGCGATCATGGCCGGTTCTCCGCGCCGCAGTTCGGGCAGTCAAAGAAACGCTGGTCCTCGCTTATGAAGCGTCCGCACTGGTGGCAGTTGAACACTTCGCGTTTGGTGCGCTTGGGTTTGTTGATAACGATTCCAGATCCATCCAGCGCTTCCTTTATCGAAACGTCACTAGCCCGCACTGCCGGCCTCGCCAGCTTCTGAATTTCTTCAACAGGCCACATCACGCACCCCGGCTGCAGACTGGCGAACACGCTGGCCAGCCGTAGATCAGTTGTTTCCGTGCTGCCATAAACCCACAGACAGTCGTTGCCGATCCAGCGACCTGGAACTTGTTCGTAAAAAGCCACATCCCTGCTGTTGCCATCGGCGTGCCGTAAGTGCTGCATATCAACGGGCGTGTAAAAGCGGCCTTTGATGTACTCAGCAGGCCAAGGAATGTCGGACTCTCGGCTTTGGTGCTGACGAACGGCGGCCTCTTTAGAGAAAACTTCCGCCTGGCGAATATCAGAGGTGTATCCACCGCCGAAAGCCCAAAACATCATATTTTCGCCAGTCAAGCCGCGGCTGTCCTGCAGATAGAAGAGGTCGCTCATGCTGCACCTCCCTGTGCAACGCTCAGTGCCATCGCTACCGGCCGCACCCAGATGGGCATGGACGAGAGCAGGAAAGTCTCGCCTGACCACGCCAGCAGCAGCGTGACGCCCATTACGCCGGCGATTGCTTCGGCAGCTGCGGGCGGGACGGCGTTGCCGATGCGTTCGCGCCAGTCGCTGTCGCTGAGGCCGTCGAGTTCGAGGTGTTCTTCGGGATCGACGAGGCTTTGCAGGGCGGCGAGTTCGAGGGTGGTGAAGGGGCGGTGCCAGGTGCCGTCGAGGGCGCGGATGCGGGCGACCAGTTTGTCGGTCTGTTCCGGCATGCGCGGGTCGGCGACGGACCAGCGGCCGTTGTCGTGTCCGGCGGCGGCCGAGACGGCGCCGCTCGGGCTATCCCACGGGGTGACGCCGTAGTGGCCGGCGGTCAGGTAGTGGTCGCCCTTGGCGCGATCGAGGCCGGTGCGCGGGTCGGCGACGGCGTAGGCGCCCTGGCCGGTGGTGCTGCCGGAAATGACGGCGCCGGAGGGGCTGTCCCAGGGGGTGACCAGGTATTTGCCGAAGCCGTCGCCGGCGCGGCGCGGGTCGGCGACGCACTGGCCGGTGCCGTGGGCGCCGGTGACGGTCTGGGCGTTCTGGTGCCAGGGCACGATGCGGAATTCGTTGCTGTGCTTGGCCGGGCCGAAGTGGCGCGGGTCGGCGACCGAGAAGCCGCCCTGGATGGGGCTGCGCTGGCCGGTGATGGCGCCGGTCGGTTCGTCCCAGGCGCGGACACCGAGCTGGCCGTATTCGCCGCCGGCCGGGAAGCGCGGATCGGCGACGGAGAAGTTTCCGTTGGTGGCCCTGGTGTTTCCGGTGATAGTGCCGGCCGGCTCGTCCCAGCGATTGACGCCGAGGTAGCCACGGTTGAATTCCGGCACGATCAGGAAATCGCGCAGGTGGCCGTTGTCGACCGCCAGCTTGTTCAGGCTGCGCCAGTCGCTGCCGGCTTCGACGAAGGCGAGGCGGACCCACGTTTTCCATTGCAGGTTGGGCACGCGGTGCATGGGGCCGGCGGTGAGGTCGCCGGGCAGCGGCATGCGGCCGAGCACCGTGCCGACGCCCTGCAGGCGCTTCTTCTCCGGTTCGTAGAGGAAGGGCGGCACCTTGGCGATGTGGCGGGCGACGAGCAGGAAGCGCTTGCGGCTCTCGGCCAGTCCGCCGAGTTCGCCGCAGTCGTGGGTGGTCTCGGCGACAGCGTAGCCGTAGGAGGTCAGCAGGCTGTTGATCTGGTCGAGCAGGTGGCGGCCCCGGGTGGCGATGCGCGGGACGTTCTCGAACAGGATCAGCTCGGGCGGATCCTCGGCGAAGGCTTCGAGCATCAGCCACATGCCGCGCAGCGTCAGGCGGTTGAGCGCCTGGTATTTCGAGGTCTTGCTCTTGGTCTCGTTGAGCAGGCCGCTGAAGCCCTTGCACGGCATGCTGGTGAAGACGATGTGCGGGAACTCATGGCCGGCGGCGGCGCGGATGTCCGCCGGGGTGGCCTCGCGCCAGCCGGCCGGCGGTTCCTTGCCGTGGAAGGCGAGGTACTGGTCGCGGTCGAAGAGGTCCAGCGTCGTCGCCGGCACGCCGACCAGGCGCTGGAAGTCGCGGTTGGCTGCGGCGTCGACATCGACCGAGCCGAGGCAGCGGAACTTGGCGACCAGGTTGCCGACGCGCGCCTGGCCGCGGTTGAAGCCCTTGGCGCCGCCACCGATGGCGCCGCACATGTGGAAGTGGCGGATTTCGCGATGGTTGATCATTGCGGGCCTCGCGGCATGGGTGCCCATTCGGTGACCGCGTTGTCGGCGAGGGGGAGGCCTTCGACGGTTATCCAGGTGGTGCCGTCGTAGTAGCCGAGCCAGACGGGGTCGTCATGGGTCGGGGTGACGATCATGACGGTTTCGTCGGCGTCGGGAAGGCGGTCGGCGGGCTTCAGCCAGTGGATCCGTTCGATCATGGCGAGCATGGCGATGCGTTTCTTGTGGTAGTCGCAGTAGTCGACCTTGCCGCTGTCCAGCCTTGGGTCGTCGCCGCAGTCGTTGAGGCAGTCGCAGCTTTCCGTTTTTGGCTCGTTTTTCCGGTTGACCGTGGAGTTGACCAGTTCAATGGTGGCCGGATCGATGTTGAAGGCTTTGGCTATGTTTTCTGTGGTCATTGCTTTCTCCCGAACTTGGTGACCATCCACGGGTGGATGACCATGGAGACGAGGATGCCGGCCGGTCCGCCGAGGCAGTAGGCGGCGACTTCCATGAGGCCGGTTGGGCCGGGCATGGTTTTTAGGACAACGATGTTGGCGGTGCTGATTCCGAGGCTGGTGATGGCGGCGAGCAGCTTGTGACCGCCGTTGACGTTGAGGCTTTGCAGGCCGAGGAAGAGGACCAGGAAGAAGGTGGCGGCGAAGAGGGCGAGGGCGGTCATGCGGCTTTCCTTTCGCGGTATTCGGCGCGGGCCTTGCCGAGGGCGGCTTCGGCGTCGATGAAGAGGGCACCGGACTGGCGTTTCCAGAAGTCTTCGGAGATGTCGACGAGGGCTTGCAGGGCTTGCAGCTCGTCACCGCTGGCGCCGATGCGCTGGCGTTCGAGGTAGCGCTCCTTGATGTTCTGCAGGGCGATGAAGCCCAGTTCGCAGATGGTCATGGTTTGGCTGTCGTTTTTCTCGGCGGCGGCGAGGGCAAGCATGTCGCGGCAGTCGGCGAGAACGTCGAAGTGGGCGGTGGTGGCATAGCCGCTGCGGATGGCGACGACGGACAGGCGCTCCTGAGTGCTGACTTCCGGATTGAGCAGGTAGGCGACGAGGGTGGGCGCGACCTGGCGGCGGACGGTGCGTTTGCAGTGCTTACGCATGGCAGTCTCCGCGGAAGACGGTGGTGTCCTTGCCGGGCTTGGCCATGTCGATGCCGATCCAGAGTGGCTGGATTTTTGGACGTTCTAGCTTTGGCTGGATGTCGAGCAGGCCAAGGCGGATGGCGTCGATCATGGTGATAGACAGGTCAATTAGCAGGAAGGTGAATTGCCCGCAGCGCCGAACGCCAGGGTTCTTGATACCCAGATCCTTGAGGCTGGCGGTAACGTCAGCGATGTCGGTCGGCGTTTCGCCGTGCAGCAGGTGTTCAATGCAGGCGGCCGCGCTGGCTACGGCGTGCCATTGCGGCATTTCGGCCAGTTCGAGTTCGTCGGCCAGGTTGGTGAGGCCGGTGATGACGAGGCTGACGTTGTGAGCGGGTAAGATCTGCATGGTTCAGTCCTCCAGTTCGATGACGACGGCGGTGCCGTAGACCGGCGATTCGGCCGTGGCGACGCGCTCGATTGCGAATAGTTCTGGCTGTCCGGTTTCATATCGGATGGTTTCAGCGAGGACGTCGGCGTCCTCTGGCATTTCTTGTAGCAATGCGATGAGGTGACGGACTTTCACGATTCCCTCGCTTTCTCGTTCATGCCCCAGTCGTCAGCCAGCTTTTCGAATATCCGGCCGCCGTTTTCGAAGTAGAGGTGCACTTCCTGATAGGCGTTGGCGTCCATGCGGAGGACAGCGATGACGTCTTCAAAGATGGCGTCGTCGAGGCTGCGCAGGTTGGTCAGGTTGAGCGGGAAGCGGTGGCCGTTGTAGAGTCCGAGCAGGATGCGGGCGACCCTGCCGCTTTGGTCGGTGTCACGCTGGGCGATAGGAAGCAGGCGGCGCAGGGCGGCTTCGCCGGCGGGGCGGTCGGCCTTCATCCTGGCGTTTCTTTCCACCAGATCCTTGCGCCAGTCGGAGAGCATGCGGTCAGCGGCCGTGTCGCGGCTTCCGTCGAGGTTGCTGGTGCTCATGCTGCCACCTCGCTCGCTTCGTTGCAGGCGTCTTCGACGAGTTCAATCCCGAGACTCATGAACTGGCTGTCGCGGTCGCCGTTGATGGTGAAGCAGGTGATGCATTCGATGGCGATGCGTTTTTCGTGGTCGCCGAAGTATTCGATCAGATCGCGCAGTGGCACGGCCTGTCTGCCGTACAGCGACATGACCAGAAAGCGCAGGGCCATGCCGGCCGGCGTGGCGGCCATGATTTCCCGGCGGTAGAGGAGGAACGGGCTGGCGGCCCTCTGCTCGGCGCGCACCTTGTCAGCTGCATCGGTGAGCGCGTCGAAGGCAGTGACTGCGGCGTGGACCTGGTCTGCGTCGCCTTCGCCCCAGGCGGCGGTGAGGGTACCGTCGTGCATGAGGCTCTGGATATTGGCGGCGGCGCCGATCAGGCGCTGCAGCTTGTGGCTGGTGACGATGGTATTGCTCATGGTAGATCTCCTTGGTTGTGATGCGGTGATACGGGTCAGTCGTCGCCGCGCTTGCGGCCCTTGTCTTCGCAGCGGAAGACCCAGCACTTCTTTGAAGTGCCGGTGATGGCCGAATTGACGGTGACGTTGGCGGATACAAACTGGCGGTTGCGGCTCTGGCGCAGCTGTTTCTTGAGCTCGCGCATGTCGGGGATCGGCTGGCGGAAGGCGTCGGCCTTGGCGATGAACTCGTTGAGGTTGATGGCGATTTCGTGCTCGTTTCGGCTGTGGTTGAGCAGCGGCTTGTCCTGGTCGCGGTCTTCGATGTAGTCGACGACGTCCCAGAATTCCTGGACGGCCGGCGGGTCGTCGTTGATGGTTTCCTGGCGCTCGATGGCCATGGCGACGATTTCGTTGATGACCATGGCGTAGGCGTCATCGCTGAAATTGACGATCAGGCGCAGGGCGTCGACCAGGGCCATGAGTTGGGCGTGGTTGTGCTTGACGCGCTGCTGGCGGATCAGCGGGTTGAGGTCGAGTGCCTCGACGTAATCCGTGTAGCGCTCGGCCACCGTCTTGAGGATCTCAGCCTCGGCCTTGCAGGCCTTGACGATGAAGCCGCTGCAGGCCTTGACCGGGAAGCCGGTGAGCGCCTTGAAGTGGGCGCGGCTGGTGGTGGTGACGGGCGTTGCCTCGAGCCAGATGTGCACGATGCGCTGCATGAAGGCGTCGGAGGCGACGACCTTGGCGTTCTGGCTGATCACCAGCGCGCCGCGGAAGGGCGGCTCGTAGGTGTCGGTACCGCTGTTCTTGACGCCCAGGCTACGCACGCTGCGGCCGTTGAAGGCGGTCTTGAACTCGTCCCAGTCGAAGCTGCGCTGTTTGAGTTTGTCCGATTCGCCCTTGTCGCGGTCGGATTCGATGAGCACGATGGGCAGGTTGGAGACCTGCACCAGGTTGCGCGAGCGGCCGGCGGCGGAGGACTTGGCCGGGTCGAAACCTTCATAGGCGGTGCGGCCGCAGAGCTTCCAGAAGAATTCGATGAGCGTGCTCTTGCCGGCGTTCGGTTCGCCGGTGACTTCGAGGAAGGGGTAGGACTCGTGGAAGTGCGGTTCGCGGATCTGCTCGGCGAAGAAGCTGCCCAGCCAGTAGGCGAGGGCGACGATGCCTTTGGGGCCGAAGCAGTCCCAGAGGATCTTGGCCCACCTTCCGTCGTACTCGGTGAGGTCTGGATTGATGGCGAGGTTGACGGTCTTGTTGCGGGAATTGACCGAGCGCTTGCCGATGTCGAAGAAGTCTTCTTCGTTGAGCTCGATGAGCTTGCCGTCGGCGACGGCCAGCTTGTCGAAGATCCACGCCTTGTGCTCCTTGCTGTAGCCGATGAAGTCGATGGAATCGACCGTCTTGATGCCGAACATCTGCGACTTGAGCCAGAGGTCGAGGTGGCGCTGGTTGCCGGTGTAGAGGGCGCCCGGGGCGACGTGGATGAGGCGGTTGGAGAACTCGCCGGCGACGCGTAGCTGGCGGCCGTTGAAGGCGGCCTTGAGGCTGGGGCCGTCGTGCGGGAAATCGACGCGCAGGTAATACCAGGCCTCATCGGTCAGGGCGCTGGACTGGTAGTAGAGAGCGGTGGGCAGACAGTTGGCGATCTCGATCACCGAGCGGGACTGTTCCATCGCCATGTCGAGGATCTGCTGGTCGGTCTTTTGGGCGTTGTCGGCCATTTCGCGGATGGCGGTCTTGGCCTCGTTGAGCTTTTTAAAGTCGATCTCGAACCAGTACAGGCGGTTGTCGAAGCCGAAGAAAAACGAGTTCCATGTCTTGCGGGAAAACATGATGCCGGCCTTGTCGGCGGCGCTGCGGGCGGTGAGCAGGGCGCCGCGGTAGCGGGCGTCCTCGATCAGCTCGTCGGTGATGCCGCCGGCCAGGTGGTAGTCGTTCCAGTCGCGCTTGCGGCCGCTCTCGAAGCGGATGTAGGCGGCGCTGGCCTCCCAGCCTTCGGCCTGGGCCCGGGCGACGTGGCGCTTCATGTAGTCGCAGCCGGCCTTGCCGTCGTCGTAGGCGAAAACGAGCTTCGGGCGCTTCTTTTCGGCCTGCACGCAGCGCTCGGCGATGGCCTGCAGGTAGAGGTAGGGGTAGTTGTTGCAGCTCAACGGAGAGGCGGCGAAGGTGCCGCGCGCCATCATCGACAGGCTGTCGAAGATGCCCTCGACGAACCAGATTTCGTCATCCGGCTGCGGCATCGGCGGTTCCCAGGCCGTGCCCTGGTAGTTGGCGTGAAAGTTGAAGTGCGCCTTCTTTTTGCCGAAGCGCTCTGGCTGGTCGATGATCCTTTCCCAGTAGCCGCCGTTGGCGATGGGAAAACGCACCGTCGCCGAGCCGATGTTCTTGTCGCGGTCGTGGTAGTACTCCTGGGTGTAGAGGCCCTGGAGCGGCGCGATGTCGAAGCCGCGGGCGTTGCGCAGGTAGGCGTCGGCCGCCGCGTTGGGCGCCTCGGTGGTCTGGACGTAGCGCTTCGACCAGTCGTCGAAGATGTCCGGGTATTCTTCTTTGACATAGACCGTATGGCCGCACTTGTTGTAACGGCCGCACTTCAACACCCACGGATTGTCGGCTTTGGCGAAGAGTTCCTTCTTGCTGCACTTCGGGCAGGTGCCACCTTGTAGCCAGCCACCGGAGGCCTTTTTGAACTTGAAGTCGGCCTCGATGCGGCGCAGGACTTCTGGGAGGAGTTCGTCTTTCATCAGTTGGCCACGGCCTTCTTGTTCTTGTTATAGGCACAGGCTTCGACGAAGCGGCGGAAGGCGGCGACATCGGAGCGGAAGCCGAGATAGACGTTGCGCGGCGTGCTCTGGCGGTAGAGGAGGAAGCGGCCTGGTTTCTCGACGACGAACATGCCGTAGTCGCTGGCCATCTTCTTGGCTTCCTTTATTGCTCTGACCGGTGTCTGTGTTGCCATGGTTGGCTCCGAAATTTGGGCAAAAAAATTCCCTGCGCGCTGTTTTCAGCGTGCTGGCGGGTGGATGAATTGGGGGTGGCTAGGGCGTCAGCCGGTGGCCAGGCGGGGCGGCGGGTGTTCCATGCCAAGCTCCATTTGAGCGCTGGCTGCCTGCTGTGCCGCGGCTTGAGAGCGCTGGGAGAGGGGGATAAAGACGCCGGGCTTGGGGTTGATGGACGGCGCGATGGTGCGGACGGCGACGAGCTGGGCGACCCAGCTGTGCATGCATTGCGGGTTGTCGCAGGTGACGGTGGCTTCGCGGACGGTGTCGCACATCTGCTTTGAGCTGCGGACGGTGGAGGTGTCGCCGCAATGCGGGCAGACGACGCGCCATTGATTGAATTCGCTCATGCCTTTCTCCCTTTGCGCAGGCGGGCCATCAGGCCGCGCGCTTTCTTGACGGTTGAGGCGATCAGGCCGAGCTTCTTCTCGGCGTGCTCGATCTCGCCGGCATGGATGCCATCGAGCAGCCGGCTGGCGGCGATGGTGGCGGCGGCGCCGTGATCGACGAAGGCCTGGAAGGTTTCGACCAGTTCGGCATGGGTAACCTCGCTGTCGTCGTCGTGGCCGGCTTCGACATGCAGGCAGAGCGGCGCCAGCAGGTCGTTGAGCAGCAGCACGCGGCGTTCTTCCGGCAGTCCGGCGAGGATGGACAGGATGAAATTGAAGGGTAGGAGGTTCTTGTCCTTGGTGCTGTCGTCGAGCCAGCGGAACAGCTTGTCGGCATTTACGCGCATGCGTTCGAAGGTGTCGGTGGTCGGCGGCTCGAAGCGGATTTCGGTGAAGGTCGGCCCGCCGATGCGGATATGCGACTGGACGAACTGATCAGTGACGGTCTCGCGGGACCATCGGTTTTCCCGGCGCCAGGCTTCAATGTGCTCGCGGACGATGGCGAGGGGGCTGGGGTGCGTTGCGCGCTGCATGACCATTTCTTCCCGTCTCCCTATTCTGTCTGCGAAGAAAGGCCGGCGGGGATGGGGGGAGCATCCCCGCCGGAAAAGTCTGCCGCCAGCCGAGGGGTGGGGGAGGTGTTGCCGGCAGCAGAGGAGACAACGATAGGGAGACCGACGAGATAGGCCTGACGTGCGAGCAGCGACTTCGAGATATTGAGATCCCGGGAAATCTTATCGGCATCGGCCAATTCAGCCTGCATCAGCCGCAGGGCGATGGGCTTGTTGCTGACTAGTCCGTCGGGGTTGCGCTTGATTGGTTCCATGGGGATGATGCGATCTCTGAGTAAGTGTTACACATCGTAGGGGTGAAAAATACCCATGTCAACAGGCAACAGGGAAGAAAAATCATCAATCGGCCAGCGATTGAGGGAGGAGCGCGTCCGCCTTTCCTTGTCACAAGCCGATCTTGGCGATATTTTCGACGTCGACAGAAAAGTTGTTCGCTACTACGAAGAGAACAAAACTTCCCCTCGCGCCGATCAGTTGGAATTGTTTCGCGGCCATGGTGCCGACGTGATCTACATTCTCACCGGCGAGCGCCTGCCTCTGTCCGTTCGCCAGGATGTTGCCGCTTACTTGCCAAGGGACCGCCTGGCTCTGGAAATATCGAAAATGAACCTGAGCGAGGAGGATGCCGACATTCTCAGGTGTTTGGCTGTACGGCTGGCCAAATAGGCCAAGTGTTACACTATGACCCCTGTATTTTCTCGGGGGTTGGGAATGAACGAAATCGGAGTTCTGGCGGTGCTGTTGTGCATCGTGCTGACGTGGATCCGAACCGCGCGCCAGTTGGCTGCAGCCGGAAAGGGGTGGCTGGCGCGGAACTTTATCGCCGGATTCGGGGCGCTGGCGGTCGGCGTGATCCTGGCGTTCATGTTGCTCGGCGATGTTAATGGGTGGACGCTGGCCGGCTGGCTGCTGGTCGCCGGGGTGATCATGGCTTTTCGGGAGCCGGTGCCGGGAGCAGCGGCCACAGATACGGTGCCGGCAATTGCTGTCGGGTTCGCGCTGTCGCCGACGGCGCAGGCGATCTACGATGCAAGCGACGAACCGCACGAAGATCTGCAGCGCTGGCATGACAAGGCAGAACGCCGATGCCCCATCGCTGACATCGAATTCGATTACCGCAACGCACAGGGCGCCGACAGCCATCGCCGGGTCGATGTGGAGGCTGTCGACCGTGAATACTTCCAGGGGCATTGCCACAAGGCGGATGCGACACGGACTTTCGTCATTGGCCGGGTGCGCGGCAAGGTGCTTGACCGCGAAACAGGCGAGCTGCTGGCGCCGAAGGCCTGGGCGGCAGCGGCTCGACGGCATCCTCTGAATGATCCTGGAAGTATTTCCGTCGGGCGGGATGACGATGAGGATGAAGGTTTTGACGGTATCGACGCCGAAGCCGATGTGGGGATGATCGAGGTATGTTTTACCGGGTTTTCAAAGGCCGACAAGCTGCGGCTTGAGGGCATGGCGCACAGCGCAGACATGCTGGTACGGCAGTCGGTGACAGAGGGGCTGACGCACCTGGTGGCCGGGAAAAACGCCGGGCCGAAGAAGCTTGAGCGGGCGGAGGAGGTCGGGGCCGAGGTGATCGACGAGGCGGAGTTCTATGTTTTGTTTTCTGGAGTTTGAAAAAACCGTTGACTCCGGTTCGAAAACGAACCATAATGAATTCACACGGTAGGCAATCAGGCCAGGCCGGAACTCTCAGGAGCTACACCATGAAACTCGCAACCCACCTATTCAATACCATCCATGGCCAGGTCAAGGTTGATCTGGAAATCCATCCGATGGACGCCTGCGAGGCAATTGATGTTTATGACCAGCCGGCTGACCTTTATTTCTGCGGCGGCTACCGCATCGAAGGCATGATCAACGGAACGCCGCGCGGCACGGTGTTTTCTTCCGGCAATCTCGGCTCGGTGTACAGGGGTGGCGAGACCGAACCCGCAGCCCGCCACTTTCTCGCCGGAGCCCACCAGGAAGGGTTTTTCACAAAATGATTCCTTGCCAACTGGAGGCGGCTCGCCGCCTTCTTTTCTTCTCTCAGCCCGAGGCCGCGGCAATGATCAGCGGAACCAGCGAACAGGCCTGGCGGCGCTGGGAGGCTGGCAATCGCGCCGTGCCGTCCGATGTCGAAAAAAAGATAGGTGGCCTGCTCGAATGGCGGCAGGCGGCTATCGATGCCGTCGTAAAACAGATCAGCACAGCCCATGATGGCGCCTCAATCGCGCTGATCTGGTACGAGTCGCTGGATGACTGGGCGACGCTGGACGGACGCGATCCCGCGCTGTGGCGCCCGCAGCAGTCGGTATGCGCCGCGCTCGTGGCTGAGTTCTTCGGACGACTGCGGTTGGTGCCGTTCGATGGCCCAGGCTATGCTGAGTGGCGAGGCAAGCGGAGAGATTCGGAAACCCTGCGGGGGAATTGGGCTGCTACGGTCAACCGGAAATAACGCCCAAAAATGAAACAGCCCGGCATCGCATTGATGGCCGGGCTTTTTTTTGTCTTATCCACAGGGTTGTTCAGGTTTTCTGGGGATCAATCGGGGATCTCGGTGGCCTTGATTTCGAATTCGAGGCGCTGGGTGTAGCCGGCGTCGGCGGTGAGGGTGTTGGTGACGCGGGCGATGATCCAGTCGGTGTTATCGATCTGCGGTTTGAAGCCGCTGACGGTGGCCGGGGTTTCGGGGAAGAGGGTGGGGTCGCCTTCGGCTTTGGTGATTCTGAAGGTGGCCATGCCGCGTTGCAGGCGGCGCCATTCGGCACGGGCGGCGCGGATGGCGTTGGCACGGCTGGAATAGACGTGGCGCAGGGTTTTGGCGTTGTCGGCGGTGCGCTCGAAGGCGTTGGTGCTGCCGGGTTTGCCGGCGTCGGCGGCGGCGCGGCGCTGGGCGGCGGTGAGTTTCTTGTCGTCGTCGGCCTGGCCGTAGGTGACTTCGCCGCTGACGTTGAGGTTGCGGTCGTCGTATTTGGCTTTGATGCCGACGTAGGCGGCGCGGGCGGCCTTGTTTTTCTTGAGGGCTTGCCATGCTAGGCGGGCGGCGCGCAGGGCTTTGGCGCGGGTCGGGCTTGTTTTGCTCAGGGCTTTGTGCTGGCCGGTGACTGCCGGGGTCTGGACGGGGAGTTTGCCGCGTTCGGCGCTGTCTTCGACGTCGCCCCAGGTGACTTTGCCTTTGATGGCGCCGCCGATGTCGTGGTAGTGGGCGATGACGGCCTGGTAGGTCTGGCGGTCGGCGAGGGTGAAGTCGTGGCTGTCGCCGCTCTGGCGGGTGATGGTGACGGCCGGGATGCGCTTGCCGCTGGCGGTGACGCCGGCGCCGGCCGGGGTGAAGAGGAGGGTGCCGTTCTTGACGGTGGCGATGGCGTCGTGCATTTGCGCCAGGCGGGTGAGCAGGTTGGCGGCGGATTCGTTGGTCTGGTCGAGGTGGTCGATGACGATGGCGAAGTAGCTGCCGTGGATGGAGGATTTGAGGTCGTTCTCGATGGCGATGGTCTGGATCAGGGCGCCGAGGGTGATGTTGTGCCAGGAGCGTTCGCGCTGGGTGGTGAGTCCGGCGGCGAGGTCGGCGCTGCGGGCGCGGATGCTCAGGGTGTCTGGGGCGCCGCGGTGGGCGACTTCGTCGACGGTGTAGGTGCCTTTGGGGACGAGGCCGCTGGCGGCCCAGCCGAGGGCAAGGGTGATGGTGGCGCCGCGCGGGGGAAGGTCGAGTTTGCCGTCGGTGTCGTCGAGTTCGATTTCGACGGTATCGGCTTCGAAGCCGCGGTTGTCGGTGTGGGTGAGCTGGATGAGGCGCTGGCGGATGATGCTGGTCAGGCTGACGCCGTCGACGGTGAGTTCGACGACGGCGCGCGGGTGGGGTTCGGTCTTGAGGAGGGCGCGGGGATCGAGCACGGTGCTTACTTGAGGTTGAGCAGGCTGAGGAGCTGCTTGCCGAGGGTGCCCATGAGGCTGGGGTTGTCGTCGGTGCGGGCGAGGCGCAGGGAGAACTCGATCTTGCGCGGGGCGCCGTCGGGGAAGAATTCGCTGTGCGTTTCGCTGACGTCTTCGATGACGAAGAGGCCGTAGACGAGGCCGGTGCCTTCGATGAGCGGCCAGGCCATGCCTTCGTCGGCCATGGCCTTGATGGCTTCTAGCGTGAGTTTGCCGCCGGTCAGCTCGGGGTATAGAACGCCGGAGAGGGTGATGATGTCGTCGCCGGGACCCGCGAACTGACGGGAGGGCCGGGCGCCGACGCGGGAGGCGGACGGGTGGCGCCACGATACCTGGCGCTGCAGCTGCTGGTAGGGCGCGGTGTGCAGGCCGAAGACGAAGAGGCCGAGGGCCATCATCATGGAGACTTGGGGGAGGCCGTACATGTCAGTTGTACCGGTCGAGCTTGCGGATGAGGCGGTCGGACTGGTCGTCGGCGAGGTATTGGCCGACGAAGTAGAGGACGGCCATGAGGCCGACGGTGCCGATGACGACGGCGAGGGCCTTTATTCCAAGGGCGATGTCAGACGGGCTCATGCTTACTCCGTGTCTCTGAGGGCGCCGCGCTGGCGGGCGGCTTTACGGGCTTCGATGCGTTCGAGTTCGCGGCCGACCTGGGCGGCGAGGTCGCGGTTGTCGGTACCCGGTGGGGTATGGAAATTGAGCTGGTAGGAGGCGCCGGCGGCGGCCTGCTTGAGGATGGGCGAGGCGGATAGGGTCGAGGTTACCGAGCTGCGGGTCGGGGTGCTTTTGGAGTCGCCGAAGAGAAACCCGCCCGACAGAATCCGCATGTTTTCCTTGAACTTGTTGATGCGGGCGATGAGGCTGTCGAGGATGGCGGCGAATTTGCCTTTCAGCCAGTCCCAGTTTTTGTAAATCAAGATGGCGGCGGTGGCGATTCCGGTCAGGGTTAGGCCGATGGGGTTGGTGAGCAGGGCCGCGCTGACGATACGGATGCCGGTGGCGATCATGCCGAAGGCGCCGGCACCGGACAGGCCCAGGGTGACCATGGAGAACTTGAGGGCGGCGAGCGGGACGAGGATGGCGCCGGCGGCGACGGTGAGGCCGCCAATGGCCGTCAAAGCGATGGCCAGCCACTTGATGGTGGTCATGATGCCGCCAGACAGGCGCGGGTTTTCGGCTGACCATTCGCGCACGGCCTGGACGACGGAGAGCGTCTTTTCTAGGGTGTCGGCGATGGCCGGTTTGAGGTGCTTGCCGAGGTCGGTGGAGAGGTTGGTGAAGGAATCCCTGGCGTTCTCGATGCGCTGGTTGAGGGTGTCGGCGCGGGATTGGTTCTCGCGGTCCATCGAGCCTTTGGCGTTGGCGGCGTTGACCAGTTCGAGCTGGCGGCGGTATTCGCCGAGGTTGCTGGCCAGCTTGGCGGCGTCGTCGCCGAATTCCTTGCCGAAAAGGCGGGTGGCGGCTTCGAGCTGCTTGTCGCCGGAGAGGGCCTTGATCTTTTCGAGGACGCTGATCAGGGTGCCGGTGGCGTTCTTGCCCATGCCGGACTGGACGGTGTTGCTGTCGAGGCCGAGCATGGCCAGCCCGCCCTTGAAGCGCTTGCTCTGCATGTTGGCGACGGCGAGTTCGCGAATCATGGCGTTGCTGGCGCTGGCGGCGACTTCGCTGTTGGCGCCGAGGCTCAGGAAGGTGGAGCCGAGGGCGGCGGCTTCCTTGAAGGACATCTTGGCCATGTCGGCGGTACCGGCGATGCGCTTCATGACGTCGATGATGTCGCCGCCCTTGGACAGGGCGTTGTCGTCGAGCCAGTTGATGGTGTCGCCCAGCGCCTTGATGTCCTTGATGGGGACTTTATAGAGCTGGCTGATCTTGCCGACGTCTTCGCCGACCTGGTCGACGGGGAGGTCGAAGGCGCTGGCCATGATGGCGGTTGTTTCAGCGTAGATGAGCAGGTTTTCTTTGCCTTGAATGCCCATGCGGGCGCCGCCTTCGACGATCCTGGCGATGTCGTTGGCGGTACCGGGCAGGCGTTCGCTCATGGCCTTGATGGCGGCGGCCATTTCCCAGTAGGTGCGGGTGACTTTGCCGCTGTCGTCGCGGGCGCCGTCCATCTGGCGGGCGACGCCGAGCATGGCGGTTTCGAAGTCGGCGAAGTCCTTGGCGGCTTTGCCGGCCGGCAGACCCACGGCAGCGCCGGCGGCGGCAATGCCGGCGCCGGTGACGGCGAGTTGTCCGGCGCGCTGGCGGGCTTTGGCCATGTCGGCCTGGGCGGCGCGCAGGCGGCGCATTTTCTGGTTTTCGGCGTCGAGGGCACTGGCCAGGCGGCGGCTCTGGTTGGCGGCGTCGGCGCTGGCGCTGGCGAGCTGGCGGCGGTGTTCGGCGAGTTTGCCGGTGTCGATGCCGGCGGCCTTGAGTTTTTCGAAGAGGGCCTGTTCGCCGCGGGTCAGTGACTGGTGTTTCTGGCGGAGTTCTTCGCTGCGTTTGGTCAGGGTGGCGAGTTCGCTGGCCATGGCCTTGGTCGGGACGCCGGCCTTGGCGATGGCGGCCTTGAGTTCGTCGACGGCGCGCTGGTTCTTGGCGAAGGTGTTGGCGGCGATGGCCGCGTCTTTTTCGAGCTTCTTGAAGGCGTCGATGTTGTCGACGGTCTTGTTGAACTCTTTCATGCGCGCGGTGTTGTCGCGCATGGCTTTGGCCGCCGCGCTGGCGCCCTTGGTGATGGCGTTGACCGGCTTGAGAAACTTGTCGATGGCCGCGAAGACGACTTTCAGTTCAAGGGTGCTGCTCATTGCTCTGCTCCGGGGCTGCGTTCGGCGGCTTGCTGACGCCAGTCGATGAGTTCTTCAAGGGACATGGCCTCCATGCTTTCCAGCGACCAGTGGAAGACGGCGGCGATGTCGGCCATAAAGGTTTCTACTCGGTCGGTGACTGGACGCTCTTCGCCGCCTCCGCAATCAAGGAAGGCGGCAAGACAAAATTTGCAATGGCCGCGGCCATCTGCAGGAGGTCGCTGGGGTCGATGGCGATCATTTCCTGCGGCAGGATCTTGGGGTCGCTGATGCGCGGGACGAGGGTAACGGTGGAGTCGGCGTCCATCTCCATGCAGGCGCGCAGGTTGACGCCGCGCAGGTGGCCGGAATTCGGCTTGTGCAGGGTGATGGTGGTGATTTCGGTTTCGCCGCGCTTGAGCGGGAAGCCGAGTTCGATGGTGGCGAGGTGCATGGGGTCTCCTTGGGTGGTGCGCGATGTCTCCGACATCAATGTCGGAGACATCGGTTAGGCGGCGTTAAGCCAGGCCGATGGCCTTGCGTTGCTTGTCGAGCATGTCGACGCCGTTGACGATGTAGATGAAGGCCAGGGCGTCGACTTCGATGAGGACGACACCGTCGACGATCAGCTTGTAGTAGCTCAGGCTGACGGTGGCCTTGACGGTGCTCTTGTCGCCGACCTTGGCGCTGCCGAAGTCGATTTCGCTGTAGCGGCCGCGGGTGACGATTTCGACGGATGCGACGTCGCCGGTGTCGTCGCGCTGGTAGGCGCCGGCGTAGCGGACGAGGGCGCCGTTGGCTTTGCCGAGGCCGAACTGCTTGATGATCTCAAGGACGTAGCCGCCGCCGCAGGTGAGGCCGAGTTCGAGCTTTTCGAGGCCGAGATCGACGTCGACCGGGGCGACCATGCCGCCGCCCTGGAAGGCTTCCATCTTGCGGGCGAGCTTGGGCAGGGCGACTTCTTCGATGACGCCCATGAGGCTGTTGCCGTCGGCGTAGACGTTGAGGTTCTTGAGCTGGTGGGGGAGTGCCATGGTGTGCTCCTATCAGGCGCCGATGCGGGCGGCGAAGTCGGCCAGGTAGCGATCGGTGATGCGCTGGCGGAACATGAGGTTTTCGAGCGGGGGGACGGGGGTGTAGTCGTAGTCGAGATACAGCTGTCCGGCCTTGAGGGTGACTTCGTCGTTGACCGTGGGGTCGTACCAGCAGTTGAAGCCGATCAGGTAGCCGAGGGCGACGAGTTCGCGGCCCTTGGCGTTGATGCCTTCGATGATGTCTTTGACCAGCGTCGGGTTCATCGGCTTGTCGACGGCCCACATGTGGGCTTCGGCGATGGTGTCGGCGAGGACCTGGGCGGTGCGGGTGTAGTTTTCGAAGGCGAAGAGCGGGTCGGCGCTGCAGGTGCGCGAGCCCCAGAAACGGAAGCCTTCGCGACGGATCAGGGTTGTCACCTCGTTGCTGTTGAGGTAGCCGGCGTCGGTGGCCGGGTCCTGCAGGTCGAAGAAGACGTCCTTGCTGATGCCGGTGACGCCGCTGACTTCGATGTTGGACAGGGTCTTGTGCCAGCCTTGCTCTTCATCGAGCTTGGCGCGCAGGCCGAGGGCGCGGGCGACGGCGGGGAAGGTGGCATTGGCGCTGGTGACGGTGTCCCAGCCGATGAAGTCAGGCCAGATGACCATGACTTCGCGGTCGCCGAAGTTGTCGCGGTAAGCGACGGCGGCTTCTTTGGTGGCGCAGCCGTTGACGCTGACGTAGGCGAAGGCGCGCAGCTGCTTGGCAATGAGGGCGAGTTCGGTGGCGACGGGCAGGGTGTCGAGGCCGGGGATACCGAGGATGCGCGGCTTGACGCCGAGCTTGGCCTGGGCGGCGAGCAGGGCTTTCATACCGGTGTATTGGCCGTCGACGGTGACGGTGCCGATGAGGGCGGTGTTGGTGGCGGCTTCATCGACGCCGGCGGCGACGCGGACGACGACGACCACGGCGCCGCCGTGGTCGGCGATGGCATCGAGGGCGGCGGCCAGGGTGCCGTTGGTGCCGGCCTTGCCGATGGCGGCGAGGATGTCGGTGACGAGGACCGGGGTATCGAGCGGGAAGAAGGCGGCGTCGGCGTCGGACGAGGTGGCGACGAGGCCGATGACGGCGGTTTCAATGACGCGGATCGGACGGCGGCCGTCGGAGAGTTCGACGACGCGGACGCCGTGGTGGTATTCGGTGGGCATGGGCAGCTCCTTTGAGGTGACGCTGCCCATGGTGCCGAACGCGCGCGCGGGTGTCGCTGGTCGGCGGGTGTAGGTCGGGCGCTTACGCCCGGCCGGTCATGGTTTGGTCTTGAAGCGGACGGTCATGACGTATTTGCGGCGGCCTTGCTTGGGGCCTTCGGGCGACCAGCCGGTGCGGAAGTCGAGAAACCAGCCGAAGGGCAGCGGGATGGCGACCTTGTTCCAGAATGCCCAGGGTGGCGCCGTGGCATCAGCGACGCCGATGGTGAAGTAGTTGAAATGGTTGCCGCCGTTGCGCCACAGCCAGAGGACTTGATTCCACCAGGCGCCCGGGTCTTGGCCGATGATGTGCTCGGTCTGGTGGCCATGGTCGCCGCGCAGGTCGTTGTCGATGGTGTCTAGCCAACGGAAGGGGGTGAGCAGCTTGAAATCTTTCGAGAACCACTTTACGGCCGGGAAGGCGACGAGGTAGCGGGCGAGGATGACGAGCCAGAAGAAGGGCGAGCGCAGGGCGTAGTGCCAGGCGGCGCGGCCGTTGATGTGGAAGGCGAAGGCGACGGAGCCGATCCAGACGGCCAGCCAGATGGCGACGATGAGATAGACGAGCCAGATCATGGCAGGACCAGGTCCGGCAGTTCGGCGATGAGTTCGGCGACGGTCGGCTGGGTGCGCGTGGCGGACTGGACGGCGGCAAGCTGGGTGTAGCAGTAGTCCCAGCACAGCGAGCGCCAGGCACGGAAGGCGGCGCCTTCGGTCTGGAAGCGGGCGACGGCAGCTTCGTCGGCGTAGGTGACGGCGGTCTTGATGTCGTCGTAGCCGGCAGCGACGGCGGCGGCGTCCATGTGCGACTGGACGGCAGCGGCGTAGGTGGCGGCGACTTGTTCCGGGGTGGGTGGAAGTTGATCGGCCAGGACGGGATGGCCGGACTGACCCGGAACTATGCGCTTTCCGGCTGACTGGCCGGCGAGCAGGTCTTTATGTTCCTGGTCGGTTATTTCGACGGCGTCGGCGGGGATGTTCTGGCTGTGAATTCCAGTGGAGTAGAAGCCGCCTGTTGATTTTGAGTAGAACATTAATTTCTCCTTAATAGCCAATGGCAATCCAGTTAAATGCTTCGGTGCTCAGGTATGAATTAATGAAAGAAAAATTCGCCGCCGTCTTTGTTGCCAAGCTGAGGTTCGTATTTGAACCCGCAGTGACTGCGCCAACGCCGATTATGTTTACGTAGGCTGCATTTGAAGGGAAGGCTATCGGGAAAGTTATGGTTCCCGAACTGGCGTTACTTGCAATGGATGCGGTCGTTCCCCACTGAAGAATTATTCCGTCGCCCAGCGGCATCCAATCATTTGCTGCATATGTATGCCCCGGTCTTCCTGACAGACCAAGCGTGGCACGTGCGGTGGCTGCATCGGCGTCATCGAGCAGGGTACGGGCGAAGGCGGTCAGGGACGTCATGGCAAAGGCGTCGGCGCCGGTGCTGTAGGGCATCTGGTTGGCGGCGGTGGTGAGTCCGGACAGGGCGGTCAGGGTGGCGTCGGAGGCCTGTTTGCCGGCGATCAGGGTAGCGATCGATGTGGCGAAGTTGGGGTCGTTGCCGAGGGCGGCGGCCAGTTCGTTGAGCGTATCAAGGGTGGGCGGCGACGAATTGACTACGGCGGCGACGGCGGCGGCGATGGCGGCCTTGACGCCGGCCGGGTGGGTGGCGCGGGTGGTGTCGGTGCCGGTGATGGTTTCGGCGTTGGTAGCCAGTTCGACCTTGCCGGCTGAGGTGTCGGTAGCCATGGCGATCGAGGCGAGGGCGGCGATGGCCTGGGCGACACGCAGCGGGGTCATCCACTTGGTGTTGTCGGCGCCGGCTTCGGCTTGCGCCTGGCTGGCGATGGCGGAGAGGTCGAGCTTGCCGGCACCGAGCGCTTCGACGATGTTTTTCAGATACAGGGTGCGGTTGGCGAGCTGGCGGGGCTGGAGGTTGCTAACTCCGCCCGGGCCGCCCTGGACTGGGTCTGCTTCATCCAATTGGCGGATACCTGCTTCCCAAACTGAGGTTTCTGAGAGATCTGACATGAAAACTCCTATAGCGTGGTGTCGACGACGCCGTGGGTATAAGCACCGTTGTGGGTAATAGCGCCGTTGTAACTGTTGGTGGCGGCGCGGAAATCGATGGCGGTAAGAACAATGCAGTTGCGCTGGACGGCGTTGAGAAGGCGCTTTATCTGGTAGGCCTGTTCTATGGTGCAGGCGGATTTCAGGATTACGCGGTAGCTAGCCCAGCCGCCTGATCCCTGGTGGTTCGATGATCCATCGTAGGAAACTGCACCGTTGTATCTCACGTAGTTTCCGCGCTCGATGATGATGGCGTCGGGCTGGCCGATGGCGGTGAGGGCGCGGCGGATAGCAGCGACCGTGCCTTTCTGCTGGTGGATGAGGCGCGACTCGGCGATGACGGCGCGCTTTTTGTCGACGCCCCACTGTTCGTTCCATTCGTCGACGGACATGGCCCAGGCGAGCCATGGGAGGATGGCCGGCGGGCAGGTCTGGGCGTTCCACAGACTGGCGACGACGGCGGGCAGGGCGGCGAAGCGGGCGCCGGCGCTGCGGGCGATGGCGCGTTCGAGCGGGGTGCTGGATGGCGGCAGGAGATCGGTGTCGGCCATGGTCAGGATTCGATGCCGGCGATGGCGACGGTGATGGCGGTGCAGTAGGGGGCTTGCCCGGCGGTGCAGACGATGTCGGCGGCCGGGGCGGTGATGACGACCTTCTTGACGCCGGCGACGTGGGCGGCGGCGTCGATGGCGCTGCGGATGATGTCGGTACCGAGGCGGTGGCTGTTGGCGGCGAAGGCGGCGAGGGCGGTTTGCACGGCGCTGGTGACGAGCTCGGTGCTGGGGCCGGGGAAGAGGGTGAGCGACAGCTCAAGGGTGTAGTCGACGATGGTCGGGGCGGTGACGATGACGGCTTCGGAGAGCGGGCGGACGGTTTCGCCGTTGAGGGCGGCGAGGACGGTGGCGATCTGCGGGGCGGTGGGCAGGCCGTTGCCGGTGCGGGTGAGGATGAAGACTTCGGTGGTGCCGCCTTCGGGGCTGGTGACGCTGGCGTCCTTGATCTGGCCGTCGGCGCTGATGGCGTGGAACTTGAAGGCGTCGCGCGGGCCGGCGACGGACCAGCTTTCTGGCTTCAAGGCCAGGCGGTTGCGGTAGTCGGCGTTGCTTTCCATGACCGCTGGCGTCGGCGGGATGGTGGTGTTGTCGGCCGGGGTGACGACGAGGCGCTCTTCCTGGTAGTAGGTGGCGCCGATGTGGTCGAGGTTTCCGCCCATGGCAAAAGGCAGGAGCAGGGCGCGGGCTTCGTCGTTGTAACGGGCGCGAACGAGCATTTCTCGGTAGGCGTAGGCTTCGATGAGCTTGACGATGGGCTCTGATTCTAGGTCGAGGATTTCGGCGAAATCGGGCTCGCGGGCGATGAAGTCGTCCTTGATCTGCTGGACGATGGTTTCGAAGACGATGGTTTCGACGACTTCCGGGGCGGCGAGGCTGGCGAGATCGATGGTCACTGGATGGGTACCGAGATATTGAGGCGGTTGCCGCTGCGCTGGCCGCCGCGCCGGGTGGCGGTGAGATCAATGGTGGCGGTGCCGTCCATGGCGAGCTGCAGGCTGACGTTGCTGATGGTGACGCGCGGTTCCCACTGGATGATGGCCATGACGGCGGCGGCCATGAGGCGCAGGCGGTTGGCTGGGTTGGCGGGCTGGTCGATGAGTTCGGGGAGCAGCGAGCCGTAGGTGCGGCGCATGAGGCGGGAGCCGACCGGGGTGGTCAGGATGTCGCGGATGGACTGGCTGATGTGGGCGGCTTCGTCGAGCGCCTGGCCGGTTTCGCGGGACATGCCGGTCATGACGGAGCCCCTGTCGTGCCGCCGGAATCACCCGGGTGGGTGTGGGTGTGCAGGGTTTTGCCGTTGCTGGTGATCTCGCCGCCGGTGCCGACCTGGGTGACGTTGGTTTGTTCGTGCTCGCCGTTGACGTGGCGGATGTCGCCGGTGATGACGCTGCCGTTGCCTTCGGTGCCGCCGAAGCCGGCGAGGCCGTTGTGGTAGGTGAGCAGGTCGTCGATGACGCACTGGCCGGTGATGTGGGTCAGGGGCGTGTCGAGGGTGATGCTGACGGCGGCTTCGATGCGGGCTGTCTGGATGCCGCTAGCGTCGAGGTGGCTGGCGGCGTGGTCGTAGCTGATGACGGCGCCGTCGGGGAAGCGGATGACGTGGGTGTCCGGGCTGTGACTGGGCGGCTGGATGGCGGTGCTGTTGAGGCCGCGCAGGACGATGCCGCCGGCGAGTTCTCCGCTCGGGGAGAGCACGGTGACTTGTTCGCCGACGGTGGGCGGGTCCCAGGTGGTGGTTTGGCCGGCGCGGTGTTCGAGCCAGGGGAGCCATTCTGTTTCGATCTTGCCGATTTTGACGACAACGCGGACCGCAGCGTGGTCAATGCTGTGGATGGTGCCGATGCGGATGACGTTTTCCATCCGGCGGGAGAGTTCGATCAGGTCCATGGGGCCGATGATGCCGGGGCTTTGCGCGCGCGGGGCGAGCGGGCGAGTGTAGGGGTGGCGGTTACAGCCGGTCGGCTAGATGGGCGGTGACGATTTCGGCGATCAGGGCCTGGTCGTCGTCGGGGATGCCGAGGAGCTGGCGCTCGGGATACTTGGCTTCGAGGCCGGTCTTTTTGTTGACGCGATCGCGCAGGCCGTGGTGATGGACGAGGGCGATGCGCGATACCTCGCGGGTGAAGCCGACGATGGCTTCGTTTTCGGTGGCGGTGGCTTTGAGGTATTTGGCGGTGCGCAGCTTGCTAAACATCTGGCGCTTGATCTTGCCGGTCTTGTGGCGCAGCTGCGGTTTTCTCGGCTCGAATGGGGTGCCGTCGGGGTTGGTCTGGGCGGCGATGCGTTTCTGGTTGCGCGGGCGCAGTTCTTTGGCGATGCGCAGGGCGAGTTCGCGCCGGGCGTCCGGCTGCAGGCTGGCGATGAGGTCGGCGGCGTAGGCGTCGAGGGCGTCGATGTCAGCCATCGGTGGCGGCGATCAGTTCTCCTTGCAGGTAGCTCTGCCAGGGAATGGTGCCGGTCTCGTCCGGGAGTTGCGGTTCGCCGAGGTGGGTGCATTGGTAGCCGCCGAGGACGGGGCTGACGATGACGCGCTCGGAGAGGTCGATAGTGATGGCGATGTCGATCTCTTCGTGATTGACGATTTCGGCTTCGAAGGCGATGGCCTTGTCGCGGCGGACTGGGTCCTGCAGGAGGTCGGGCTGGTTGGTCTGCAGCCAGACGAGGAGCGGGACCATGAGGACGTCGGCGGGTTCGGCGAAGTCGGTGATGATGATCTGGACGGTGTAGGCGTACTGGTAGCCGAGGCCGGCGCCGATCTTGGTGGCGATGGCGCCGCGCTCGATGAAGACGTGCAACTTGTCGGGGTTGGCGGCGAGGTCTGGCACCCACTGGGTGAGGTGGGCGCGGAGTTCAGTCGGTTTTTTCATGGGCGGCCTCGATGGCTTTGTAGCGGCGCTGCCAGGCTTCTAGTTTGGCGGCGTCGTTGCGGCAGGCGATGTAGTTGTCGGCAAGCGTTTGGAGGGCGGCAGTGTCTTCAACGGGGTCGGCGGCTCGAGCAGCCAGGGGTCCGGCTTCGGTGGCGGGGGGCTGGCCGGTGGCAGCGGCATCGTGGAGCAGGCGCCAAGTGCCAGGCAGAGTGCAGCGGTTGCCAGGCGGTTCGAGAAATTCATAACGGGTGACCTCTTTGATGATGGTGCGGTCTTTGGGGGCCTGGGCGGCGCGCAGGGCGTTGTTTTCGGCGGCTAGTTTGTCGGCTTTTTCGCCATTGGCGACGATCTTCTCGGCGTAGGCGAGGGCGATGTCGAGTTGGGCGGCGGCAACTTCGCCTTGGCAGACGTGGTGGCCGTGGCGGTAGGTGGCGAGGACGGCAGCGGCGACGAGGGCGGCGATGACCGTCCATTTGAGGACGGCGGTATTGATGCCGAAGAGGGTGGGCGAGGGGAGCATGTCAGCCTCGGTAGTTGGGGTGCACGAGGGTGATGGGGGGTTCGCCGCGCAGGACGATGACGCGGTCGATGGTGCAGCGCTTGAGGACTTGCGGCGGGCTGACGACCCAGCGGTCGCGGATCTCGATGGGCCAGTTGTCGGCTGGGTGGTTTTGCTGGTCGTCGAGGAGGAGGGCGATGAGTTCGTCGCGGAGAAGGGGTTTCATGCGGCGGCCTGTTCGGACGGGGTGAAGCGCTCGAAGGCGCGGGCGAGTTTGACGTCGTAGAGGTTGTCTTTGTAGGCCGGGCCGTTGTAGAGGCTGGCGAAGGTGGCCCACTTTTTGGCTTTGATGGCTTTGTGGATGGCGGGGGCGGCTTCGATGTAGCGGCAGAAGGCGTCGAGCTGGTCGGCTTCGCTGCGGTGCATGGCGGCGACGAATTGTTCGATGCTGTCGTAGCCGAGAAGCTGCCAGTGGTAGCCCATGATCTGGTACTGGCCCCAGCTGCAGGCGGCGTCGGCTATTTCGACGGGCATGATCTGGCGGGCGCTGGATAGCCTTGACCATTCGGCACTGCCGCCGGCATAGCCACCGCGCTTTGGGTTGATCAAGTTCGGGAATTTTTTGCCGAATATGTCGGGTTCGAGTTCGGCTTCGGCAAGTAGTCGATAGGCGACGTGGCGTTCGTAGAGGATGACGGGCTTGCCATTGACGCCGAAGCCAGGGCCACGACTTTCGACGAGGTTGACGGCTTTGATGGCGGCGACGGGGATGCCGAGGCGGATGGCGGCGGCTTCGAGGTCGTATTCGGAGAGGAGGCGGTGGTCGCGGTCGCGGCTGGTGAGGGCGGCGATGGTCTTGGGGCCGGCGATGCCGTCGGCGACGAGGTTGGCGCGGCGCTGGAAGGCGATTAGGGCTTGTTCGGTGGATAGTCCGAACCAGCCGTCGACGGTGAGTTTGAAGCCGGCGTCGTTGAGCTGGCGTTGCAGGGTGGCGACGGCGGCGCCGGTGTCTCCGTTATGCATGGCGGTCTCCCGGGCGGGTGATGAGGTAGCGCAGGCGGCGTTCGCAGATGAGGAGCAGGGCGATGCCGGCGAGCAGGAGCAGGGTTGGGAGGTCGACGCTGGCGCCGGAGAGGATAGTTAGGATGATGGCGAGGGCGCCGCCGGCGAGGAGAAGCATGGCGTAGCGGATGAGGGTCTGGGTGCCGCGGCCCATGCGGGCTATGGCCGGCTCGGCGCGGTAGAGGATGAGCGCGGCGCAGGCGATGGCGGCGAGGTTGAGGATGATGTTGGCCAGGGGGGTGGTCATGCTATGTCCTCCGCTTTTTTCTGGGCGATGCGCAGGAGCTGGGGGCCGAGGACCTTGTGGGTCAAAAATCCGACGGCGAGCGCGCCGGGGAAACCGACGGTGAGCGCCGGTACGGTAGGAGGCCACCAGGCGAGGCCGGTCAGCCAGGTGATGACGGGCGGGGTGACCCAACTGGCGACGAGGGCGGCGATGATACCGCTGGCGATGCGCTGGCCAAGGGTGATTTCGGGGAGGTAGCTGTTGTACCACCAGCAGCCGACGAAGCCGGCGACGAGGAGCATGGGGTGCAGACCGGTGGCGAAGCCGAGCAGGGTGAGGCCGCCAGTGGCGAGGAGGGGGGTGGTCGGTTCGGACATGGCGGGTCTAGTCCCAGAGTTGAATCAGGTTGGTATTGGCCGGGGTGGCGGTAGTTTCTTCGGGCAGGGTGACTGCCTGTCCATTGGCGAGAATGGGGCCAACGGCAGCGAGGCCGGGGTTTAGTTCAAGCGCGGCTTCGACATAGGCGCTGCTGCCGAGGTGGCGGTGGCAGAGGTTGTCGAGGGTGTCGCCCTGGTGTGCTCGGACTTGCATCAGATGAGCTCGATGGTGCAGCGGGTGCGGCCGGTGATGTCGGCGATGGCGTTGAGGTGGTCGCGCCGGCAGTCGTCGATGGGGTCGGTGAGGGCTTCGGCGCGCTTGTCGCCTTTGGCGGAGGCGTCGAAATCGCGGTAGCGCTCCATGAGCAGGGCTTTGGCGAGGGAGCCGACGGCGCGCTTGAAGCGGTGCTCGATGATGGTGGATCCGTCTATTTCGTCTGAGGGAACGACCGATAGCGTGGTGTAGCCGATGGCGATCTGGGCGATCTTCCAGGCGGCCAGGGCTTCGATGGTTGTAGAGGCGGATTCGATGATGGCGCTGCGCAGGCGGGGCGGGGTGACGGTGTTGTCGAGGCGCTGAGCTTCGCGGATTTCAAAGGGTTCGATGTCAGGCCAGAAGGCGCCGATGGTGATAGGCGTCTCTGATTCAGGGGTGCTTGGGGCATTGACGATCATGTCGGCGCGGCCTGGTGGAAGGTGATGACGGCATGGTGCTGTGCCGTTCGCGCGCGGGAAAGGGCGGTCGGATGTATGGCGGCGGGCTAGGACTGAACGAAGCGGGAGCGCTTGACTTCGATGCTTCCCTCGACGGCGCCGGCGTTGGGTGATGCGAGATCCCAGCGGTAGTACCAGCGGCCGGCGACGTTAAGCGGAATCTCGGCGCGGTACAGGCCTTCGCCGTCACGGACGATTTCTGCGGCGACGCCGTAGATGTAGTCGGCGACGCCGGAAGCGGGTGACTCTATTTTCAGGGTGATGGTGCCAGGGTCGGCGGAG
The DNA here is from genome assembly GCA_002840785.1 of Betaproteobacteria bacterium HGW-Betaproteobacteria-4. GTDB lineage: Bacteria > Pseudomonadota > Gammaproteobacteria > Burkholderiales > Rhodocyclaceae > Azonexus. Next base: position 31,257 of record PHCH01000005.1, on the reverse strand, counting down.
ATGCCGTCGAGCGTGGTAACACGCATCGTCAGCGTGGCGACTTCGCCCGGGATAAACGGTTCAGCGGCCATGGGTTACTCCGTGATGGATCGTGGTCAGCCGGTCGGCGCTATGGGTTATGCGGGTGATGCGGCGCGCAGCGGCGGCAGATAGGCAGTAGTTTCGGACCAGGCCGGCCATGGTTGCCGACGCCAAGCCAGCGGATTGAGCGGCCCCGGTAGCGGATAGCGAGACGTCGACGGTGATGGCGCCGGAGCCCATGGCTTGGGCGAATCCGGCGGCGGTGATGGTGACCAGGCTGGACAGTGATGCCCAGCCGGAGGCGTTGGCGCTGCCGGCAGCACTGATGGCGCCGGGCGCGCTGGCCTGTGCCGTGGCGGATCCGGCGGAGTGAGCGCCTCCCGTGGCGACGAGGCCGACCGTGATCGACAGCACAGCCGCCCCGCTGGCGACAGCCGCACCGGATGCCGATAAGGCGCCCGGGGCGCCACCGGTCAGATTGGCGGTGCCAGACGCCTGCGCTGACCCGGTAGCCAGTGCAGTTAGCTGGGCGGCCAGGTCGGCGTTCCCGGCGGCTTGCGCGGCGCCGGCGCCGGCCAGCAGCACAGTGGCCGACAGACCGGCGATTCCGGCAGCGGAAGCGAGGGCGGCGGCGCTGATGGTGACAGTGGCGGTGCCGTTAGCGCTGCCATCAGACACGGCGAGGCCGGCGGCGGAAAGCGGGATTGTTACGGCGGGGTTGGCAGAGCCGTCGGCGATGGATACGCCGACGGCGGATAGGGCGACCTGGGCAGCGAGCGTGGCCGAGCCGGTTGATTGCGCTTGGCCGGTGGCGCTGGCGTTGAGGGTTGATCCGCCACCGGCGGTGGCGACATCGCCCCATAGGCCGACTGGCGATAACCCGATTGATTCGGCGCCGATCATCAGACAGTCCAGCCGGTTGAGTAATCGTAGGCCGCGATGGCCTCGAATGTGTCGAGCCCCTTGACAGCGTCGCCATGACGGCCGGAGGTGCCGGATATAGCCGCCTCAAGCCCGGACAGCATGGCGCCTTTTTGTATGACCTTGGCGACCAAAGCGGCCGTCGTCACGCCCCTGGCCGCCGCTTCTGCGGCGAGAAATGGCGCGCTGACGTCGGTGCCGTCGTAGGCGCCAGCCTCGGCGCGTTTGATTGACCACGAGGCCATTTCGGCCGGCGATATCGAGGCTACAACGGCGTCGCGCTTGGCTTTGGCCAGGGCGTCGATGCGCTCGGTGACCTCGGCGCGCGCATCGTCCAGGGTGTATCCGTCGACGATGGCCTGGACGGCGGTATCGTCCGACGATATCGGCAGGCTGTTGCGGATGACGCAGGAGTGCCCTGCCGCGGCGATGGCGGCGAAAAGTCCGGCAAAGGCGCCCTTGTTTTTTAAATCGATCATATGCCTCCAGCCCACAGCAGAGGGGTTTGCCCGGATGTCGCGTTTGAGATGCGGGTGGTCATTGCTGGTATCGCGCTCGGCAGTGCTCCGTAGGTCTGCTCGACATATCCATGCGAGTTTCTGTATCGCGCGGTTGAGGTCTGATAGCCTGCATGTGCCTCAACCACCATCGCGCAGGATCTGACGCCGACGTTCGCATCGCAGATCATCAAGCCCCAGTAATAGCCAGGGGCCAGGCGCTGTACGCCAACATCTGCGGCCAGCATGGCGGCTGCCGATGCCGGCTGCTCACCACTGGTCAGCAGCAATGCGCCGGCCGAACCGTCCGGTTTACAGGCCGCGACGCCGAATTGGATGTGCGCGCCGGCGGCGGCGGTCGAAATGTCGGCGTAGAGCGTGTCAAACGTCAGTCCGGCGGGGAAATACAGTGGGAACTGATACAACCTGTCTGCCGTCAGGGTGAGCGTACCCAGCGTTCCGGACGGGGTGACGGCAACGCGGCGACCGTCGGCACCACCGCAATCCTCGATTGCCGGGATCGTCATGTCGAACATGGATGCATCGCCGGAGCAGATGACCCGCTTCGTGCCGGCCGGTAACGCTGCGGCAACTGGCGTCGTAGCGTTATAAACGCCGGCTATGTAGGTCGCCGTGATCCGGTCGCGCACCAGCGTACTGCTGTCCGACATGTGACCGATGCCGGTCTCGATGGGATATCCGCTGGCGTCATCCAGGATCGTGTAGCTGAAATATTTAAGCAGGCCGAAAAGGTCGTGAAATCCGGGGAATCCCGTTACACCGGCGACAACGATGTCGCCAGCGCCGATGCTCGTCGTCGTCTGCTTGATCCAGTTGCCGAGCATGTTAATTGTCGATCTGGAACTGCAATTGGCCGGCGGTGAATTGGACTGTGAAGCCGGCGCCGGAGACGGACAGGGGGGCTGAGAGGTCGATGCAGATCCACGTATTGCCGGCGCTTGCCGCGTCGTACCAGCGCACGCTCTGTAGCGTGCCCCACGCCCCTGTACTGGCCGGCCATGTGATGGCTGCGTTGTTGCTGGTCGTACCGCCAGTTCCGCTGGATGCGGTAGTGCTTCCGGCCGATTGCGTGCCGGCCCAGTTAGTCAGCGAACTGGTGACGGCTACCCGGGCGTATGCATTGCCGGACGGCTCGGTTCCGGAGCCGGAATCAGTGCAGGTGTCGGTCGCGAGCCCAATGTACATGGTGGCCGGGGCGCCGAGCGCCTGGCCGCGCAGCATGGAGTCTACAGATTTGTTTTCGGCGTAGTCGGTGAGGGCGCCGGCTTGAGAATATCCGCCAATAACGCACATGGCAGATACCAGTAGGCTGGTAATGATTTGTCTGGTTGATTTCATGGTTGGCTCCGTTTGTCTGTGGTGGCGGTGGTCGGGCGGCGGGCCGCTGGTCAAGGAGGTAGCCAGTGGTGCCGCCCGAGCCGCCAGGGTGCGGGGTCCGCTCGGTGTCAGCCGGATTCGGTTTTCGGCGCTTTTTCGGCGTCGACCGTGGCAGGCGAGTTCTTGATGAGCACGTCGAGTCGCTCGATGTCTTTTTTGACGCCGACGCGCTGGTCGAGATCGAGGGCGCGGGCGAGGGTGGTTCTGGCTTTTTCGAGGTTGCCGGCGGCGCGCAGGGCGTAGCCGCAGGCTTTATGGATCTTGGCGCGGATGACGTCGTGCATGTCGCAGCCGGCGGTCAGGTCGAGGGTGATGGCGAGGGACGAGAGCATGGCAATGCGTCGTTCGTCGTCGGCCTTAATGGCGACGTCGGCGATTTCTTCGGCCAGCACTGAGGGGACGTCGCGCTGGTACTGGTCTGGCATGACGAGCTTGTGCTCGATGGCGTAGGCGCCGATCTGCAGGGCTAGGTCGAAGTTGCCGATGTCGATGGCCCAGACGAAGACGGTCATGAGGACGTCGTCTTGCCGGCCGGCTTCGGATTCGAGGACGCCGGCGATCCACGGCAGGTATTCGGGGAGGAGATGGGCTTTGACTTCGGCCTTGCGCTCCATGGATTTGACTTCCTTGAGCCGGCGTTTGTCTTCGGCGAGCTTGAGGAGGACGAGTTCGTAGGCGTTGGCGGCGTGCTGGTCGCGCGGCTGGGCGGCGGTGTCGGCAGGCTGGGCGGCGGCCATGGTTTGTTCGTAGTGGGCGCGGCAGGGGCTGTGGCGCATGGGGTTCTCCTTAGGGACTGACGGCGGCTTTGGGGGCCGCCGTCTTGCTGCTGGGTGTCGGTTAGACGATTTCGATGTTTTCAGCCAGGCATGCCAGGCCGTAGTCTTCGATGACGTAGGCGTCGTTGGAGGACTCGTAGTTCTCGATCTGGTCGCGCTTCGGGTTGTCGATGATGGCGCGGCGGCGGGCGCCTTCTTGCGCGTAGATCGACAGGTTGTCGAGGCGGGTGACCATGAGCTTGTTGGCCGGGAAGAATGGCGCGCGGACGGCTTGCAGGCCACCGACGCGGGCCTGGCTGACGATGAGGTCGGCGGCGATCTTTTGCGTGTTGTCCTGGGCCTTGTTGATCAGCGGGAAGTATTTGTCGGCGAAGAGGTCGCGGCCGAGGATGACGACCAGTTCGGTGTCTTCGCGGTACCACGGGTCGAGCAGGTTGTTGACCATGTCGAAGACGAGGGCGTCGAGGTTCTTGTAGCCGGCCGTCAAGGCGACGGCATCACCGATCTGGATCTTGCCGGTGGCGAGGATCTGTGTCATGACGCGGGCGGCGGCATTGGTGCGCATTTTTTGCAGCCAGCCGATATTGACGTCTTGCAGCAGCGGGTTGGTACCACGGTTGGAGGTGGCGGCGCGGCTGGTGCCGTTGAAGCCGATGGTGATGCGGTCGAGGGCCTGGCGGCGGACGATGGCGTCGCGCAGGCGGGTCTGGAAGTCGGGGAACTTTGCCCAGGCGTCGATCTTGGAGTACTTGAGGGCGGTGTCGTAGTTGGTCTGGGTGCAGGCGTAGCCGTTGGTGTCGAGCGAGGACGGGTCGGTCGGGACGCGGTCGGCGGAGGTGGTGTCGGTGGTGCTGGCGACGCTGCTGCCGATGCCGAGGCCGATCTTTTCACCGGTTTGGTCGGTGACGAGTGGCATGTTGATGCTGCTCAGGAACTGGCTGGATTCCTGAATCTTGGTTTCCAGCGTTTGCTGGACGCTCGGGGTAGCGGTGAATTTTTCGCAGGCCGAGGGGACGCCGTTGAGTTGGGCGATGGCCGCAGTGTAGGCGTTGAAGGCTAGGCGGGTTTCTTTGCGCATGGTGTGCTCCGTAGGTTCGGGGTGTGGTGTTGCGGGTTAGCAGTCGGTGGTGATGGTGCCGTCGCCGCCGGTGGCGGTGCCGCGGTTCTTGTCGTCGCCGTCGGTCTTGCCGAGGGTTTCCTTGAGGGCGGCGAAGTCGGCGGCGAACTTGGCTTGTTCTTCGCGCAGGGTTTTGATGTCGCGCTCGCTGACGCTGAATTTGTCAAGAACTTCACCGGAGAAGCGGTCGAGGATTTCCTTCTGCGACTGGGCAATCGCTTCGATTGCCTTACTGATGTCGGCGAAGTTGGCGTCGGTTTCCTTTTTGCCCATGCCGAGCAAATCCTTGACCTTGCTGAACAGGGTGTCGCCAGAAGACTTTTCAGTTTCCCATTCAAGGGTGACTTCTTCGGCGACGGTAAAGAGGTTCTCGGGGTTGCGTTTGCGGCCGGCGAAGGGGTTTTCTTTGGCCTGGGCAGCGAACTGCATGATTTCGGTGCCGAGGCTGGCGGGCTTGTTGGTGAAGCCGAGGCCTTCGAGGTAGGCCTTGGAGGTCTTGGCGAAGTTGGGATTGACTTCCATCGAGGCGAACATTTTCTGTCCGGCTTTTTGCAGGGCGACCAGGGCGTCGCTGGCATCAAATACGCACATGAGCTGCAGTTTCTTTTCGCCGAGGATGTCAGCGAAGCGGGTGCTCAGGGAGACGACCTTGCCGTAGGCGCCGAAGACGCTGTCGGGCATCATCGACATGTAGTGTTCGAGGTTGCCGAGGGCGGTGTAGGCCTTGGGGTCGTAGGTCTCGGCCATCTGTTTGATCCATTCGGCGGTGATGACGCGACCGTCGGTGGTGGCGCCTTCGGTGGCGATGGCGAAAGGCTTGGAAATCGGCATGGTGTCTTGCTCCTGACGTTGTTCGGGTCGTGTGGTAAACGATGCCGAGCCAGTTTGGAGCGGCCTTTCGCGCGGGGCAAAGGCTTGTGGGTGTAGGGCTTGGTCTTACTTCCGGCGTTGCGCTTCGAGTTTCTCGCGCGCGGGTAGCCTCGGCTTCCATGAACGCTGCGCTTCCTCCTTCTGCTGTTTCTCCGGACCTTGATCCGCGTCGCCGTGCCCGTGACCTTTATTGGCAGGGCTGGCGGGTGATCCGCATTTCGGAGCACCTAGGGGAGAAGGCGACGACGATCCACAGCTGGAAGCGGCGGGACAAGTGGGATGAGTATTCACCTGTCGAGCGGGCTGAATCTAGCACGGAGGCGCGCTACATCCAACTGCTGTGGAAGGAGCCGAAGGAGGGGGCTGACTACAAGGAAATCGACTTGCTTGGCCGGCAGATGGAGCGGTTGGCGCGGGTTAAGAAGTATTCGACGGGTGGCGGTAATGAGGCGGATTTGAATCCGGCGGTGGAGAACCGAAACGCGAAGACGCGGGCGGGGACGAGGAAGCAGCCGGCACGGAATGCGATCAGCGAGGCGCAGCAGGAGGAGCTGGTTGCTGCGTTTATGAAGTCGCTGTTTCCGTATCAGGAGTGCTGGTACCGGGCTGGGCTGAAGCATCGTGTGCGCAATCTGTTGAAGAGCCGGCAGATCGGGGCAACGTGGTATTTCGCCCGTGAGGGATTTATCGATGCGCTGGAGACGGGGAGGAACCAGATTTTCTTGAGCGCGTCGCGGGCACAGGCGCATGTGTTCAAGGGGTATATCAAGCAGTTCGCGGCTGATACGGCGGACGTTGAGCTGCAGGGCGAGCATTTCGTGTTGCCGAACGGGGCGACGCTGTATTTCCTTGGGACCAATAGCCGGACGGCCCAGTCGTATCACGGCAATGTGTACATGGACGAGTATTTCTGGATTCAGAAATTCCAGGAGTTCCGCAAGGTGGCTTCCGGGATGGCGATGCACAAGCATTGGCGCCTGACTTACTTTTCGACGCCGTCGGCTGTGTCGCATGAGGCTTACCCGTTCTGGACGGGCGATCTGTTCAACAAGGGTAGGTCGACGGCCGATAAGGTGAAGGTCGATGTATCGCATGCGGCCTTGAAGAATGGGCGGCTGTGCGAGGACTTCCAGTGGCGCCAGATTGTGACGGTGCTCGATGCGCTGGGTGGTGGATGCAATCTGTTCGATATCGAGCAGCTGCGGCGAGAGTATTCGCCGGACGAATTCATGAACCTGCTGATGTGCATGTTCATCGACGACGGGGAGTCGGTTTTCCCCCTGGCGACGATGCAGCGCTGCATGGTGGATAGCTGGACGCTGTGGGATGACTTCAAGCCGTTCGCGGCGCGGCCGATGGGGTATCGCGAGGTGTGGGTCGGCTATGACCCGTCGCGCTCTGGTGACAATGCGGCGCTGGTGGTGATTGCGCCACCGATGGTCGAGGGCGGGAAGTTCCGGATTCTTGACCGGGTGCAGTTTTCCGGGATGCGCTATGAGGAGCAGGCGGAGCGGATCAAGCGGGTGACCGAGGCTTACAACGTGACGTTCATCGGCATCGACCGGACGGGGATCGGCGACCTGGTCTATGAGCTGGTGCAGAACTTTTACCCGGGGGTGCGTGGCTTTCAGTACAGCCCGATGGTGAAGACGCGGCTGGTGTTGAAGGCGATGGATGTGATCGGCAAGGGCCGGATGGAGTTCGACGCTGGCTGGACGGACATGGCGGCGGCTTTCATGGCGATCAAGAAGACAACGACGGCCGGCGGCGGCCAGATGACTTTTGAGGCAGGGCGGTCGGAAGCGACGAGCCATGCCGATCTGGCGTGGGCAACGATGCACGCGCTGGCGAACGAGCCGCTGGAAGGCCGATCGGCTACCAATCAATCACGGATGGAGATTTTCGGATGAGCAAGGATCTGATGGCGCCTTTGTTTTCGGACAAGGCTGAGGTTGCTTCGACTGCGGGCGGTGGCCGGGTTGAGGCTTTTACGTTTGGCGATCCGGAGGGGGTTTTGGACCGGCGCGACATTCTGAGCCTGCTGGAGTGCCCGGATAACGGGAAGTGGTACGAGCCGCCGATTTCAATGGATGGGCTGTCGCGATCGAGCCGGTCGGCGGTGCATCACGCGTCGGCGATGTACGTGAAGCGGAATATTCTGGTGTCGTGCTATGAGCCGCACCCGCTGCTGTCGCGGACGGATTTTTCCATTTTCGCCCATGAGTTCCTGGTGTTCGGGAATGCCTATCTTGAGCGGCGGGATTCGATGTTGCGCGAGCCGATGCGGATGAAGCCGGCGAAGGCGAAGTTCACGCGGCGCGGGATCGATATGGAGACTTACTACTTTGTTCCGAAGTGGAACGAGGAGCACAAGTTCAAGAAGGGAAAAGTGTTCCACTTGATGGAGCCGGACATCGATCAGGAGATTTACGGGTTGCCGGAGTACATACCGGCGCTGCATTCGGCCTGGTTGAACGAGGCGGCGACGCTGTTCCGGCGCAAGTACTACAAGAACGGGTCGCACGCCGGGTTCATTTTATATATGACCGATCCGGCGCATTCGGACGCTGATGTCGAGGCGCTGCGCAAGGCGCTGCGGGATTCGAAGGGGCCGGGGAATTTCCGCAACCTGTTCATGTATGCGCCGAACGGCAAGAAGGACGGCCTGCAGCTGATTCCGGTGAGCGAGGTGGCGGCGAAGGATGAGTTCGCGGGCATCAAGAACATCACCCGCGATGACCAGCTGGCGATGCATCGTGTTCCGCCCCAGTTGATGGGGATCGTGCCGAACAATACCGGCGGATTCGGCGATGCCGAGAAGGCGGCGGCGGTGTTCAACGCCAATGAGATCGGCTATTACCAGGGCCGCATGCGGGAGCTGAACGAGTGGCTGGGGGATGAGGTGATCAAGTTCAAGCCTTATGAGCTGGCGAAGGCGGCGGCGTAGTTAAGACGGTGCGACCTGGTCGAGTGCGTCAACACCCGGCCAGGCCACTTCCAGCAGAGTGAGCTGCTTTCAGCCAAGGCACCGCACCGTGCACACGGCGGGGCGAAGGCTATCATTCCTTGAAGGCAGTTGAAATATGACGAAAGTAAGCCCCCTTGTTCCTTGGATCGGCGGGAAACGCCGGCTGGCAAAGCATTTGCTGCCGTTGTTTCCGGAGCATTCGTGCTATGTCGAACCTTTCTGCGGCGCCGCGGCGCTGTTTTTCATGAAGGCGCCGGTCGATGTCGAGGTGTTGAACGATATCAACGGCGACCTGGTGTCGCTTTACCGGGTGGTGAAGAACCATCTGGAGGAGTTCATCCGGCAGTTCAAGTATTCGCTGACCAGCCGGCAGATGTATGACTGGCTGAAGGCGACGCCGGTCGAGCCATTGACGGACATTCAGCGCGCTGCTCGGTTCTTTTACCTGCAGAAGCTAGGCTTTGGCGGCAAGGTCAACGGCCGCACATTCGGTACAGCAACCACCAGCCCGCCACGCATCAACCTGATGCGCATCGAAGAGGACTTGTCGGCAGCGCATCTTCGACTGTCGCGGACCTACATCGAGCATCTTGAATGGGCTGAGTGCATCCGCCGCTACGACCGCCCGCACACCCTGTTCTACTGCGACCCGCCGTACTGGGGCACAGAAGGCTACAGCGTCGACTTCAACCTCGATCAATACGACCGCATGGCAGAGATCGCCAGATCAATCAAGGGAAACATGATCATTTCTGTCAACGACATCCCCGAAATGCGTCAGGCTTTCGCCGGCCTAACCATGACCACCGTCGACATTACCTACACAGTAGGCGGCTCAGGGAATGGCGCCAAGCGCCATGAACTGATCATCCGAAACTTCTGACCGACTTCTCCTAAGCGGCCCCGGCTGCCTTCAGCCGCCCCACCCGGGCGGCTTTTTTTCGCCAACGGGATCGTGCCGGGGGTTGGCGGCTGCCTAAAAAATAGGCAGCCGCCTGATTTTTGCCTAAAAAATGAGCAAAACAACCCTATTCATCCCCTTGGCGCGCGGTCGGGACCCCGCCCCGCCCGCCCGCTTTGTGTGTGGGAAAGAGTGCAGTGTGCAGAAGGCACGGCCGATATCCACAGGCGGGGCCGGGCGGCGGTTGTCGGTCAGGAAAAACGACGCGAATCCTTGCGCCGTGGACTTGCACCAACTCACAGAGCGCCTCAAGCAGGCGAGAACGCCTCATAGATGAGTGGGGTAACCGGAACCAGGTGACATTGGTAATCCGACGAGAGGAACTGATTTATCTTGCTGATTTATATGGAGAAATTAAGTTACCGAACATAGGTAATTTAAGGTGATCTGAAATGGCAAAAAAGGTCATGTCATTGATTATTAGATGATTTATTTTTCTTCTTCATGACCTTTCGATTCGGTAATCCTGTTACCTTTATGTCACTAAAAAATCACCAATAAGCAATTTGTCGAAAGGTGCGTCAGTTGGTCAATACGGTAGAATTTATATTCTTAGTTACCTTTATTACCTATTTCCGAATACCACTAGTTTTACCGGCAACAGCATCGCGCACATCAGGCGCATGCATACGCGTGTGTGAGGGTCTTGTGATGGCGGATTTTTCCTAAGATTGGCGCACACGGCCTCGAATCCACGGCCTCCGGCTCGATGCCATCTTAGGAAAGTTGTCTGGTAAGTGACTGTCTATTCTGTGATTCCGGTTGTCGTGGGTTCGAGCCCCATCAGTCGCCCCAGAATTTAACCCCCGCACACCGCAAGGTCTGCGGGGGTTTTCACTTTTGGAGTTCTGCGACGTGAGCAACTCGGTGTTTTCCGGTCTTGATCCAGCGCCCATCTGGGCTCATTTTGCGACGTTGTGTGCGACGCCGCGCGCTTCGAAGGCGGAGGCTGGGCTGCGTGATTCCTTGCTGCAGTGGGCTTTGGCGCAGGGGTTGGCAACTGTGGTGGATGCTGCGGGTAATCTGATTATCCGCAAGCCGGCGAGCGCTGGTGGCGAAGGCCGGCCGGGTGTCGTGCTGCAGGCGCATCTCGACATGGTGTGCCAGAAGAACGCGGACAGTAGCCATGATTTTTCCCGTGATCCGATTGTTCCCGAACTGCGCGATGGCTGGCTGGTGGCGGAAAAGACAACGCTGGGGGCCGATAACGGGATAGGCGTGGCGTTGATTCTGGCGGCGCTTGCCGATGAAAGCCTTGTGCATGGGCCGCTCGAAGCCTTGCTGACTATTGATGAAGAGGCTGGCATGGGTGGGGCACGCGGCCTGGAGCCGGGCGTTCTCCAGGGGCGGCTGATGCTGAATCTCGATACCGAGGAATGGGGTGAGTTTTACCTCGGTTGTGCTGGCGGGCTGGATGTGAATGTCGAGCGCAGCGGCGTGGCGGAGCCGGTTACGGCAGGCTTCGAGGTGGTCAGGATTACCCTGAGCGGCTTGCGGGGCGGACATTCCGGCGTCGATATTCACGAGGAGCGGGGCAATGCGATCAAGTTGCTGGTTCGTGTCCTGCGCGAGCTGGAGGGCGTGACGCCGCTTCGGCTGGTCGATCTGGTCGGTGGCTCGGCGCGCAATGCCTTGCCGCGTGAGGCGGTGGCGACGGTGGCCGTGCCCGGTGGTCGGGGCGGGCGTCTGGCGAGTTGGCTGGGCGGGATGGAAGCCAGCTTGCGTGCGGAGTTGCACGGGATTGACGAGGGTGTGAGCCTCGCAGTTTCAGTGGCCGAGGCAACGCAGGTCATGGCGGTGGCCGAGCAGGAGGTCTGGCTCGGCTCGCTGCATGCGTCACCGCATGGCGTGCGGCGAATGAGCCGGCAGGTGCCGGGCGTGGTCGAGACGTCGAACAATCTGGGCATGGTCGATGTGCACCCGAATGGGGGATCGTGCAACTTTATGGTGCGTTCGTTGATCGGTAGCGGCAGCCTGGCGCTGGCCGACGAGATTGTCAGTTTGTGGGCGCTGAGTGGAACGTCGGCTGAAAAATCCGGTTTTTATCCGGGCTGGGCGCCGAATCCGGCGTCTGAATTGCTCAAGTTGTGTCAATCGGTTTATCGGCGGGATTTTGCTGCGGATTCGAAGGTTCAGGTCATTCATGCCGGGCTGGAGTGCGGCATCATCGGCGACAAGTATCCGGGGATGGATATCGTGTCCTTTGGCCCGACCATCCGTGGCGCGCATGCGCCGGGCGAGCGGGTCGAGATTGCTTCGGTCGAGCGGTGCTGGCGTTTGTTGCGGGCGATTTTGCAGGAAATCGCTTAGCAGCCACATTTCAATTTTGGCCGTTTTTTACGGTTGACCGTAGCAACTGGAAAAATTGCTGGCTAGCGCCGGCGAATCGCCTCACGGCGGGCCAGGCCGAGCTTGGTTGAGCGTTCCATCTTTTGCACGAAGGCCGGGAAGTCGAGGCCGAACTTGGCGCGCAGTTCCTTGGCGTAGTTGTGCAGCCAGCGCCAGCGCGGCTCGAAATGGCGTTCCTTGAAAGCGTAGAGCACGTGGTTGCCGTCGTCCGGGACCGAAATGACAATGACCTGGTCGTCGAAAACGTGCATCGCTTCGCCGATCAGGCCGGCGTAGGTTTCCTTTTCGCCGGCCAGGTTGATGACCAGCACGCCGTTGCCCGAGAGCTTGGCGTAGGCGTTGTCGAAGAATTCGCGGTTGGCCAGGCTGGGTGCGAAGCCGGTTTTGTCGAAGGCGTCGACGAGCAGGGCATCGATGCCTTTTTCGGTGTTTTCGAGGAATTCAGCGCCGTCGGCTTCAAGCACCTGCAGGCGGTCATCGTCGGGCGGCATGAGAAAGGTGTCGCGGAAGGCGATGACGTTGGGGTCGAGTTCGACGGCCGTCAGCTGGGTGCCGGGCATGCGCTGGTAGCAGAACTTGATCAGCGAGCCGCCACCGAGGCCGATCAGGACGATGCGTTTCGGGCGTGGCTGGAAGAGCAGGAAGGCCATCATTTTCTGCGTGTAGCGGATGGCCAGGTCGTGCGGCGCCTTGAGCGACATTTCGCTCTGCATGAGGCGGACGTTGAAATAGAGAAAGCGCGATTTGCCGTCGTCGATGACGAAGGGCTTGGGGTAGCTTTCGTCGAGCAACTGGGCGCGCAGTTCGCCCTCCCGCGCCCACGACGGCTCGTGCATGAGGACCGTGCCCATTTCGATTTCGAACGGGCTGGGCATTTCAAACAGCTTGGTCAATCCGGCAGATCGGCGGCGTGGAGCAGGAAGACGAATTCGTCGCCGGCAGCGGTGTCGAGCCAGGTGAAGGGCAGCGTCGGGTAGGCGGCTTCGAGGTCGTCGCGGTTGTGGCCGATTTCGACGATCAGGATGCCGTTTTCAGTCAGGTGCTTCTTCGCTTCGCGCAGGATGATGCGCGTGAAATCGAGGCCGTCTTCGCCCGAGCCGAGCGCCAGTTCCGGCTCGTGCAGGTATTCCGGCGGCAGCGCGGCGACCGATTCGGCATTGACGTAGGGCGGGTTGGAAATGATCAGGTCGAATTTGCGGCCAGCCAGCTTGGCGAAGGCGTCGGACTGGATCAGTTCGACGCGGTCGGTCAGGTGGTAGTCGGCGACATTGCGCTCGGCAACGGAAAGGGCATCTTCGGAGAGGTCGACCGCAGCAACCTCAGCATTCGGGAAGGCGAGGGCGGTCAGGATGGCCAGGCACCCGGAACCGGTGCACAGGTCGAGGGCGGACTCGATCGCCCAGGGATCGTCGATCCACGGCGTGAGCTGTTCGTCGAGCAATTCGGCGATGAAGGAGCGCGGCACGATGACGCGGTCGTCAACGTAAAAACGATGCTCGCCGAGCCAGGCTTCGTGGGTCAGGTAGGCGGCCGGCAGACGGTCCTGGCAACGGCGGGTGTAGACGTCGAGCAGCAGTTCGCGCTCATGCGGTAGCAGACGGGCATCGATGAAGGGTTCGAGGCGGTCGAGCGGCAGGTTGAGCGTGTGCAGTGTCAGGTACACGGCTTCGTCCCAGGCGTTGTCGCTGCCATGGCCGAAGAAGAGATGGGCGGCGTTGAAGCGGCTGACGGCGTAACGGATGTAGTCGCGAACGGTGAACAGTTCGGTTTTGGCGGCAGTAGTCATTGGTAGTCGGTAGTGATTAGTTGTTAGTTGATAGCGGGGAGCGTTTGCTAGTAACTAGCGACTACCGACTAATAACTGTTCCAGGATGCGGCGGTAAATGGCCGAGAGCTTGGGCAGGGAATCGACGGCGATGCATTCGTCGATCTTGTGGCTGGTCGCGTTGACCGGGCCGATTTCGAGCATCTGCTGGCAGATTTCGGCGATGAAGCGACCGTCAGAGGTGCCGCCGGTGGTCGATAGCTCGGTAGCGATGCCGCAGATTTCGTTGATCGCGGTACTTGCCGCATCGGCCAGCGGGCCGCGGCCGGTCAGGAAGGGGCGGGCGCCCAGCGTCCAGTGGATGTCGTAGTCCAGGTTGTGTTTTTCGAGGATGGCGCGCAGGCGTTGCTGCAGCTCTTCCGGCGTACTGGCCGTGGAAAAGCGAAAATTGAACTTGATTTCCAGTTGACCGGGGATGACGTTGGTCGCGCCCGTGCCGCCGTGGATGTTGGAGACTTGCCAGGTGGTTGGCGGGAAGTATTCGTTGCCTTCGTCCCACCGCGTCGCGGCCAGTTCGGCCAGGGCCGGGGCGGCTTCGTGGATAGGGTTGCGACCCTTTTCCGGGTAGGCGATGTGGCACTGGATGCCCTTGACGGTGAGCGTGCCGGACAGCGAACCGCGCCGGCCGTTCTTGATCATGTCGCCGAGGGTGTTGACCGAAGTCGGTTCGCCGATGATGCAGAAATCGAGGGTTTCGCCGCGTGCCTTGAGTGCCTCGACGACGACGACGGTGCCATCGGTGGCATCGCCCTCTTCATCGGAAGTGAGCAGGAAGGCCAGCGAGCCGGGATGGTTCGGGTGGGCAGCGATGAAGGCCTCGACGGCGGTCACCGAGGCGGCAACCGACGACTTCATGTCGGCCGTGCCGCGCCCGTAGAGCATGCCGGCGCGGACTTCCGGGGCGAACGGCGGCGAAGTCCATTTGTCGAGCGGGCCGGTCGGCACGACATCGGTGTGGCCGGCGAAGACGAAGAGCGGGGCGGTCGTCCCGCGACGTGCCCAGAGGTTGGTGACACCGTTGCGGTTGATGAATTCGATGGTGAAGCCAAGGGGTTCGAGGCGGGCGGCGATGATTTCCATGCAGCCGCCGTCTTCCGGCGTGACCGAGTGGCAGGAGATGATCTGCCGGGCCAGTTCAAACGTGGGGTCGGACATCACTGGGTTTCTTCGTCGTGGTCGGCCAGGCTCAGGGTGAATTCCTTGAACGAGGTGCCGCCTTCGCTGGTGCTGTCGAATTCCAGGGCGACGTCGGTCTTGCGATCTTCCTTGCCATTCGTGTTGCCGAATTCGGAATTGTTGATGAGCCACGACAGGTTGGTCGGCGAATCGGCATTGGCCAGCGCTTCGTCGATGGTGATCGTGCCGCTGCTGTAGAGCCGGAACAGATCCTGCTCGAAGGTCTGCGAGCCCGGGGCCAGCGTTTGCTCCATCGCTTCCTTGATTGCCTGAACCTCGCCATGCTCGACCAGTTCGCTGATGTGGCGGGTGTTGAGCATGATTTCGCAGGTCGGGATGCGTTTGCCGTCCGGCTTCTTGACTAGTCGCTGCGAAACGATGGCGCGCAGGGCGACCGAAAGGTCGAGGAAGAGCGCCGGGCGGTTTTCGGCCGGGAAGAAGCTGATGATGCGGTTCAGCGCGTGGTACGAGTTGTTGGCGTGCAGCGTGGCCAGGCACAGGTGGCCGGTCTGCGAGTAGGCGATGGCCGCCTGCATGGTGTCCTTGTCGCGGATTTCGCCGATCAGGATGCAGTCCGGCGCCTGGCGCATGGCGTTCTTGAGGGCCGATTGCCAGTCCATCGTGTCCATGCCGATTTCGCGCTGGTTGACGATGGATTTCTTGTGTTTGAAGAGGAATTCGATCGGGTCTTCAACCGTCAGGATGTGGCCGGAACGGTTGGCGTTGCGGTGATCGAGCATCGATGCGATGGTCGTCGACTTGCCCGAGCCGGTGGCGCCGACGATCAGGATCAGACCGCGCTTCTCCATGATCAGCTCGCCGAGGATATTGGGCAGGCCGAGGTCGTCCATGGCCGGGATATTGCCCAGGATGAAGCGGATGACGATGCTGGTCGAGCCGCGCTGGCGGAAGATATTGACCCGGAAGTTGCCGACATTCGGCACACCGAAGGAGAGGTTCATCTCCCAGTTCGCTTCGAAGGTCTTGATCTGGTCCGGCGACATCAGTTCGTAGGCGATCTTCTCGATCATGTCCGGCAGCATGACCTGCTGGTTGACCGGGAGCGTGTTGCCCTGGATCTTGATGTGGATAGGCGCGCCTGCGGAGATGAAGATATCCGAGGCCTGCTTTTCGGCCATCAACTGGAACAGTTTGTCGAGAATCATGACAAGACCTTCGTGGAGTGGTGGGGCTTACGGGCGCAGCAGTTCGTTGATGCTGGTCTTCGAGCGGGTTTGCGCGTCGACCTTCTTGACGATGATCGCGGCATACAGGCTATACGCGCCGTTGGCCTTCGGCAAGGTGCCGCTGATCACGACGGAGCCTGGCGGCACGCGGCCGTAGGTTACTTCGCCGGTTTCGCGGTCGTAGATTGGCGTGCTTTGGCCAATGTATACGCCCATCGAAAGAACGGAGTTCTCGCCGATGATGACGCCTTCGACGACTTCGGAACGGGCGCCGATGAAGCAGTTGTCTTCGATGATGGTCGGGTTGGCCTGTAGCGGCTCAAGGACGCCGCCGATGCCGACGCCGCCGGAGAGGTGCACGTTCTTGCCGATCTGCGCGCAGGAACCGACGGTGACCCAGGTATCGACCATCGTCGCTTCATCAACGTAGGCGCCGATGTTGACGAAGGAGGGCATGAGCACGGCGTTCTTGGCAACGAAAGAACCCTTGCGGACGATGGTGCCCGGCACTACGCGGAAGCCACCTTGACGGAACTGCTCTTCAGTCCAGCCTTCGAACTTGGTGTCGACCTTGTCGTAGAAGCGAACGTCGCCGGATTCCTGGACGCGGTTGTCGCGCACGCGGAAGGACAGCAGCACGGCCTTCTTGATCCACTGGTGGGTGACCCAGTCACCGTCGATCTTCTCGGCGACGCGCAGGGCGCCGGAGTCGAGCATGCCGACCACCTGGTTGATGGCGGCGACGGTATCGACCGGGGATTGCGGGGACAGCTCGGTGCGGCGTTCCCAGAGTTCTTCGATGATGGCTTGCAGGGGATGGCTCATGGATGTTCTCTCTGTTTACAGTTGTTGTGCGAATTGGCGAATGCGCCGGGTCGCTTCCAGACACTCGTCGAGTGAGGCAACCAGCGCGATACGAATGAAATTGGCCCCCGGATTGACGCCGCGGACTTCGCGCGCCAGGAAGCTGCCGGGCAGGACCACGACATTATAGTGTTCGAGCAGGCCGCGGGAAAACTCGGTGTCGGCGATGGGCGTCTTGGCCCACAGATAGAAGCTGGCGTCGGGCATGCTGGTGCCGAGCACTTCGGAAATCAGCGGCGTGCAGGCGGTGAATTTCTCGCGATACTGGTTGCGGTTGTCGAGGACATGCGCCTCGTCGTTCCAGGCGGCGATGGAGGCGGTCTGCACCGGCGGCGCCATGGCGCAACCCTGGTAGGTGCGGAACAGCAGGTATTTCTTGAGGATGGCGGCGTCGCCGGCGACGAAGCCGGAACGCATGCCCGGCACGTTGGAGCGCTTGGACAGGCTGGAGAACATGACCAGCCGTTCGTTCGAGCGGCCGAGCAGCTTGGCTGCCTGGAGGCCGCCGATGGGCGGGTTGGCTTCGTCGAAATAGATTTCCGAATAGCACTCGTCGGAGGCGATGACGAAACCGTACTTGTCGGAGAGGGCGAACAGCGTTTTCCAGTCGGCCAGCGATAGCACCTTGCCGGTCGGGTTGCCCGGCGAGCAGACGTAGAAGAGCTGGACGCGGGCCCATTCTTCTTCGCTCAGGCTGGCGTAGTCGAAGGCGAAATCGTTGTCGGGCAGGTTGTTGAGGAAGCGCGGCTCGGCGCCGGACAGATAGGCGGCGCCTTCGTAGATCTGGTAGAACGGGTTCGGGCTGACCACCAGCGGAACGTGGCCGCGGCTGGTATCGATGACTGTTTGCGCGAAGGAAAAAAGCGCTTCGCGTGAGCCGTTGACCGGCAGGGTTTCGGTTTCCGGATTGAGCGCCAGGTCGTAGCGGCGCTGGCACCAGGCGGCGATGGCTTGACGCAATGCCGGAATGCCCTGCGTCGTCGGGTAATTGGCCAAACCCTTCAGGCCGTTGGCCAGCGCTTCGATGATGAAAGCCGGCGTCGGGTGCTGCGGCTCGCCGATGGAGAGCTTGATTTCCTTGTAGTCCGGGTTGGGCGTGACGCGCAGCTTTTCGAAGGGGTAGGGCTGGAGTTGGGCGAGATGCG
The DNA here is from genome assembly GCA_002840785.1 of Betaproteobacteria bacterium HGW-Betaproteobacteria-4. Lineage (GTDB taxonomy): Bacteria > Pseudomonadota > Gammaproteobacteria > Burkholderiales > Rhodocyclaceae > Azonexus. The sequence continues at coordinate 13,182 of PHCH01000005.1, read as the reverse complement.
AATTCACGTCGGGCGTCGAATGGGTGTAAAAATGCGGATTATCCCCGAAAACGCTTTGCCTGCCTTGTGAACAAACGCGGAATTTCCCTGCTCATCGTCGCCGCCTCGCTGCTCGCCGCGTGTGCCTTCGGCTACCAGGCGCGCGGCAGCCTGAGCGACGTGCCGGGCGAGCTGCGCGGCAAGGGCTTTCCCGGTGACGCGAACGGTGGCGGCAGTTTCATCCTGGCCGATGGCGACGGGCGCCTGCACTGCGACGGGCAGTTGGCGCCCCCCGAGACTTCGCCCCGGCCGGGCAGTTGCGCCGGCGAGTCCGGAACCGGCGTCGTCCGCTGCAGCGACGGCCGCGAGGTGGCGGTGCGGTGGACGGCGATCACCTGCCGCTCATTCGAGGGCAGCGGCGAGGACCGATTTGGAAATCGGCTGATTTTTCGGGTTGACCGTAGCAGGTAGGGTTTAGCGATCGGCCCGAGCCGATTCGCTCAGCTTCTGTACGACCAGGCTGCCAACCATGTCGCCTTCGACATTGACCGCCGTGCGCACGGTGTCGAGGATGCGGTCGATGGGCAGCAGGATGGCAATCGCCGCGGTGGGCAGGCCGACCGATTCAAGGACCAGTACCATGCTCAGCATGCCGACGCTGGGGATGCCGGGGGCGCCGATGGAACTGAGCATGGCGACGAAGAAGATGATGAGCTGGTGGGCGAGATCGAGTTCAATGCCGGCCAGGCGGGCGACGAACAGCGCGGCGGCCGCTTCGTAGAGCGCCGTGCCGTCCATGTTGGCGGTGGCGCCGAGCGGCACGACGAAGTTGGCGATGTCCTTCTTGACGTGCAAATGCTGCTCGGCGCAGCGCAGCGTGATGGGCAGCGTGGCGGCGCTCGAACTCGTGGCGAAGGCGGTGATCAGCGCTTCCTTGGCGCCTTTCCAGAAACGTAGCGGCGACATCCGGGTGACCAGCCAGAGTAGCAGCGGCAGGACGACGATGCCGTGGAACAGCGTGGTGCCGACGACGACGCTGATGAAATGTGCCAGGCTGGCGAGCAGATCGGCATTTTGCGTGGCGACCAGTTGCAGCAGCAGCGCGGCGAGGCCGAACGGGGCGAGGTGCATGATCCAGCCGACGACGAGCAGGCAGAGTTCCTGCAATTCCTGGATCAGCACGCGCAGGTTCTTGTAGCGCTCGCCGCCGATGACCAGCGCAATGCCGAGAAACAGGGCAATGATGACGACGGCCAGGATCTCGCCCTGGGCCAGCGCCTTGAACGGATTCTGGAACAGGCCGCGCATGAATTGGGCAATGTAGTCGGGCAGCGGCATCTGGCGTGCCTGGAAATCCCGCGTGGCGTCGGCGAACATCGCCAGTTGCAGGCCTTCTCCGGGGCGGAAGAGGTTGGCAGCGCCCAGGCCGAGGACGATGGCGACGCCCATGGTCAGCGCGAAAAAGGCCAGCGTTGTCGTCCACACCCGATGCATCTGCTGATGGGCGCGTAGATTGGCAACGCCGACGACAATCGACGAAAAGACCAGCGGCACGAGCACCATGCGCAGCAGGTCGAGAAACAGGTTGCCGAGCATCTTGGCGCCGTACAGCGTGTTGCCGACGATGGGCGCCGCAGCCGGCTGGGTGGCCAGCCACAGCCCGCCGGCGATGCCGAGCAGGCAGCCGATCAGGATCTGGGTGTTGAGCGAGGGACGGGTCATCGGGCGCGTTGAGGTGGAGGCAGGGCCATTTTAGCGGCATTGCCGTGGATCGCGGCCGGCTGGCGTGCGCGCAAGCTATTTTGATTTTGGCCGTTTTTTCCGGTTGACCGTGGAGATGATTGGCCAACCTCAAGCACGTACCCCGAATCCGGAATCGGCACCGTTCGACCGGCTTGGCGCTACCGGTCGCAAATTCCAGCGCGGAAGGCGATTACCGGGTCTTGGTCGACCAGACGTACCAGGAGGGTGCCACCCAGACCCAGTGTCCGCCCTTGCCGGTCTGTCCGCACCATGCACCGCCTTCCCAGTACCCGTAATCGGTAAACCGGCCGTATTCCCCCTGATCGCGCGGGCAGTGGATGGTCTGCAACAGTCCGGCATATTTCCCGTTCACCGAGGCCGATTCGGGAATGCTTGCTTCGGGGGCCTTGGCGGTTGCGCCGGCCGATCCGCCGCTTTGCGACCATACATACCACGACGGCGCGACCCACACCCAGTAACCGCCCTTGCCGGTCTGTCCGCACCACGCGCCGCCGCCCCAGTACCCGTAATCGGTGAACTGGCCGTATTCCCCTTGGTCGCGCGGGCAGTGAATGGTCTGCAACAGGCCCGAATATTTTCCGTTCGCCGTGGCGGCAGCCGGCGCTTCAGGCACCCCGGGGTTGCTCGCCGGGCCTGTCGCCCCCAGTCGGGCCAGCGCCTGTTGTGCCGCGGGCATGCCGGCAGCCGCGGCCTTGGTGAACCAGGCGCGCGCCTTGTCGACATCCTGCGTGACCCCAAACATGCCTTTTTCGTAGAGCAGCCCGGCGTTGAACATGCCGTTGCGGTTACCCGCTTCCGCGCCCTTGAGGAACCAGTGCGCTGCCGCTTGCTCGTCCTTGGCAACGCCTTGTCCCTTCAGGTACAGGGTGCCCAGATCGACACATGCCGTCCCGTCGCCATGCTCGGCGCCCTTGAGCAGCCAGGTGTGCGCGGCGGCGAAATCCGCCGGTGTGCCACGTCCCTGCGCATACATCGAGCCGAGCGAGGCATAGGCGTTGGTTTCGCCCTGTTCTGCTGCTTTCCTGATCCAGCCAAAGGCGGCAGGAAAGTCCTGGCTCGTGCCATGTCCTACCTCCAGCAGGGTGCCCCAGAAAAACATCGCTCTGGGGATGCCCTTTTCTGCGGCGAATTTGAACCAGCGGGCCACTTCAACCGGGTTCTCGTCCGCGCCCTTGGCATTGAAGAGAATTTCGCCATACGCCAGCCCTGCTTCGGCATGGCCGGCCAGGGCCGCTTTCCTGAACCACTGTGCAGCCGTGGCGTCATTGCGACTGACTCCACCGAAGCCGCCCGTGTAATAAAGGCGTCCCACGTTCCACTGCGCGTCGACGCTGCCGGCTTCGGCCTCCTTCACGATGCGGGCCACCGTGTCCTGTTCGCTTTCCTTGACCCGGACAGTGACCGTAGTGGTGCTTTCGATGGCTCTGGGGCCGCTGTCGACACTCGGCGAATAGGCGCTGCCAGAAGCGCCGCCCCTGGATTCACCCGCCTTGCTGCCCGAGGCGGAGCCTTGCGATGGCGCCTGGTAGGCATTGCTGCGTCGTAGCTCATCGTTGCGCCGACTGGTCACTTCGGCATCGCGCCGGAAACTGTTCATCATTCGTTGGCGATTGGCCTCGTCCGCATCGCGCCGATAATTGCCGGCGTTGTAGTCGGCAAGGGCAGGAAACACCATGACTGTCGCCAACAGTCCGCCGATGAAATGATGTCCGATGCTCAGCCGTGCCATAACGCTCTCCAGTACGCTGGTGGGGTGGGGGAATCGAAAATATGCGGGGCAGTTTAATGCAAAGGGCAAGCAAGGCGTAGCCGCCAGCGCTTCGCCCGCGCGATCTTGCGGCATAGATCCCACCGCGCACCAGGCAGCAAATGCTACGTTGCTACCTGGCCGGATCCCGAGGAACCGCTCAGCCGCCGGCTTTGCTGATGCTGGTGGCGGGCGGCAGATAGTCGGGCACCTTGTTCTTCACGGCCGGCTGCGCCTTGAGGTAGGTGAAAATCGCCCGCAAATCCCTTTCCGACAACGAGGCGACCGCCTGCCAGGGCATGGGCGGCAGGATCGGGCGGGCCACGCCGACATGCTTGCCGGTGCGCATGGCCTGGATGAAATCCTGCTCGCGCCAGGCGCCTATGCCGGTCTCGCGGTCGGGCGTCAGGTTGGAGGCATAGGTCGTGCCCCACGGGCCGGTGAAGGCCGTCATGGTCGCCGAACCAGCCCAGTTCCAGGCATTGTCGAGCTTGGGCGAAGGCGGCAGGCGAAGCTCTTCGGGATGGCCGGAAAGGCCGCGCGCCATGTCCTTCTCGGGGCCGTTGGCGCCCATTTTGAAAGGCGTGTGGCAATCGACGCAGCCACCATAGGCGATCAGTTTCTCGCCACGTTTGATCAGCACCGAATTGCTATCTGCAGCCAGGGCACTGGTGTTGAACAGGGCGCAGGCGAGGGTGGCGGCGAACAGGGTTTTGGGGTTGGGGTGCATGGTTTTTCTCCTTGTTGAAAATTGAGGCTGAAGCTGGTTTCTAGGTGGAACAGAGGCGTCGGGCTGCCTCGGCGATTGCCTCGGCTGACGGGACCGAGGCCTGTTCGAGCGGGTAGCTGGCGGCGGCCGGGGCATCGGGGCCGCCCAATCGGACAATCGGTGCCTTGAGGTCGGCGAAGGCGTGTTCGGCGACCAGGGCGGCGATTTCGGCGCCGATGCCGCACAGGCGGTTGGCTTCGTGCACGACGACCAGGCGACCGGTTTTCCGCACCGAGCCGAGGATGGTCGTTTCATCAAGCGGCTTCAGGCTACGCAGGTCGATGACTTCGGCGGCGATGCCCTGGCCGGCCAGTTGCTCGGCCGCCTGCTGGCAGTGGTGCACGGTCTTGCCGTAGGAAACCAGCGTCACGTCGCGGCCTTCGCGGACGATGGCGGCCTGGCCGAGCGGCAGCAGATGTTCGCCGGCGGGCACCTCGCCCGGCTGGTAGAGCAGCCCGATGTCGAGGAAGAAGAGCACCGGGTTGTCGTCGCGAATGGCCGTCTTGAGCAGGGCCTTGGTGTCGGCCGCGTGACGAGGGGGAAGGAGAACTGGCCGCCGGACAGGTAGCGCAGCTTGCCGGCGCTGTTGACCAGCTCGTCCATGGCGTAGCAGAGAAAGGGCGCGAAGAGCAGGTCGACGACCGGGCGCAGGCCCATGGCGGCAGCTCCGACGGCCGTGCCGGCAATGATGCCCTCGGCGAGCGGCGTGTTGCGGATACGCAGGGCGCCGAATTCGTCGACCAGCTCGTGGCGTTTGGTGGCGATGCCTTCGCCGAAGGCGATGACGCTGTGGTCGCGGCGCATCTCTTCGGTCAGCGCGGCGCCGACAGCATCGTAAAGGGTCAGGGTAGGCATGGGGAATCCTCAGGCGTAGACGTCGCGGGTCAGTTCATCCGCGGCAGGGAAGGGCGAGGCTTCGGCAAAGGCCTGGGCGACGGCGATGTGGCTGGCCACTTTGTCGGCCATGGCGGCTGCCTGGGCCTGGGTCAGCAGGCCATCGGCGAGCAAGCGGGCGCGGCTGCTGGCGATCGGGTCGCGGGCCAGCCAGGCGGCCAGTTCGGCCTTGTCGACGTAAGCCTGGTCGTCCGGTTCGAGATGGCCGCGGGTCCGGTAGGTCAGGGTTTCCAGCAGGTAGGGTCGGCCGCTCTCGCGGACCTGGGCGGCGGCGGCCTGGGCGGCTTCGAGCACGGCGAAGACATCGTTGCCGTCCACCGTCCGGGCCGGGATGCCGTAGCCGGCGGCCCACTCCGCTACATGCTCCCGGCTCATCGCTTCGCGCCGATGGACGAAGGCTTGCCAGTGATTGTTCTCACAGACGTAGAGAATGGGCAGGTTCCACAGCGCGGCAAGATTTAGCGATTCGTGAAAGCTGCCCTCGCAGGCGGCACCGTCGCCAAAGAAGCAGACGACGATGCCGGGGCGGCCGAGCATGCTCTGCGCCAAGGCGACGCCGGGCGCCATCGACAGTTCGGCGCCAACGATGGTCGAGGTCAGCACGACGCCGAGTTCCTTGGCCGAAATGTGCAGCGAGCCGCTCTTGCCCTTGCAGTAGCCGTCGCGGCGGCCCATGACTTCGGCCAGCAGGCGGCCGGGGTCGGCGCCGCGGGCGAGCAGGTGGCCGGCGCTGCGATGGTTGGTGAGGATCAGGTCGTCCGCGGCAAGCGCGTTGACTACGCCGACGGCGGCCGCTTCCTGGCCGACCGAGGTGCAGGTGCCGGGCATCCTGCCGGCGGCGCTGCCGTTGACGATGGCCTCTTCATAGGCGCGGATGAGCAGCATCTGTTCGAGCAGTTGCTGCGGGTTTTTTGCCGGGGGCTTCGGGGTCATGACCGCTCCATTCGTTATGCGATGGAGGTAGTCTAGGCCGCCCGAAAACGCTGACAAGACGGCCAGAGGCCGCTTACGATTCTTTTAAGAAACGCTGAATGAACATTTAAGAAAAGGCGGGCGAAGCGCCCGAAAATCAGCTTTCGACGAGCTGCAGCGGGTGGTCTACGGCCAGAGAAAAACGGCCGCGCCCGGTCTTGGTCAGCCGGATGCCGGCATCGCGTTCTTCCAGGCGGCGCTGCAACAGCACCAGACGCGCTTCGAGGTTGTCGCTGACGCCCGGCAGGCGGATGCGGGGATCGACCCGCAAGCCCTTGTTGGTGAAACTGGTGCGCCGACGTTCGGCAAAATCGCTGAGCAGCACCCAGAGTATGGCCCCGGCGACGCCCTTGATCAGGTAGTCGTCGTCGATGAAAACGCTGTCGGTGGCGGCGAAGTGGCGAATGGTCAGCGGTGTGCCGGCGACGGCCGGCGCCGCTTCCTCGCTGGCGGCCGGCTCGTCGGGCAGATCGTCGGCCGGCTGGTGGTGGACGATGGCGAGACCCAGTTGCGCGGCGAAAGCGACGAGGGCGTCTTCTTCGTCGTAGCCGAAATGCAGGTCGGACACGCTCTCGACGTAGAGCACACCGAGCAGGCGGCCGGCGACGCTGATCGGCACGGCCATCTGGCTCGCTGCATCGGGCAGGCCGGGCAGGGGAATGGCCGTTTCCAGAGTGTCGGCCTGGCCATCGGCCGCGATGCCGTCGCGCACGGTGCGGCCGTAGGCGTACTCGCTGTTGGTGAAGCCGATCCGGATCGGCGTGCGTTCGCGGGCGCAGATGCCGATGACGCCGGCGCCGACCGGGATTTCCGAGCCGATGCCGGATTCCGGGTAGCCGCGGCTGGCCAGAGTGTACAGCCGGCCGCGTGCCTCATCGTGCATGAGCAGCATGAGGTGAGCTATGCCGAACTCTTTTTCCAGGCAGTCGACGGCCTTTTCGAGCAGGCATTCCAGCGTGTTGCAGGTGGCCAGGCGGTCGACCGTCCGGCGCAGGGCGTTCAGGCAATTGACCGGTGGCGGAGGCGGCGGCACGGTTTCGCCGGGCAGCTGTTCGATGTTCAGCACGTGGTAGATGTCGGCGCCGAGCAATTGGAAGATGCCGGCCATGCCGGTGTGCGAGGCGATTCCAGCCAGTTTGGCCCGCATTCGCTCGAAGAGCGGCCCGGCCGCCTCGGTGCGCAGGTAGTGCAGGGTCAGCCGGTACTGGGCGCCGGTCAGGTGGCTGGTCAGCAGCAGGCGCACCGGCGAGTCGGCCAGGATGTTCTGCCGGGTGCGGTTGAAGAACTGGTAGGACAGCGCGACGTGCTCGTTGTCGATGAATTCGACCTGGGAGAGGTAGGCCAGGTTGGGCATTCCGGCCCGGTCGCAGGTGGCGATGTGGCCCGGGATGATGCCCTCCAGGCATTCGCGGATGGTCTCGAGGCGCAGGCTCATGACGCAGTGCCCAGCGGGTCGCCGGCTTTCGGCCCGGGCGTCTGGGTGAAGGCGGCGTTTGGCGTATAGACCACGGTCACCAGGTCGTCGACCGTGCAGGCAAAGAGCGCCCGAACCATGTTCTCCTGCATGCCGAAGGGGATGACCTCGTCGAGGAAATGGGGAATGTGCGATTCGATCACGGGCAGATCGGCCGGGTCGAAAGGCAGGATCTGCGCGTCGTCACCTTTGAGCTGCAGGGTGCGGTTGCTGCTCGGCAGGTTGAAGACATTGGCGACCCGGCCCGTGTTGCGGATGTTGTCGAGCAGTTCGGCCGACTGCGAGCGCTTGATGAATATCGCGATTTGATGCCCGCCGGCTATGAGTTTGCAGCCCAGGCCGCGGCTCATGCAGGGCAGGCGATCAACGGCGCAGGAGGCCAGGCTGATGCTGACTCCGGTCTGGATGAAGGCGGCGTTGTCGCTGTCGAGCATGGCGTTCCGATGGTTGGGGGCATTGCGATGAGATAAGCATAGCAAGCCAGGAGGCTGTTGAAAATTGGGCATTTTTTCCGGTTGACCGTAGCAGTCTGCTTGTGGGCTGCCCAGATACCAAAAATGAAGAAGCCCGCCAGTTGGCGGGCTTCTTGTCGCGCAGCTCGGTACAGCCGCTATGGATCAGCGTCCAGCGCGGCGGCGGGCGACGGCGCCGATGAGGCCCAAGCCGGCGAGCAGCATGGCGTAGGATTCCGGTTCAGGAACCGGCAAGGTCGATACGGCGAACACGTATTGACCGCCGAGGCTGCCGGTTGCCGTGCCGGAGACGGTGAAGTAATAGTCGTTGGCCGGCGCAAACACCCCGGAGCCGACCTTGTAGTTGGCGGAACTGCCTGCATTGCCATCGAGATTGGCGATCAAGCTATCGGCGTTGTCATACAACTGCACGGAAAGGCCATTGATGTTGTATAGATCGCCGATATTCTGGATGGAAATGTTCAGGTTGCTGACCGAGCCACCGGAGAACAACGTGGTGGGGACGTCAAATATCCATTGATCGGAAAAGCTGCCGACGGCGACCTGGACTACTTGGGAATAGGTCGATGGTGCAGTGACCGTCCCCAAGTCGTGCGTTGCAGCATGGGCGCTGGCAACAAGACCCAAGCCCAAGGCGAGGGCGGCTACGGATTTCGTGATGTTCATAAAATTGGACTCCAAATATAGAAAGACGTCGCCTGCGTGTGCAAAGCGCCAAGATGGAGTTCCATTATCATTTTCTAATGTTTCAGCGGATGTAGCCGCTTGGCCGCGAGAGTTAGTCCTTTCGGCTTATGGTGGCGGTTACGGCCAGGGTAAAACAGCCGGATGCGGCTTTCGGCCTGCCCGGCCGGTTCAGCCGAACACCGTGATTTTCAGCTTTTCGAGAAAGTTGAGGTCGGCCCACCAGGCCAATCCCCTGTCCCGGAATTCGCGGCCCTTTTCGGTCAGGGCCAGCTTGACGGCGCCGAGTTCGGTTTCGCCGATTTCGGCGATAAATCCGCTGTTCATCAGGAATTGGGCGATGGCCGGCTGGACTTCCTGGCCGGAGAGCGTCCACCGTTCGCCGTAGCCATTATTGTTGCTGCCGAGCATGAGGATGGGCTCATGCTCGCTGATCAGGCGCAGCACCTGCAGGGTTTCGGCACGTTGCGGAATTTCTTCGGAGTGCATGCGGGCGGCCCCGGTGACTCAATAGGGGATTCGACCCGGATTGGCCGCCCAGCGTTCCAGCGGTTCGAGCGCGCCCGGTGTCGGGTGGTGTTCCATGACGATGCTGCGCGACGAAAAATGGCGGTTCAGTTCGCTGTATAGCTCGTCGTCGCAGAAGCCGATGGCCGCGGCTTCGGCCCGACTGTTGGCGAAGACGATGCGGTCGATGTGCGCCCAGTATGCGGCGGACAGGCACATCGGGCAGGGTTCGCTCGAGGCGTAGAGGGTGCAGCCATGCAGGTGGAAGCTGTTGGCGCCGGCGCAGGCGGTGCGGATAGCGCTGATCTCGGCGTGGGCCGTCGGGTCGTGGCTGGCGACGACGCGGTTCCAGCCTTCGGCGATGATCTTGCCGTCGCGCACGATGACGGCGCCGAACGGCCCGCCTTCGCCACTTTCGCTGCCGTGCCGGGCCAGTTCGATGGCGCGGGCGAGAAACTGGTCGTCGAGGTTCATCGGAAACCTTCCTTCCTGAGGGCCGGGCGATCAAATAGTCGATGTTATTATACGGCCCCCGTCATGGCGGCGGCATTGGCCGCGCCGCAAGCAGGCATGCGTCTTACCAAACTCAAACTCTCCGGCTTCAAGTCCTTCGTCGACCCCACTGCGGTGGCCGTTCCCGGCCAACTGGTCGGCGTCGTCGGCGCGCTGGGTGCTGGGCGAGTCGAAAGCCTCGGAGCTGCGCGGCGAGTCGATGATGGACGTTATCTTCAACGGCTCGTCGAACCGCAAGCCGGTGTCGCGCGCTTCCGTTGAACTCATTTTCGAGAACCTGCTCGGTCGCGCCCTCGGCCAGTGGTCGCAATACACCGAACTGTCGGTCAAGCGGACGCTGACGCGGCAGGGGCAGTCCGATTACTTCATCAACAACCTGAAGGTCCGGCGCAAGGACATTACCGACCTGTTCCTCGGCACCGGCCTCGGGCCGCGTGCTTACGCCATCATCGGCCAGGGCATGATTTCGCGGATCATCGAGGCGCGGCCGGACGACCTGCGGGTTTTCCTCGAAGAAGCGGCCGGCGTCACGCGCTACAAGGAAAGGCGCAAGGAAACCAACGGCCGGCTCGAAGATACGCGGGAGAACCTGCTGCGCGTCGAGGATATCCGCCAGGAACTCGGCAACCAGATGGAGCGACTGGAAGCCCAGGCCGAAGTAGCGCGCCGTTATCAGGGCCTGAACGAACAGCTGGTCCAGCGCCAGCAAGTGCTGTGGCTGCTCAGGAAGCGCGAAGCCGAGGCCGAGCGCCAGCGGCTGTCGCTCGACGTCGAGCGGGCGACGACGGATCTGGAGGCGCAGAGCGCCGCCTTGCGCGAAACCGAGGCACGAGCCGAGGAAACCCGCGAGGCGCACTTTGCTGCCGGCGACGCCTTGCACAACGCGCAGAGCGACATGTACACGGCCAACGCCGAAGTCGCCCGGCTGGAGGCGGAAATCCGCCATCGCCGCGAATCGCGCAGCCAGCTTGAGGCGCGCCTGACGCAACTGGAAGACGAGCTCAAGCACTGGGGCGAGACGGCCGAGAAGCTGACCGAAGATCGCCTGAAGTGGGAAGAGACGCAGGAAATCACCAAGCTGCGCGTCGAAGAGGCCGAGGCCAAGCTGCACGAGCAGATGAACATCGCGCCGCAGGTCGAGGAAGACCACGTCCAGGCGCAGGAAGAGCTGCAACGCCTCAAGGCGCGGTCGACCAACGGCGAGCAGAAACTCGAAGTCGAGCTGACCAACAAGTCGCACGCCCAGCGCGCCTTGCAGGCCATCACGCTGCGCCGCGAACGGCTGCGCGAGGAAACCGGCGGCAACGACGCGCCGGACGAAATGGACCTCGCCGAGAAGGAAGAAGAACTGGCCCTGCTGCGCGAGGAACTGGCCGGCGATCAGGATCAGCTCCAGCAGTTGCAGCAGGAAATGCCGCAGCTTGAAGCCCGGCGCAAGGAAGCGCAGGCCGAAGTGCAGCGCATCGAACGCGAACTGGCCGCCGGTCAGGCTCGTCGGGCGGCGCTGGAGCAGATGCAGGCGCGCACGCAGCAGAGCGGCAAATTGCCGGAATGGCTGCGTCGCCACGAGCTCGAAAACGCGCCGGCGCTGTGGCAGAAGATTCATGTCGAAGCCGGTTGGGAAGAGGCGGTCGAAGCGGTATTGCGCGAGCGTTTGAGCGCCATCGCCTGCGACGATCCGGCCAAGCTCGACGCCTGGCTGCACGACCGGCCGGACGCGCGGCTCAGCGTGGTGCTGCCGGGCGATTTCAATTTTGGCCAAAATTTCCGGTTGACCGTAGGAGTCCTCTCGGCGCGCGTGCGCAGCGACGAACCGGCCCTCCAGGCCGTGCTCGACGACTGGCTCGGCCAGGTGCGCACGGCGGAAACGCTGGCCGAGGCGCTGGGGCAGCGCGCCGATCTGCCGCCGGGGGCGGTCATCGTGACGCGCGGCGGCGATCTGGTCAGCGCGGCTAGCGTCACCTTCTTTGCGCCGGATCAGGGCGAACACGGCCTGCTCGAACGCCAGCGCGAAATTGAAGCGTTGGGCGACGGGATCGCCATGGCCGAGGAAAAGGCTGACGCCATCCGCGAGCAGCTGGTCATGCTCGATGAACAGGTCGAGGACAAGCAGGCCGAAATGGGCGAAATCCGCCAGTACGTCACCGACCGGCAGCAGCGCGTGCATGCCGTGCAGGTCGAGGTGCTCAAGCTGTCGCAGGCCATTGAGCGCCACAAGGAGCAGAAGGAGCGTCTGCAGGAGCAACTGGCCGAACTGGCCGAGGAAGAAGAGAGCGAACGCGAGCGCGACATGGCGGCCGACGAGCGCATCGCCGAAATCCGCGACGGTCTGGGCCGCATCCGTGTGCTGGTCCATGGCGCGCAAACCCGGCTCGACGAGTGCGAATGCGCCGTGCGTGCCGAGCGCGAGCGCAACGCCGATTTCGACCGCGCCCTGCGCGAAGCGCAGTTCTCGCTGCGCGAATGCGACGGCAAGCTGCAGGACGTCTTCGCCCAGCAGGCCATGGCCCAGCGCGAACTGAACCGGATTGAAAAGGATCGCGCCCAGTGCGCCGAGCAGGTCGAGGCGGCACCGCCGGATGTAATGGAAGGCGCCTTGCAGGCGGCGCTTGAAGCGCGGCAGGCAGCGGAAAAGATTCTGGCCGACAAGCGCGATGCGCTCGAAGCGGCAACCAACGCCCTGCGTGGCTTCGAGGAACAGCGCCTGCGCATTGAGCAGGGGCTTGAGCCGCTGCGCGTGCGCATTGGCGACCTCAAATTGAAGGAGCAGGCGGCGGCGCTCAATGCCGAGCAGTTCGCCATGCAACTGCTTGAAGCCGGGGCCAATGAAGAGGCGCTACAAAATGAACTGGGTAACGCCCGGCCGCCGGCCCTGCAAGGCGAAATCACCCGGCTGACCAACGCCATCGCCGAACTCGGCGCCGTCAACATGGCCGCCTTGCAGGAACTCGAAACGGCGACCGAGCGCAAGGGTTACCTCGACATGCAGGCGGCCGACCTGACCGAGGCCATGGAAACGCTGGAAAACGCCATCCGCCGCATCGACCGCGAGACGCGCGATCTGTTGCAAAGCACGTTTGATACGGTCAACGGCCATTTCGGGCGACTTTTCCCGGAACTCTTCGGTGGCGGCCGCGCCGAGCTGGTCATGACCGGCGACGAAATTCTCGATGCCGGCGTCCAGGTCATCGCCCAGCCGCCGGGCAAGAAGAATTCGACCATCCATTTGCTGTCCGGCGGCGAAAAGGCGCTGACGGCGATTGCGCTGGTCTTCTCGATGTTCCAGCTCAATCCGGCGCCGTTCTGCCTGCTCGACGAGGTCGATGCGCCGCTTGACGACAGCAATACCGAACGTTTCTGCACGATGGTCAAGAAAATGTCGGGCGCGACGCAATTCCTGTTCATT
>PHCH01000106.1 GCA_002840785.1 Betaproteobacteria bacterium HGW-Betaproteobacteria-4 | reverse complement strand
ATTTTCGGAAGAGACGCCCCTGTCATCGCCCCAACAACTTTCCAGCTTTCTCGAGTCAGTCGAGCGACGCGCCTTCAAGCAGGCCATGTTCGCCGTGCGTGATGAAGATGCGGCACTGGATATCGTTCAGGATTCCATGCTAAAGCTGGCGGAAAAGTATGGCGACCGGCCTGACGAAGAGTATCCGATGCTTTTCCAGCGCATCCTGCAGAACACCATTCGAGATTACTATCGGCGAAGCAAGGTCCGCTCAATGTGGACGACTATCCTTTCCGCGTTTTCCCAGGATGACGACGACGATCACGATCCGCTTGAAACCCTGGCGGCCGACGAAGACGATGCCGGCCCCAAAACTCCGGAAAGCAAGCTGCAGCAGGCCCAGACGCTCAACCTGATCGATGAAGAAATCAAAAAGCTACCGGCGCGGCAACGCGAGGCATTCCTCATGCGCTACTGGGAAGACATGGACGTCGCTGAAACAGCTGCGGCCATGGGGTGCTCCGAAGGTAGCGTCAAGACCCATTGCTCGCGCGCAACCCACACGCTGGCAAGCGCCTTGTCAGCGAGGGGCTTGAAACCATGAACGAAGGCCACTACACAAATAAAAGCGGGGCGCCTGTTCAAACCTGGTGACAAACGCCCCATCGACTCATCAACAATTGCAGGTAACTCAGCAAGCCCGGTCCCTGCCGCAAACAGAAGCAAGCACCAATGCCACAATCAACCGCCGGTATCAGACGCCGCCTTGTCTGCATGCTGTATGAAAGCCTGGTCGTATTCTCCATCTTGCTGATCGGCTTTCTACTTCCACAAATCGTCCTCTCCGGATTCAACTTCGCGCTTACCCCACGGATGCTCTGGCTTCACGTCGTGCTGTTGCTTTTGGCCTATTTTGTCTGGTGCTGGCTTAACGGCGGGCAAACCCTGCCAATGAAGACATGGAAGCTGCGCCTGATCTCCAACGAAGGCTCGGCAATCCGCCCCTTGCAGGCAGTTCTTCGCTACCTGGCCGCGTGGCCGAGCATTCTGTTCTTCGGCATTGGAATATTCTGGGCACTATTCGACAAGGATGGACAGTTTCTGCACGACCGCATCGCCGGAACGCAAATTGTCAGCACAGCCTGACTATCGACGCTCGACCCACCACAACATGCCCATTGCCGTCAGCAGGAATAGCGCCGCTGGCGCCGTCGCGCTGGCGAACGGCGGCCACGAATTGATCACACCAAGATTGGAAAACAGACCGTTCAAGGCGTAGAAGAGTATGCCCAGCATGACGCCTGCAAAAATCTTCAGACTGACGCCGCCGACGCGGTCATGGGAATAACCAAAGGGTAGCGCCAAGGCGACCATAACCAGGGCGGTCAGCGGATAGACAAGTTTTTTCCAGAGGGCAATCTGATATCGCTCCGCCTTCTGCTTGTTATCTACCAGGTGCCGGGTGTAATTGAACAGGCTGTAGAGGGACATCCGCTCCGGTGCGATTGTCAAAATTGCCAATAAATCCGGGTTGACCGCAGAACTCCAATCCGCCATCTCGCTTGATTCGACACGCGAGGAATCAGCCTCAAGAATAGTCCGGACTACCCCTTTCAAAATCCAGTGATCAGGCAACTGAAAGCTGGCCTGCTGAGCGTCAGTGACCGATTCCAGGGTATTTTCAGCCGTAAAACGGTAGATGCGCACGCCTTCCAGCGAGGCATCCGGATTGACCTTGCGAATATTTATAAAACTGCGCCCATCCTTGATCCACAAGCCACTCTCCAGACCGCTACGCGCCACCACTTTGCTCAGCGCCTTCGCCTTGATCTCTTGAGCTAGTCGCTCGCTAAACGGCACCAGCACCTCACCAAAAACATAAGTCAGCAAGGCAAGCAAGGCCGCTGCGCGAAAGAGCGTCTTCAACAAGTCTGAGGTTGCCAGACCGGACGCCCGCAGAACCGTTAGTTCGGAATGCCTGGCCAGTGTAGACAGGGCATATAAAGTTCCGATCAGGGCAGCAATCGGTATCAGTTCGTAAACCAGCCCGGGCAAGCCAAGCGCCACAAACAGTGCGGCTCGAGCAGCGGTGTAATCAGCCCGCCCCACATTACGCAACTCATCCACGAAATTGAAAAAACTGAACAGCGCAAGGAAAGCAAGCAAAACGAGAAGGACTGCCGCGAGGACTTCCCGCATCAGGTAGCGCTGATGCGTATTGACCTTAAGCACAGGACTTCCCCTGCCACGGCATGCGCACGGCAATACGGCGGTAAAAGAGCAAGACGAGCGGCATCAACATGGCGGCGTGAATAACCCAGACGCCGATCCAGAACGACAACTTGCCTTGCGCGACCCAAGCCTGGGCGACCCACAACAGATTGCTGTAGATTGCGTAGATAAGCACCGCAATCAACATGTTCGCTGAACGGCCGGCGCGCGGGTTGACGTAGGAGAGCGGGATCGCCAGCAACGCCAGAATCAGAGCCGACACCGGTATTCCGATACGCCAGAGAAGTTCGCCACGCGCCTTGTTGCTATCGTCCCTGAGCAACTCCGGCAACGACAGACGATTGGGGAGCGGCTCGGTGGGCTTGGCTTGGCCATCCTCAGTCCGCACCCGATATCGTTCGAACTCCATCACACGAAATTCGGGAGATCCGGGCTCGACTTCATAACGGCGCCCGTTTTGGAGAACGACAAAGCGGTCACCGTTTTCGGCGAACTCCTGATAACCCTGATCAGACACGACGACACCCAGTTTTCCATCCTGAAAACCAGCGACGAAGATATTCCCGAGCAACGCCGCCCCCTCATCCAGGGCCTCGACGAAGAAAACACGTTTCCCAGCCTTGGATTCCTGAAAAACCCCCGGGGAAACCTGCGAAACATCGCTACGCGCCGAAAGCACCTGCCGGTACTGCGCGGTATTGAAATTTGCCCAAGGAGAAAGAAAACCAGCCAATGCGGCGATAACCAACACAAAAGGCAGGGCAAATTTGAGTACGGGCCGCAGCCACGCCGTAAGCGGCAAACCGCAGGTGCTCCACACAACCATTTCCGAATCGCGGTAAGCACGCGTCAGACTGAGCAGAATTGATACAAAAAGCATCAGACTCAGCACCAGCGGCATGAAATTCAGCAAGGCGAAACCGAGCAGCGAGGCTCGCGCCGTGCGGCGCGTTCGAATATCATGCTTTGACGAAACCGAAAAAAATGCGAGGATAAACCCTCGGAAACTGATATTTCCTTGATCAGGAGCAGCTTGTGGAATTTAGCATAAAAAGTGGCAGCCCGGAGAAACAGCGTTGCGGCTGCGTTGTTGTCGGGGTTTTTGAATCGAGGAAACTGACGCTTGCGGCGGAACTGCTCGATAAGGCTTCTGGCGGCCACATTGCCGACATCGTCCGACGCGGTGACATGGAAGGCAAATCGTGCAGCACCCTGTTGCTACACAGCGTCCCCGGCACGCTGTGCGACCGCATCCTGCTCGTCGGCCTGGGCAAGGAAAAGGATTTTCGCGAGAAGGAATTCAGTAGCGCCATCTGTGCGACCGTCAAGGTACTCAACGAAACCGGGGCTTTCGACGCCTCCATCTTCCTGACCGAACTACCCGTCAAAAAACGCAGCATTGGCTGGCGGATTCGTCAGGCCACGCTGGCTGCTTTGGACTCAACCTACAAATTCGAACAATTCAAGAGCAAGAAGGAAGATGTTCGGAGACCATTGCGCAAGCTAACCTTTAGTGTTGAGCGACGTAATGAATTGGCGCCGGCCGAGGAAGCCTTGAGCCAAGGACTGGCCATCGGCGAAGGCGTCGCCATGACCAAAACCTTGGGCAACCTGCCACCCAATATCTGCCACCCGACCTACCTGGCCGAGCAGGCGCAAGCCATTGCCGAGGAATTCAAGCTTGGCTGCGATATTCTTGATCGCGCCGACATGGAAAAACTGGGCATGCATTCCCTGCTAGCCGTTGCCCATGGTTCGCACCAGCCACCCAAGCTGATCGTGCTTACCTACAAGGGAACCAAAGCATCGGAAAGGCCGATTGTGCTGGTTGGCAAGGGCGTCACTTTCGACACGGGCGGGATTTCGCTGAAACCCGGCGCTGAAATGGACGAAATGAAATACGACATGTGCGGCGCCGCCAGTGTGCTCGGCACCATGCAGGCCGTTGCCCGGATGTCCCTGCCGATCAATCTGACAGTCATTGTTCCGGCCACGGAAAACATGCCCGATGGCAAGGCGACGCGACCGGGTGACATTGTCACTTCGATGTCCGGCCAGACCATAGAAATACTCAATACAGATGCCGAAGGTCGTTTGATCCTGTGCGATGCGCTGACTTACGCCGAACGTTTCGAACCGGACACGGTGATCGATGTTGCCACGCTCACCGGAGCCTGTGTCGTCGCCCTGGGTGGCGTGGCCACCGGTCTGTTCGCCAACAAGGATGGCCTGGCCCGCGAACTGCTCGACGCCGGCGACGAAGCCCATGATCGTGCCTGGCACATGCCACTATGGGACGACTACCAGGAATTGCTGAAAAGTCCGTTTGCCGACATGGCCAACATCGGTGGTCGCTGGGGCGGGGCCATTACGGCCGCTTGCTTCCTGTCGCGCTTCACCAAAAAATTCGACTGGGCGCACCTCGACATCGCCGGTACAGCCTGGAAATCCGGCACCAACAAGGGAGCAACAGGCCGGCCCGTGCCCTTGTTGACGCATTACCTGCTGCAGCGCGCAGGCAAGCTCAATTGACGCAGGTTTTTTTCTATCATGGCGCGGCAGACAAGATCGCCGCGGCCTGCGCCTTGCTGAGTGGCGCTTATGCCAAGAAAAAGCCGATGCTGGTGTACGCCGTCGATAATTCGGTTGCCAGCAGCGTCGACCGCATGTTGTGGACGCATTCCGCGCTCAGTTTCGTGCCTCATTGCCGGGCCGATTCGCCGTTGGCTCCGGAAACGCCCATCCTGATTACAGACAAGTTGGACAGCATCGCGCAGGACGAACGCCTGATGAACCTGAGCCAGGAAATCCCGCCCGGTTTTTCGCGTTTCGAAAGCCTGATCGAAGTCGTTGGTCAGGAAGAGAGCGACCGCACTGCCGCCAGGGATCGCGTCAAGTTCTACAAGGATCGCGGTTACGAAGTCCGTTACTTCGATCTCAGCGACCGCTAAGGAAACCGCGTGCCCAGCCCGATCATTGCCCGCGCCGATGCCCTGATGCAGCGCAGACGCCAGAGCGACCACGAATTTGACGACATCCCGGTGCTGACAGACAGCATCGATCAGTTCGACGACATTCCGGTTCTCACCGACATCGAGCCGATGCCTGAGAACGAGACCCAGCCTGAATCAGGCACCGAAGCCTTCGATCCGACGACCGAGGCCGCTCAGACCTGGCCTGACGAAGTATCCGCCGATGACCATGCCATGCGCGAACAGGTCATCAACGAACTCGCCGGCCGCATTGAGGACCGAATCAAGGCAGTCCTTCCTGAAATCATCAGCTCGACCATCCGGGAATTTCTGGCTGAGCAGGAAATGATCGAGAACAGTTAGTCAGCACACGATCACGGCCGAGAAGGCCGTCACCCCATGAAACCTAGCAATTCATCCGCATCCGCCTCGACGGCGGCCTCCCGCTTTCCTTTTACCTTGCCTGGCATCATGGCGCTTGTCGCCATCTATGCCTCGATTCACGCCCTGACCCGCCTGTTTTCCTCGGGCAATCTCGGCGAAGACGACCCGCTCGACAACCTGCTGGCCCAGACCCTCGCGCCGGGCTACAACGCCCAGCACGGACCGCTTTACGACTGGGCTCTGTGGTTCGTGCAGCAGGCTTTCGGCAGCGGCCTGCCAGGTTTCCTGTTCCTCAAGTACGCCCTGCTCGTCGGCATGGCCGGCTGTCTTTTTCAAATAACGCACAAAGTCACGCAAAGCGCGCTGTGGGCGTTCATCGCCGTTGAATCGATGGCCACGGTCTACCAGATTTTCTGGCGATTTCACGAAGGCTTTACCCATCGCGTCGGCGCCATGGTGCTGGCCGTTGCTACCGTCTGGGCCGTCTTTCGCCTTGTTGATCGACCGAGTCGTGGCAATTACCTGCTGTTGGCCACGCTGATCGCGCTGGGCCTGCTCACCGAGCACATCTACGTCTTTGCCCTGTTCGCCACGCTGCTGGCCGCCTGGCTGCAGCCGTCCATACGGAAAACGGTGTTCTCGCTGCCGATGCTGGCATCGCTGCCGGTCACCCTGCTCATCGTCGCCCCCTACGCGCTCTGGATTGCCGCCGATCCGCAACGTTTAATCTCTCTCGGAACCAACCTGTTCCCCGAAATTCCCGCCCATTCGCCGGCCGGCATTGCCCGCGGCCTGCGCGATGCCCTGACCTTTCCGCTGCTCGTCCTGGCACCCTATGCCGTGATCCTGCCGATGGTCTTTCCGGCCATCTTCCGGACAATTTTCCGGCAATCCCGGCTACGTTCGGCCGATCCGCTCACCTTCGACCCGAAGCTGTTCCTGTTCCACATTCTGCTCATCGAACTGAGCGGACTTGTCCTCTTCAACGGCCTGCTCTATTCGCGTTCCAACTACGCGGTGCACAGCATCCTGCCGATGCTTGTCATCGCCATTCCCTGGCTGACCGAGAAAGCGCGTGAAACCAACCCTACGCCGCGCCGCGTTCGGGTATTCATGGCCGTCCTGCTCGGGTTCACGATTACCGCCTACGCCGTGCGCAGCGGCAACCTCTTCGTCTACGAGCCGTTCTGCTCGCGCTGCCGCTGGGCCGTGCCCTACCCTGAACTCGCCGACAAGCTGCGCGAGCAGGGATTTGACCGGGGAACGATCATCGTCAACGACCCCCACGTCGGCGGCAACCTGCGCCGCTTTTTCCCCGATTCCCGGGTCGTAATGCCTGGCCTGCCCACCCCGGCCGGAGACGACAACAAAATCGCCGTTGTCTGGCCCGTGTCGGACAAGAACGCCGAGATGCCAGCCGATTTGCGCAACATCACTGCTGCCGCGCGCCCCCTGACACCGCCGGAAATCGTCGAGTTGCCCTGGAAACACCTGTGGCGAGCCAGCTGCCAATCGCGGGTATAATTGCGGGTTTCCCCCTTTTCCGACAAGCCCATGGAACTCGCCAAAGCCTTCGAACCCGCCGACATTGAACGCCGCAGGTACCCCGAGTGGGAAGCCCAGAATTACTTCGCTGCCAGCGTTGACCGCAGCAAGGCCCCGGACGAAAACTTCTGCATCCTGCTGCCGCCGCCCAATGTCACCGGCACGCTGCACATGGGCCACGGCTTCAACCAAACGCTGATGGATGCGCTGACCCGTTACTACCGGATGCGCGGCCACAACACGCTGTGGCAGCCGGGCACCGACCACGCCGGCATCGCCACCCAGATCGTCGTCGAGCGCCAGCTGGATGCCCAAGGCATTTCGCGCCACGACCTCGGCCGCGAAAAATTCCTGGAAAAAGTCTGGGAATGGAAGGAATACTCCGGCAACACCATTACCAAACAGATGCGCCGCATGGGCACCAGCCCGGACTGGAAGCGCGAGCGCTTCACGATGGATGCCGGGCTGAACAAGGTCGTCACCGAAACCTTCGTCCGCCTGTTCAAGGAAGGCCTGATCTACCGCGGCAAGCGCCTGGTCAACTGGGATCCGAAGCTGAATACCGCCGTGTCCGACCTTGAAGTCGTGCAGGAAGAGGAAGACGGCTTCATGTGGCACATCCGCTATCCGCTGGCCGATGGCTCGGATAGCCTGGTGGTCGCCACGACGCGCCCGGAAACCATGCTCGGCGACACCGCGGTCATGGTCCATCCGGAAGACCTACGTCGATCTCGAATTCGGCACCGGCTGCGTCAAGGTCACGCCGGCGCATGACTTCAACGACTACGCGGTTGGCCAGCGCCACGGCCTGCCGATGATCGCTATCCTGACGCTCGACGCCAAGATCAACGAGAACGCTCCCGAGAAATATCGCGGTCTCGACCGTTTCGATGCCCGCAAGGCCGTCGTCGCCGACCTCGAAGCCCTCGGCATCCTCGAAAAGACCGACAAGCACAAGCTCAAGGTACCGCGCGGCGACCGGACCAATGTCGTCATCGAACCGATGCTCACCGACCAGTGGTTCGTCGCGATGTCCAAGCCGGGCGATGACGGCAAGTCGATCACCGAGAAGGCACTCGACGTCGTCCATTCCGGCGAAATCAAGTTCTACCCGGAAAACTGGGTCAATACCTACAACCAATGGCTCAACAACATCCAGGACTGGTGTATTTCCCGCCAACTGTGGTGGGGCCACCAGATTCCGGCCTGGTACGGTGACAACGGCCAGATTTTCGTCGCCCACAGCGAGGCAGAAGCCAAGGCCGAAGCAGCCAAGCAGGGCTACACCGGTTCCCTGAGCCGCGACGAGGACGTCCTCGACACCTGGTTCTCGTCCGCCCTGTGGCCGTTCTCGACGCTGGACTGGACGGGCGACGAGGCTATCGACGCCGCCAATCCGATTTTGCAGCAATATTTGCCGTCGACCGTACTGGTCACCGGCTTTGACATCATCTTCTTCTGGGTCGCCCGCATGGTCATGATGACCAAGCAGATCACCGGCCAGATCCCGTTCAAGCACGTTTATGTGCATGGCCTGATTCGCGATGGCGAAGGCCAGAAGATGTCGAAATCGAAGGGCAACGTGCTCGACCCGATCGACCTCATCGACGGCATCGGCCTCGAAGCCCTGATCGAGAAGCGCACGATTCCCGGAAGGCATCGCCTCCTTCGGCACCGACGCCCTGCGCTTCACCTTCGCCAGCCTCGCCTCGCCCGGCCGCGACATCAAGTTCGACCTCAACCGCTGCGACGGCTACCGCAATTTCTGCAACAAGCTGTGGAACGCCACGCGCTTTGTGCTGATGAACGTCGAAGACCACGACCTGGCCCTCGAACATCAGCAGAATGGCCCGGCCTGCGGCGGCAATGCGCCGCTTGAATTCAGCTTCGCCGACCGCTGGATCGTCAGCCAGCTGCAGCGCGTCGAGAAGGAAGTCGAGCAGCATTTCACCGACTACCGTTTCGACCTCGTTGCCCAGACCATCTACAAGTTCATCTGGGACGAGTTCTGCGACTGGTATCTGGAAATCGCCAAGGTCGAAGTCCAGACCGGCAACGATGCCCAGCAGCGCGGTGCCCGCCGGACCCTGGTGCGCACGCTGGAAGCCGTGCTGCGACTGGCTCATCCGCTCATTCCGTTCATCACCGAAGAGCTGTGGCAGACCGTCGCCCCCATCGCCGGCCGCAAGACGCACGACTCGATCATGCTCGCCGCCTACCCGCGCGCCGAAGAGTACAAGCTTGACCCGGCCTCCGAAGCCAAGGTCGAGCGCCTCAAGGCCCTGGCCTACGCGACGCGCAACCTACGCGGCGAGATGAACGTCTCGCCCGCCCTGCGCATGCCTTTGCTGGTCGCCGGTGGTGGCGCCGAGATTTCCGAGTTCGCGGACATTCTGAAAGCGCTCGGCAAGCTGTCCGAAGTCCAGATCGTCGACGACATGCCGGCCGATGCCATGGCGCCGGTAGCCGTGGTCGGTGAAACCCGCCTCATGCTCAAGGTGGAAATCGACGTCGCCGCCGAACGCGTGCGCCTGGCCAAGGAAATCGAAAAGCTTGAAAAGCTCATTTCGATTGCCCAGGGCAAGCTTTCCAACGAAGGTTTCGTCGCCCGCGCCCCGGCCGCCGTGATCGATCAGGAAAAGCAGCGGGTGGCCGATTTCACGGCGACGCTGGAACAACTCAAGCCGCAACTGGCCAAGCTGGCCGACTAAAAAGGAATTTCATGTCCCAGGACAAACGCGGCATCCTCTCGCAGGTTTTCATCGCCCTGATGATCTTCTCGGCGCTGGTTGGTGCCTGGAGCGTCGCTTTCATGATCTCGTGGCCGAAGGACAAGACGGACGTCTGGAAGCCCGAGTTCCGCCTGGTCGCCGTCTGCGCCAACAAGGAAGCTTGCGGTTTCGCCTACGCGGATTTGGCTGACGCCAAGGCCCGCGGCCTGTACACCACGCTGACGCCGACCGCGCCAGCCGGCGAGATCCAGGAAGAAAACAACTGGCTCAAATGGAAGATCGAAAACGGCGTTTTCGAGGTCAAGGCTTCGTCCTGGCATTTCCAGACGACGATCCGCTACACGGTCGAAAATGAAGTACCTGTCCTCCTCGATTACCAGGACATCGATGTCCCGCGGGCCTTCTATTACGGCATCGCCGCCGCGCTGTTCACCATGCTCGGCCTCTATTTGCGCCGGCTGCGCGGCTGATTGACGGCTAACCTGGCATTCCCACGGTCAACCGGAAAATTTGGCCAAATTTCAAATTTGGCCGTTTTTCCCGGTTGACCGTAGCGATACCCGCACCAGCCCCCTGAGCGCATTTCCCAGCCAGAAACCGTCGGCCAGATCGGCCGGATAGAGCGTCGCCTCTCGCGCTTGCCCGGCGGCCAGCAATTCCGCCCGCAACACGCCGGGCAACGCGCCGCTGGCCAGTGGCGGCGTCACCAGGACGCCATCGCGCTCGACAAAAACAGTGCTGCGCGCCCCTTCGGCCACCTCGCCGCGCTCATTCAGAAAAACCACGTCGAAGAGTTGCGCATCGCCGTCCAGCCCCTTGAGCGCCGCGTCGTACAGCGCCCGGTCGGTGGTCTTGTGGCGACGCAACGGATAGTCTGACTGAATGGTCGCGGCAGCCAGCACGGCGTGACGCGGCCCGCTCGGCTCGGCGCCCAGCGGGAAGGCCTGGACGTCGACGCTGCCATCCTTGGCCAGAGTCAGCCGCACCCGCCAGGTACCTGCAACGGGCTGCGCAGCCAGCAAATCGGCCAGGCGCGTTTCGTCGCAGACAAACCCCAGCCACGCCGCCGACCGGCGCAAACGCTCGAGATGACCAGCCAGCCGCGGATAGCGCCCGTCTTCCCGGCGCAGCGTTTCGATCAGCAGCAAGCCGGGATCGCAGTCACGCAGAAAACGCGACTTGAGCAGACATTCCTGCCATTCGGCCGCCGGCTGCGAGTCGGCGACGATGCCGCTGCCGACGCCCAGCTTGCCACGGCCATCGGCGCCCAGTTCCAGCGTGCGAATCGCCACGTTGAGGCGAAAATCGCCATCCGGCGCCAACCAGCCCAGCGCCCCCGTGTAGATGCCGCGCTCGGCTTTTTCCAGTTCGGCCACGATCTGCATGGCGCGGATTTTCGGCGCCCCGGTAATCGAACCGCAGGGAAACAGGGCGCGCAGGATTTCGCCAAAACTCCGCCCGCCGACCTTGGCCGACACCTCCGACACCATCTGCCAGAGCGTCGGATAGTCCTCGATGTCGAACAGGCGGTCGACCGCGACGCTACCCAGTTCAGCGACGCGGCCGAGGTCGTTGCGCAGCAGGTCGACGATCATCAGGTTTTCCGCCCGGTCCTTTTCCGAGTCGCGCAGTTGTTCGGGCGGCGCGCTACGCGGTGCCGTGCCCTTCATCGGCTTGGTCAGCAGCCGGTCGCCGCAACGTTCGAGGAACAACTCCGGCGACAGCGACAGCAAGCCCTGCCCGGCATCGCCGACGAAGCCGCCGTAGCGGACCGGCTGACGCTGGCGCAACCGGGCATAGAGCGCCAGCGGGGAACCGAACCAGGCAAATTCGAGCGGGAAGGTGAAATTGACCTGATAGCAGTCGCCTTCGAAAATCAGCCGTTTTATCCGGTTGACCGTAGCAATGAAGCTTTCTTCATCGATTGCCGGCTGCACGCCGCCGATGCCGCCGACGCCATGTCCACGCTGTTGCAACCAGGCCTCGGCATCTTCCGCAGACAGCGAAATCCGCCGGGAAAATCGCCAGAACCTGGCCAGCGCACGCTGGCCCGCTCGCCAGCCGGGCGGCGCCGAGCCGGGTTCGAGCAGATAGCCGAGTTCATAGTCGAGGCCGACCACCGTCCATTGCGGATCGTCCTGCAGCGTCAGCAATGTGGCCTCCAGCGAAGGCCCATCGCAGACCTCAAGGCAATCGATCAGCCCCTCAAAACGCCAAGCGGCGGGTTCGCCTGCCGGCGCCCGCCTGTCCTCGAAAAATGCGGTGAATTCAGTGCTTATTTGCGCTTCAGGAAAAACTCGAAAACGCGATTTTCTTCACTTTGCGCCAGCAATTCGTTGCCGGTCTGCTTGGCGAAAGCGGGAAAATCCTTCATGGCGCCGGGATCGGTTGCCACCACCCGCAAAATCTGGCCGGTTTCCATCTCGGCAAGCGCTTTCTTGGTACGCAGAATGGGCAACGGGCAGTTCAGCCCTTTAACGTCGAGATCGCGATTAAATTCCATGTTCATTCGACCAAATGGATTAGAGACACGATTTTACCTCGATTAATTGCGCTTTTCCTTCAGTTCATCGAACAGTCGCTGCTTCAATTCGCGCAAACGCGCGTCAATCGAAGACATCTCGAAAAAATTGGCATCGCCCGCCTTCTGCGCCAGCTGCAACTGTTCGACCGCCCCCGCCGTCTGCCCCTGCAAGGCAAAAACCTCGGCCAAGGCCCGATGCTGCATGGCCTTCCGGCCCAGGCCGGCATAACTTTCGCTGCGCATGCGGTGCAGGCGCACGTCATCCGGAAAACTGCCCAACTGCGCCTCGACAAAACGGCGCGCCTCATCGTAACGGCGCGTCCCGAGCAAGGCGCCGCTGTAACCGTAGCGCAAACCCAGATCCAGCGGAAAACGCACCATCGCATCGCGATACACCGTCAGCCCGCCCGCTGCATCGCCTTCGGCGATCCGGACATCGGCCCGCAAGTGCTCCAGCATGGGGGCCGACACCTTGAGGCGACGAATCGCCTCGATCTCCCGCTCTGCCCCGGGCCAGTCCTCGTTCCGATAAAGCGCAAATGCCAGGCCAAAACGAATGGCCGCCTCCGATGCAAACTTCCGTTCGCGCAGCAAGTCCGCCATATCCTTCACCGCATCGCCGGGCCGCCCCTGCATGGCCCGCACCTTGGCCCGCACCAACTGGAAATCGACACTGTCCGCCACCTGGCGATAGGACACCGCCTGCTCCCTGTTCTGCATGTCGGTCAAACGCTCGCCGGTCAGCGGGTGAGTACGCAAATAGGCGGTCGCATTGTTCTCATAGAGGCGAACCGACTTTTGCAGACGCTCAAAAAACACACCCATCCCGCGCACATCAAAGCCCGACTTGCGCAAAATCTCGAAGCCCTGCCGATCCGCCTCGCGCTCGAAATCCCGGGAAAAGGCCAACTGCGCCGAAATCGCCCCGGCCTGCGTCGTGGCAATTGCCGCCCCGGCCATCTGGCCACTCGAACGCGCCGCCAGCAAAGCCAGCGCCATGGCCACCATCGACGCCATGCCGATCTGCTTCGACTGAAACACCTGACGCGCGATGTGGCGCTGCGTCACATGCGATATTTCATGCGCCAGGACGCCAGCCAGCTCCGACTCGGTCTGGGCGGACATGATGAGGCCGGTGTGCACCCCGATGTAGCCGCCGGGCATGGCAAAGGCGTTGATGTTCGGATCGTTGATCGGAAAAAAGTAAAACCCGAAACCGGGATCGCTGCTCACCGCTGCCAATCGACCGCCCAGTTGATTCAGATAGGCCTCGACGTCGGCATCATCGAGATACGACGGCTCACGCCAGCGAATTTCATGCATGATCTGCTGACCGATTTTCTTTTCGGTGGCCAGCGACAAATCATTGCTCGCCGCGTCGCCCAGTTCCGGCAACCCGTCGGCTGCCGCCGGCGGCAAAGCCAGCGTGCAAGCAAGAAGGGCGGCGATCAAACGTTGGCTCAAGTGCATGGTGCTATGATACCGCAGCCTCGAAACGGCCCTTCCAGCGCATCGTAACCAATCGTAAATCCCGTGACCCACCAGACCCTGACTCATTTCGACCCCGCCGGCCAGGCTCATATGGTCGACGTCGGCAGCAAGGCAGAAACCGCCCGCGTTGCCCGCGCCTGCGGCAGCATTTTCATGAAGCCCGAGACCTTGGCGCTGATTCGTTCAGGCTCGGCCAAAAAAGGCGACGTCCTCGGCATTGCGCGCATCGCCGCCATCCAGGCCTCCAAACGCACCGGCGACCTGATTCCGCTATGCCACCCGATCGCCCTGACCCGCGTTACCGCCGATTTTTCAATCGATGAAACCCGAAACGCAGTGCATTGCGAAGTCGTCGCCGAATGTTTCGGCCGAACCGGTGTCGAAATGGAAGCACTGACCGCAACGTCGGTTGGCCTGCTCACCATCTACGACATGTGCAAGGCCGTCGACCGCGGCATGCGCATCGACAACATCCGCCTGCTCGAAAAAGCCGGCGGCAAATCGGGCCACTGGATCGCTGAATAGCCATCCCGCAAAACCATGTTCCAACTGCGCAGAACATTCCTCAAAGGCGGCGTCTCGGCGGCCCTGCTATCACCCTTTATCGGCACCGGGCTGCTTGCCCCCACTCGCCTGCTGGCCGCCGAGTGGAACAAAAACGCCTTTACCGCCCTCACCGTCAATGACGCGCTGAAAGCTTACGGCAGCGCCAATGCCTTCGAATCACGCGACATCGTGATCAACGCCCCGGAAATCGCCGAAAACGGCGCCAAGGTCGAAGTCGACATCACCAGCAACATCCCCAACACCCGCAGCCTGGCCATCTTCGCCGACAAGAATCCGATGCCGTTGTGCTCGGCAATTGAATTCTCCGGCCCGGCCCTGCCCTACGTGCGAGTCCAGCTCAAAATGGCTGAAACCACACGCGTCCGGGCGGTAGCCAAAACTGCAGACGGGAAATCCCATGTTGCCTTCCGCGAGATCAAGGTAACGCTTGGCGGATGTGGAGGCTGAGCATGGCAGATCGAATCAAGATTCGCGCGCAGACCCAGGGTGAAGTCACCGACATTCGCATCCTCATGCAGCACCCCATGGAGACCGGCCAGCGCAAGGACGATCAGGGGCAGCGTTTTCCCATGCACTTCATCCAGACGTTCATGGTCAGCCTGAATGGAAAGCCGATCATCGACGGGCAACTCAATACGTCGATCTCCAAAAATCCGCTGTTTGCCTTCAAGGCGCGCGGCATCAAAACCGGTGACAGATTATTGGTTGCCTGGAAAGACAACCTTGGCGAACAGCGCCAGGACGAAACCACCGTCACCTGATCATTTCGACGCCAGAAAAGAAAAAGCCCGTCTGAAATCAGACGGGCTTTTTAACGTGCGGTAATTCATGTTGATGGCGGAGAAATGTGCGAAAAGATCTTCGCTGCCATCATCAGGAGTGATAAAGCCAAAACCTTTGGAATCATTGAACCACTTGACAGTACCGAGTGCCATGTTTGCAACTTTCTTACAAAAGACGAACAAATTTGCGGGTCTCCCCGACTCCCTGTTTGAACTCAGTGACCCGGCGCATTGCAGCAACCTCGATACATCTAGAAGCCAAACACGTTTGCTTTCTACGCCAGTTGAATTATGTCGTCAACAAGTTTCGTTGCGGCGCCGCAGCAAACTTTTCCGCCGCAAATAGCCGTATTGATCTGGAAATCGGCGGATTCGCCCCAATGTTTTATATTGCGGATTAAGACGGACTGTATAAAATCGAACGCATGGCTACAAAGGCACAGGAAGGCGGACAACTGGCGGCGCAGCGCAGCAAGCTGGGACCGCCCAAGATGTACAAGGTACTGTTGTTGAACGACGATTACACGCCGATGGATTTCGTAATCACCGTCCTGCAGCGGTTTTTTTCTCTGGATACTGAACAAGCAACGCAAATCATGCTCAAAGTTCATAACGAGGGTCGTGGCGTCTGCGGGATTTTCCCCCGGGACATCGCTGCGACCAACTCGAAGTCAGCCTGCACATGGCCTTCGTCGAGGCGCGTCAAAAACGCCACGAGTTCATTACCGTCGAACATCTGCTGCTGGCGCTGATCGACAACCCGTCTGCAGCCGAGGCTTTGCGCTCCTGCGGCGCCAAGACCGACACACTGCGCAAGGACCTGACCAATTTCATCGACGAGCACACGCCGACCGTTTCCGGCGAGGACGACATCGATACCCAGCCGACCCTCGGTTTCCAACGCGTCATCCAGCGCGCCATCCTGCACGTCCAGTCTTCGGGCAAGAAGGAAGTTAACGGCGCCAACGTGCTGGTCGCCATCTACGGCGAGAAGGATTCGCACGCTGTCTATTTCCTGCAAAAGCAGGGCGTGACGCGGCTCGACGTGGTCAATTACATCTCGCACGGCATCAGCAAGGTGCCGCAGCAAGCCAAGGCTGCACCGGAAGGCGAAGTTGAAACCGACGGTGAAAAAGCCGAAGCCGGGCCGCTCGAGCAATACACGATCAACCTCAACGCACTCGCCCTGCAGGGCAAGATCGACCCGCTGATCGGCCGCGACAAGGAACTGGAGCGCGTTATCCAGACCCTTTGCCGGCGCCGCAAGAATAACCCCCTGCTGGTCGGTGAAGCCGGCGTCGGGAAGACGGCCATCGCCGAAGGTCTGGCCCGCAAGGTTGTCGAAGGCGACGTACCGGAAATTCTGGCCAAGGCCAATGTCTATTCTCTGGACATGGGTTCGTTGCTGGCAGGCACCAAGTATCGCGGCGACTTCGAGCAACGCCTGAAAGGTGTGCTCAAAGCCTTGCAGGACAACCCGCAGGCCATCCTGTTCATCGATGAGATCCACACCCTGATCGGTGCTGGCTCGGCCTCGGGTGGCACGCTGGATGCCTCCAACCTGCTCAAGCCTGCACTGTCTTCCGGGCAACTCAAGTGCATCGGTGCGACGACCTATACCGAGTTCCGTGGTATTTTCGAGAAGGACAGCGCCCTGTCCCGGCGCTTCCAGAAAATCGACGTCAATGAGCCGTCCGTCGCCGAAACGGTGGAGATTCTAAAGGGTCTCAAGGCCCGTTTCGAAGCGCACCATGGCATCAAGTACTCGGCCACGGCGATTTCGTCGGCGGTCGAACTGTCGGCCCGCTACATTACCGACCGTCATCTGCCAGACAAGGCCATCGATGTGATCGACGAGGCTGGTGCAGCGCAGCGCATCCTGCCGAAATCGAAGCAGAAAAAAGTCATCAACAAGACCGACATCGAGGAGATCGTTGCCAAGATCGCCCGCATCCCGTCGCAGCACGTAACGCTGGATGATCGCGGCGCGCTGAAGAACCTTGATCGCGACCTGAAAGCAGTCGTCTTTGGCCAGGACAAGGCTATCGACGCGCTGGCCCAGGCCATCAAGATGGCCCGTTCGGGGCTGGGCAATCCCGGCAAGCCGATCGGCTCCTTCCTGTTCAGCGGTCCGACCGGCGTTGGCAAAACTGAGGTGGCCAAGCAACTTGCCTATTGCCTCGGTGTTGAACTGCTCCGCTTTGACATGAGCGAGTACATGGAACGCCATGCGGTCTCCCGCCTGATCGGGGCGCCACCGGGCTATGTCGGCTTCGAACAGGGAGGCCTGCTCACCGAGGGGGTGACCAAGAAGCCGTATTGCGTGCTGCTCCTCGACGAGATCGAGAAGGCCCATCCGGACATCTTCAACATCCTGCTGCAGGTCATGGACCACGGCACGCTGACCGACAACAACGGCCGCAAGTCCGATTTCCGCAATGTGGTGATCATCATGACCACTAACGCCGGTGCTGCCGACCTGCAGAAATCGAGCATGGGCTTTACCAGTTCGAAGCAGACCGGCGACGAAATGGTCGAAATCAAGCGCCTGTTCACGCCGGAATTCCGCAATCGCCTCGATGCAACGATCTCCTTCGGCCCGCTCGATCACGAGGTCATCCTGCGCGTTGTCGACAAATTCCTCATGCAGCTCGAGGAACAGTTGCACGAGAAGAAGGTGGAAGCGCACTTCACCGATGCCGTGAAAGAGCTGCTGGCCGAAAAGGGCTTCGATCCGCTCATGGGTGCCCGTCCGATGGCCCGGCTGATCCAGGACACCATTCGCTCGGCCTTGGCCGACGAGTTGCTGTTCGGCAAACTGGCGAGCGGCGGGCGTGTTACGGTCGACCTCGACAAGGATGGCAAAATCAAACTCGATTTCGAGGAAGAAAAGGCTGAAGCAGTCGTCTGATCGATTGCCATCCACCCCCAAAGCCGTGCAACATTGCACGGCTTTTTTATTTCGAGGACTCCAGCATGACCTTCAAGACCCCTGACCTTTGCGACGAATTCGAATCCGAACTGGGCAAGACCGTGCGCGTCGTCGCCCCGATGTTCCAGCGTTATGGCGGCCGCACGAGTTTTTCCGGCGAGATCGTCACCCTGAAAATTTTCGAGGACAACTCGCTGGTCCGCGAAGCCTTTGCCGAGGACGGCAAGGGCAAGGTACTCGTCATCGATGGCGGCGGTTCGCTGCGTTGCGCCCTGGTTGGCGATCAGCTGGCCATTCTGGCGGCCAAGAATGGTTGGGCCGGGGTCGTTGTGTACGGCTGCATTCGGGATTCTGGCGACATCAACGGCATCGACATCGGTGTCCGGGCACTCAACACCCACCCGCAGAAAACGCTCAAGAAAGGGGTGGGCGACAAGAATATCGCCGTCACCTTTGGCGGCGTAACCTTCAATCCGGGCGAATACCTCTACGCCGACGAGGATGGGGTCATCGTCTCGACAAAGCCGCTAGTCTAGTCATCGACCCGGCAACGGTGCTCGCGGGCACCGTTGCTTCAGCAGTTCAGGCTTCGAGCAAAGCCACGCTGTCGCACCCGACCCGGACGTTACCCCAATGCTGTCCGGCGACCATGATCGGCATGGCGATGTCGCACAGCACTTCGCCCGTATCGCGAATATAAGTCTGCAAGAGCATGGGCAGGGTATTGCGTGCCGCCCGCAATTCGGTCGGCGCCTCGAATTTGCGGCGCGTGCGATTGCCGACCAGGTCGGTCTGGTAATCGCCGGTCATCGGCTTCGAGTATTTGGCGTTGTGAGCGGTCAGGAAGCCGTTGATGTCGACACCGACGGCATAGACACCGCCCTTGATGCCGGCCAGCGCTTCATCAAGCATACGCTGACACTCGCGCATGTAGGCATCCTCGTAGGAAACCGAATATTTCTGCGGATTGGTGCCGGCGATGGGGCGATAGTCGCGGTCGAAGACGTTGATACCACGCGCCTGCATCGCCTCCAGGCTGGTCTGTAGCTGATCGCGGAACGCCTTGACGCGTTCGATATTGATGTCGAAAGAACCACGTCCGATCTTGAAGCGCGAAACCAGTTCCTGAACGCTTTCAGTCGCCTGACACAGGGTCTGCGTCGATTGCTCGGTATCCTTCATGCTGCCGCTGACGTTGATCGACAACTCATGAACCTGGGCCACCGCCTCGTGCACCTGACCATTGGTCGCCGTCAGTTGCTCCATGGCCGAGGCGATCTGGTTCAACTGGTCGCCGGTCCGCTCGAAATCGCCGACCATGCGCTGAAACTCACCGGAGGAGCGTTCGACCACCTGCCGCGTCTGCCGGATGTCGTGGTTGATGACCTCGTTTTCGCTTTGCGTTTCGCGAACCAGCGCAATCATGCTGCCGATGTTGTCGGTGATCTCCTGCGTCGCGACATTGACCCGCTCGGCCAGTTTGCGAACTTCGTCGGCCACCACGGCAAAGCCGCGGCCCATTTCGCCGGCCCGCGCCGCCTCGATTGCCGCGTTGAGCGCCAACAGGTTGGTCTGGTCGGCGATATCCTTGATCAGCCCGGCGATTTTCCGGATGCTATCGGAGCGTTGAGCCAGGTGATCGACCGTTGTGTTGAACGTGGTCAGCTTGTCGCTGACCAGATGCACCTTGCTGACGATCTCGTGCATCTCGTTCAGCGAGGCACGCGCCGTCGCCAGGTTGGCATCGGTCGAATGCGAAATCAGTTCAGTCGAATCCGAAACCTCCTGAATCGCCCGGATCGCCTCGCTGCTCGAACCGAACACGACATTGGCAATTTCACCTTGCCGACCGGCCCGCTCCGCCGTCGACGACACAGTCTTTTTAACGACCACCGCCTCGCGGGCAATGTTGACGCTCATCTTGCGGACTTCGCTGATGATTTCCCGCATCTTGTCGGCAAAACGGTTGTAGGCCTCGGCCAGGGTGCGCAATTCGTCGTGCGTGATGGTCGGTAGGTTGCGCGAGAAATCGCCCTCGCCGCGACCGATCTCGTCGAAGATCGTGGCGATCATGCGGATCGGACGCAGGATCAGGTGACGAATGTAGAGGATCTGCAGGACATTCCAGGACAAGGCGAAGACGGTGAGCCCGATCATCAGCGCGAGGCCGTGGTCCATGCCCTCGGAGATACGCTGCAAGGTCTCGGCGCTGACGCCGGCCTTGCCAATCTCCTCGGCCACCATACGTTTCTGCTGGAAATAGATGCCAAGATAGGCCACATCGATGAAGAAGAGCAGCAAGAAACTCATCAGTTTCTTGGTCAGCGAATTCCAGAAGGTCCGCTCGTTCCAGTCGTAGAGTCGCCGAAAGAATTCCATTTATTTCACCTAGAAATACAAAATTTGACGAATTCGACACCCCTTCTCACCCTGCGTCAAGTAGGAATATTCCTGATCCGGCAGCAAGCGCCGACAGCCAACCGGACAGGCATAATGCTGCATCGCATTTCACAGCGACAAATTTAATTTCATATCGTGAAAATTATTCCGTAAAGTACTGTTTAAACTAAATAAAATATTGTCTTATGTCTTATATAAGACTATTGCTGCCCCGCAAGAAAATGACTATACTTTCTGTCATCGGCTATCCCCAAACCAAATTACCTGAGGAATTCACATGAGCACTCGCGAACAGCAAATCGCCGCCCTCGAAAAAGACTGGGCTGAAAACCCCCGCTGGAAAGGCATCAAGCGCGGTTACTCCGCTGCTGACGTCGTCCGTCTGCGCGGTTCCTTCCAGGTCGAGCACACCCTGGCTCGCCGTGGCGCCGAGAAGCTCTGGGATCTGGTCAACAACACCCCCTACGTCAACTGCCTGGGCGCCCTGACCGGCGGTCAAGCCGTTCAGCAAGCCAAGGCCGGCATCAAGGCCATCTACCTGTCCGGCTGGCAAGTTGCCGCCGACAACAACGAATACGCCGCCATGTACCCGGACCAGTCCCTGTACCCGGTTGACTCCGTGCCAAAGGTTGTCGAGCGCATCAACAATGCCTTCAACCGTGCTGACGAAATCCAGTGGTCGAAGAACATCAACGCTGGCGATGCCGGTCATGTCGAATACCACCTGCCGATCGTTGCCGACGCTGAAGCCGGTTTCGGCGGCGTGCTGAACGCCTACGAACTGATGAAGGCCATGATCCGCGCTGGCGCTGCCGGCGTGCACTGGGAAGACCAACTGGCTTCCGTCAAGAAGTGCGGCCACATGGGCGGCAAGGTTCTGGTTCCGACCACCGAAGCCGTGCAGAAGCTGATCGCTGCTCGTATGGCGGCCGACGTCTACGGCGTGCCGACCCTGGTCATCGCCCGTACCGACGCTGAAGCAGCCGACCTGCTGACCTCCGACTACGACGAAAACGACAAGCCGTTCCTGACCGGCGAGCGCACCGCCGAAGGCTTCTACAAGACCCGCAAGGGCCTGGACCAAGCCATCTCCCG
>PHCH01000105.1 GCA_002840785.1 Betaproteobacteria bacterium HGW-Betaproteobacteria-4 | reverse complement strand
CGGATTTTGATTCCGGCATTCGAAGGTTCGAATCCTTCTTCCCCAGCCAAGTTTCCTTCGGGCAGGTCACAAGCCTGCCCGATTTTCATTGTGGCGGGCAAATGCACGTAAGCATGCAGAAGGTCCGGAGGAATGTGGGAATGGCCTACAACAGCTTGATGGTCTTCACCGGCAATGCCAATCCAAAACTGGCAGCCGATGTTGCAACGCAACTCAGTGTCGATCTCGGCCGTGCCAACGTCGGCCGTTTTTCCGATGGCGAAGTCAGCGTCGAGCTGCAGGAACACGTTCGCGGCCGCGACATCTTCGTGCTGCAATCCACTTGCGCTCCGTGCAACGACAATCTGATGGAGCTGCTGGTCATCGTCGATTCGCTCAAGCGCGCCTCGGCCGGCCGCATCACCGCGGCCATCCCGTATTTCGGCTACGCCCGGCAGGATCGTCGTTCGCGCTCCTCGCGCGTGCCCATCGCTGCAAAACTGGTCGCCAATATGCTCGCCGCCTCCGGCGTCGACCGCGTGCTGACCATGGACCTGCACGCCGAACAAATCCAGGGTTTCTTCGACATTCCGGTCGACAACATTTACGGCCTGCCCATCCTGCTCGACGACATCCGCAAGCAGCATTATGAGAACCCGCTGGTCGTTTCACCCGACCACGGCGGCGTCGTCCGGGCCCGTTCGCTGGCCAAGCGCCTCGAATGCGACCTGGCGATCATCGACAAGCGCCGCCCGAAAGCCAATGTTTCAGAAGTCATGAACATCATCGGCGAAGTCGACGGCCGCACCTGCATCATCATGGACGACATGGTCGACACCGCCGGCACGCTGTGCAAGGCCGCCACCGCGCTCAAGGCCAACGGCGCCAAGAAGGTCGTCGCCTACTGTACCCACCCGGTGCTGTCCGGCCCGGCTGTCGAGCGCGTGAATTCGTCCGACCTTGACGCCCTGGTCGTCACCGACACCATCCCGCTGCGTGACGATGCTGCCGCTTCCCCGCGCATCCGCCAGCTTTCCGTGGCCGAAATCATGGCCGAAACCATACGCCGCATCAGCAACGACGACTCCGTCTCGTCGCTGTTCATCGATTAGTCACTACTGACCAACAACCGCTTTTAAACCCTTCCCGATCTGGTCGCGGACCGGGATCGCCCAAGCGCGTACGCTGCAGGGAACGGGTGCGAGCCGCCGCCTGCGTCGCGCCGGCACCGTCCCGGGTATCGTTTACGGTGGCGAAGCCGCCCCGGTCGCCATCGAAACCAACCACAACGATCTGCTGCTCAAGCTCAAGAAGGAAGCTTTCCATTCTTCGATCATCAACATCGTTGTCGACGGCAAGAAGGAACAGGTCCTGCTGCGCGATTACCAGATGCACGCTTACCGTCCGCTGGTTCTGCACATCGACTTCCAGCGCGTTGATGCAACGCATGAGCTGCACGTCAAGGTGCCGCTGCACTTCGTGAACGAAGAAATCGCGCCGGGCGTCAAGCTCAATGGCGGCCTGGTCAACCACGTCACGACCGAAGTCGATATCCAGTGCCTGGCCAAGGACCTGCCCGAATTCATCGAAGTCGACCTGTCCGCCCTGAACGTTGGCGACAGCATCCACATCAACCAGCTCAAGCTGCCGAATGGCGTCAAGCTTGGCCACATGCCATGATGGCCGCCGCTGGCTTTTTGCCGCCGGCGGCTTTTTCATTTCGCGCCCCATGAACCCACCCCGCCTGATCGTCGGCCTCGGCAACCCCGGGCCGGAATACGAAGCGACCCGACATAACGTCGGCTTCTGGTTTGTCGACCATCTGGCCGACAA
The DNA here is from genome assembly GCA_002840785.1 of Betaproteobacteria bacterium HGW-Betaproteobacteria-4. Taxonomy (GTDB): domain Bacteria; phylum Pseudomonadota; class Gammaproteobacteria; order Burkholderiales; family Rhodocyclaceae; genus Azonexus. The sequence continues at coordinate 6,813 of PHCH01000105.1, read as the reverse complement.
GCTGAAGGTTTCGCTCGCCCCGCAAGCCAAGTTCTATGGCAAGGCAGGACGCATCGGCGAAACCTGGCTGCTGCAGCCGAGCACCTTCATGAACCGCTCCGGTCAGTCGGTAGCGGCGCTGGCCAATTTCTACAAAATCCCCCCCGCCGAGATCCTCGTCATCCACGACGAACTCGACCTGCCCCCGGGCGGCATCCGCCTCAAGCAAGGGGGCGGCAACGGCGGGCACAACGGATTGAAAGATATCCAGGCCAAACTCGGCACGCCGGATTTCTGGCGCCTGCGCCTTGGCATCGGCCACCCGCGCACGCTCGGCCTGTCCCAGCAAGTCGTTGATTTCGTGCTGCACCAACCGCGCAAGGAAGAGCTGCCGGACATCGAACACGCCCTCGCCCGCTGCCTGCTGGCCTGGCCCAAACTCGCCGCCGGAGATTTCGCCGGCGCTCAACAACAGTTGCACGGCAAAGCCGTTTAGTTGGCTAAATCTTAGGAAAATCCATGTCTCTCAAATGCGGCATCGTCGGCCTGCCCAACGTCGGCAAATCCACCCTCTTCAACGCCCTGACCAAGTCGGGCATCGCGGCGGAAAACTATCCGTTCTGCACCATCGAGCCGAACGTCGGCATCGTTGAAGTGCCGGACAAGCGCATGAACCAGCTGGCCGAGATCGTCAAGCCGCAGCGCATGCAGTACGCCATCGTCGAGTTCGTCGACATCGCCGGCCTGGTCGCCGGCGCCTCGAAGGGTGAAGGCCTGGGCAACCAGTTCCTCGCCAACATCCGCGAAACCGATGCCGTCGTCCATGTCGTGCGCTGTTTTTCCGACGACAACGTGATCCACGTTTCGGGTGGGGTCGATCCAATCCGCGATATCGAAGTCATCGATACCGAACTGGCGCTGGCCGACATGGCTACCGTCGAAAAGGCGCTCAACCGCTACCGTCGCCCGGCCAGTTCCGGCGACAAGGAAGCCAAGATCCTGGTTGCCGTGCTGGAAAAATGTTTCGCCCAGCTCGACCAGGCCAAGGCCGTGCGTGGCCTCGACTTTTCCAAGGAAGAGCTGGCGCTGCTCAAGCCGTTCTGCCTGATCACCGCGAAGCCAGTGCTTTACGTCGCCAACGTGGCCGAGAACGGTTTCGAGAACAACCCGCTGCTCGACGCCGTGCGCGCCCATGCCGCAGCCGAGAAGGCTGAAGTCGTTTCGGTCTGCGCCGCCATCGAAGCCGAGATCGCCGACCTCGACGACGAGGAAAAGCAGATGTTCCTGGCCGATCTCGGCCTTGAAGAACCCGGCCTCGACCGCCTGATCCACGCCGGCTACAAGCTGCTCGGCCTGGCCACCTACTTCACGGCCGGGGTCAAGGAAGTGCGCGCGTGGACCATCCACGCCGGCGACACCGCACCGCAGGCGGCCGGCGTCATCCACACCGATTTCGAGCGTGGTTTCATCCGCGCCCAGACCATCGCTTTCGACGATTTCATCGCCTACAAGGGCGAAGCCGGTGCCAAGGAAGCGGGCAAGATGCGCGCCGAAGGCAAGGAATACGTCGTCAAGGATGGCGATGTCCTGAATTTCCTGTTCAACGTCTAGAATAGGGTCATATCCAGCCAGACTGATGCCATGACCCGCGCTACCGCTGTCGGCAGCACCAAGCCCCTCGAAGACAAGGACACCCTCTCCGGAAAGGTCTTTCTGCGTGCCTTCGAACGCAGCGATGAAGGCATGCTGGTGACCGACAGCTGCAAGCTGATTGTCGCGGTCAATGATGCCCTGTGCCGGCTCAGCGGTTACTCGGCCGGGGAATTGATCGGGCAGAATCCGCGCATTCTGTCCTCCGGTCGGGCGACGCCCGAGTTTTACGCGGCCCTGTGGCAAACGCTGAACAGCGAGGATTACTGGGAAGGCGAGATCTGGAACAAGCAGAAGGATGGCGCCAACTATCTGCGCTGCGTGAAGATTTCGGCGGTCCGCCAGGCAGATGGCAGCATCGGGAACTATGTCGCCAACTACAGCGAGATCGAGGCCAATCATGAAGTGGCCGACCGCCTGGCCTACCTGGCCTATCACGATCCGTTGACCAATCTGCCCAACCGGCTCGCTTTCGAGTCGCAGCTCGCCCAGTCGCTGCGCAGTTGCGAGCGGGACGGCAAGCAGTTGGCGTTGATGCTGATCGATCTCGACAATTTCAAGAATATCAACGACACGCTGGGTCATCAGGTTGGCGACCTGCTGCTGCAGAGTGTCGCCCAGCGCCTGCGCGAATGCGTGCGGGGGAGCGATCTCGTGGCGCGCATCGGCGGCGATGAATTCGTCGTCGTCCTGCCCGAAATCGAGGCGCCGCTGACCGCCGCCCGTGTTGCCAGCAAGATTCAGAGCAATCTGGCCGACAGTTACCGGATCGCCGACCACGTGCTGTATGCCACGCCGAGTATCGGCATCAGCCTGTATCCGATCGACGGCAGCGACCCCGGCACGCTGTTGCGCAATGCCGACACGGCGATGTACCACGCCAAAAGTGCCGGTCGCAACAATCACCAGTTCTATACGGCGCGCATGAACGAGGCGTCGGGCGAGCGCCTGGCCATGGAAAACGAGCTGCGTCAGGCCATCGCCGCCATTTCACCGGCCAACGGCGAGTTTTCGCTGCACTTTCAACCGCAGATCGAGACGGTCAGCGGTCGCGTCCTCGGCGTCGAGGCCTTGCTGCGCTGGAACAGTCCGAAATTCGGCCAGGTCTCGCCACTGCGTTTCATTGCCATCGCCGAAGAAACCGGCCTGATCCAGCCACTCGGCGACTGGGTGATCTGGGAAACCTGCCGGCTGATCCGCCTCATGAAACAGCAGGGCATCGCCGGCATCCGCGTCGCCATCAACATCTCGGCCCAGCAGTTGCGCCACGAAAACCTGCTGCTCCTCGTCCGTGGTGCGCTGGCCTGCTACGACCTGCTACCCGAGGACATCGAGCTGGAAGTGACCGAGAGCACGGCCATGGAAAACCCGGAGATGACGCTGTCCATCCTCGACCAGCTGGCCGCCATGGGCATCGTGCTGGCCATCGATGATTTCGGCACGGGCTACTCCTCGCTGGCTTACCTCAAGCACCTGCCGATCAAGCGCCTCAAGCTCGACCGCTCGTTTGTTACCGACATCGAGACCGACGTCAACGACGCCGCCATCTGTACCGCGACGATTGCGCTGGGCCACAGCCTGGGTCTGGAACTGGTCGCCGAGGGCGTCGAAACCGAAGCGCAGCGCGATTTCCTCGCCGGGCTGGGCTGCGATTTCCTGCAGGGTTACCTGTACAGCCGGCCGATGCCGTTTGACGACACGGTGGCCTACCTCAAGGCGCACCTCGCCGCTCAGCGGCGCTAACAAAATGCAGCGAAGCGGCCCTGGCAAGGCGGACCGACGAAGGCAGTACAAGTAGTACGGCGAGGAGGTTCAACGAAGCCAGGGGCATTTTGTTAGCGCCGGCTAACGGATCACCTTGCGCCACTCGGCCTCGAAGGTCCGCACCAAGACCTGATTATTCAACTGATTGACCTCGGCCGGTACACGCGCCATGTCGGCCGGGAATGCGAACAGGCCGGGGAGGATTTCCGATGTCAAAAATCGCGTTTTTTTCCGGTCGACCGTAGGAATCGCGAAATCCTCGCGCCCGGCGATGATGTAGCCCCATTCGCCGAAGGACGGGACCAGCGCGTGATAGGGCGCCGTCTTGAAGCCGACGCTTTCCAGCGTCGTCACCACGCACCAGTAGGATTGCCGGGCGTAGAGCGGCGAGGTGGACTGGACGACGAGGAGGCCACGCGCCGACAGACGCTTTTCGAGCAGGCGGTAGAAGGCCGAGGTGTAGAGCTTGCCGAGCGCGTAATTGTTCGGATCGGGGAAGTCGACGACGACGAAGTCGAAATAGTCGCGACTTTCCTCCAGCCATTGCAGGGCGTCGGCGTTGACCACCGTGACCTTGGGCGAACTCAGCGCGCCTTCGTTGAGCGCAACGAGGGCCGGGGCCTTGGCGAACAGATCGGTCATCGCCGGGTCGAGATCGACCAGCGTCACCGACTCGACATTCGGGTATTTGAGGATTTCACGCACCGCCAGGCCGTCGCCACCACCGAGCACGAGAACGCGTTTGGCGCCGGGCAGACTGGCCAGACCCGGATGGACCAGCGCCTCGTGGTAACGGTATTCATCGTGCGAGGAAAACTGCAGGTTGCCGTTGATGAACAGCCGCAGATCGTCGCGCCAGCGGGTGACGACGAGGCGCTGGTAGGGCGTCGTTTCGGCGTGGATGATGTCGTCGGCGTAGAGGTGGGTTTCGGCGATGGTCGTCAGTTGGCCGGCGCCAGCGAAACCGGCAGCGAGCAGGCCGAAGACCGTCCAGCTTTGCACAGCCAGCCAGCGCCGCGATGGCAGTTGATCGCGGAACAGATGCAGCGCCCAGAGTGCCACGGTGACGTTGAGCAGGCCAAAGAGCAGGCCGGTCCGGACCATGCCGATGTGCGGTGCCAGCACGAGTGGAAACAGGATGGAGACCGCCAGCGCACCGAGATAATCGAAAGTGAGCACTTGCGACACGAGATCCTTGAAGGCCAGTTCGCGCTTCAAAATGCGCATGACCAGCGGAATCTCCAGTCCGACGAGCACGCCGACGCCGAACACCGCGAGGTAGAGCACCAGCTTGAACGGCCCGCCCAGCCAGGTGAAAACGAGGAACAGCCCGATGGCCGAAAAGCCGCCAAGCAGGCCAACCATCAGTTCGATCTGGATGAAGCGCCCGACCAGGTCGCGCGTGATGTATTTCGACAGCCACGAACCGGCGCCCATGGCGAACAGATAGGTGCCGATCACCGTCGAGAACTGCGTCACCGAATCGCCGAGCAGGTAGGACGCCAGGGCGCCGGCGATCAGCTCGTAGGCCAGCCCGCAGGAGGCGATGACGAAGACGGAGAAAAGGAGGGCATGCCGCATGGGCAGCGATGCTACCGCGAATTGAGGGGAACGGCTTCTACCCCACACGGTCAGACCGCCATCGCCATTTCATTTTTGGCCTTTTTTTCCGGTTGACCGTGAGACTCCTCCCTGCCCTGCTTTTTGCCGCCTGTCTACCCCTGGCCGACGCCGCCGAATACACCATCGACCCGGCGCACACCTACGCCAGCTTTGAAATCGACCACCTCGGCTTTTCGACGCAGCGCGGCCAGTTCAACCGGAGCAGCGGCATCGTCGAATTCGACGCCGAGACGAAAACCGGGCGCATCGACATCAGCATCGAAACCGCCTCGCTCGACACAGGTTTTGAATTGCGCGACGACGTGCTGCGCGGCGACGACTGGTTCAAGGCCAGGGACTTTCCCTACATTTTCTTTCGCAGCCAGAAACTCATTTTCACCGACGAAAAGCTGAGCGCAGTCGACGGCGTCCTCGTCATGCTCGGCGAAAGCCGGCCGCTGCGCCTCGAAGTCAGCCGCTTCAAATGCGGCCTCAATCTGGCCAGCCGCCGGCGCGGCTGCGGTGCCGACGCCATCGGCGTGCTGCGCCGCTCGGAATTCGGCCTGAACAACGGCATCCCCTTCATCGGCGACGAAGTCCGCCTGCGCGTTCAGGTCGAAGCCTACCTGCCCTGAATCCTGTCGGCGCCAAGGCACTAAAGTCATGTGCTAACGGCCTGTTTCTGCGAAAATAGCACCCCCCTTTTGCTGTTCCCGGACACCCCAATGCCACCCCATCCCGCCATCGCCAGCACCGCCGAGATCGTCGCCGAACTCAAGGCCGGTCGCATGGTCATCCTGGTCGATGAAGAAGACCGCGAAAACGAGGGCGACCTCGTCATGGCCGCCGAACACATCACGCCCGAGGCGATCAATTTCATGGCCAAATTCGGCCGTGGCCTGGTCTGCCTGACGCTGACCGAAGCCCGCTGCAAGAAGCTCGGCCTCGTCCAGATGGCCAAGAACAACAAGACCCAGTACGGCACCGCCTTCACCGTTTCCATCGAAGCTGCCGAAGGCGTCACCACCGGCATTTCCGCCGCCGACCGGGCGCGCACCATCCAGGTCGCCGTCGCCAAGAACACGACCATCGACGACATCGTCCAACCCGGCCACGTCTTCCCGATCACCGCCCGCGAAGGCGGCGTGCTGGTCCGCGCCGGCCACACCGAAGCCGGCTGTGACCTGGCTGGCATGGCCGGCCTCGAGCCGTCCTCGGTGATCTGCGAAATCATGAACGACGACGGCACCATGGCCCGTCTGCCGGAACTCATCGAATTCGCCAAGGAACACGGCCTGAAGATCGGCACCATCGCCGACCTCATCCACTACCGCGCCGCCTCGGAAACCCTGGTCAAGCGCGTCACGAGCAAGACCATCAGCACCGCCCACGGCGATTTCACCATGCACGCCTACGTCGATCAGGCCAGCGGCGCCACGCATCTGGCGCTGGTCAAGGGCGATATCCCGGCCGGCGACGAAACGCTGGTTCGTGTGCATGAACCGCTCTCCGTCCTCGACTTCCTCGACCCGGCCAGCAAGCGCCAGTCCTTCTCCATCGAGGAAGCCCAGTCGGCCATGGCCAAATTCGGCCACGGTGTCATCGTCCTCATGCACCGCCCGGAAGACGGCGAAGCCATCCTCTCGCGCCTGACCGGCACTGCCCCGAGCGCTCCGGTCAAATGGGACCCGCGCACCTACGGCATCGGCGCCCAGATCTTGCGCGATGTCGGCGTTTCCAAGATGCGCCTGCTCTCCAGCCCGCGCAAGATGCCCTCCATGACCGGCTTTGGCCTCGAAGTCACCGGTTTCGTCACGA
>PHCH01000104.1 GCA_002840785.1 Betaproteobacteria bacterium HGW-Betaproteobacteria-4 | reverse complement strand
GCATCTGTTGTTCGATGCTGGGCAGGACGTTCATTTCCTTACGGAAGGCCGCCGAGCCAACCAATCCCTTGGTGTACCAGGAGATGTGCTTGCGGGCGATCTTGAACCCCGTTTCCGGGCCGTAGAAAGCGTAAAGGTCTTCGAGATGCGCCAGCAGGATGCTGTGGATCTCGCTGACCCTGGCCGGCGGCAGATGCTCGCCGGTTTTCAGAAAGTGTTCGATTTCGCGGAACAGCCAGGGGCGGCCCTGGGCGGCGCGGCCGATCATGATGCCGTCGGCGCCGGTGACATCCAGCACGTGCTTGGCCTTTTCCGGCGTCGTGATGTCGCCGTTGGCGATGACCGGAATGCGGATCAGCGTCTTGACCAGCGCGATGGTGTCGTACTCGGCTTCGCCGGTGTATTGCTGGCAGCGCGTCCGGCCGTGGATGGCGACGGCACGGATGCCGGCGGATTCGGCGATGCGGGCGATGGTCGGCGCGTTCTTGTTGGCGATGTTCCAGCCGGTACGGAATTTAAGGGTGACCGGGGTGTTCGGAACGGCAGCGACGACAGCGTCGAGAATGCGGCCGACCTGCTCCTCGTCCTGCATCAGCGCCGAGCCGGCCATGACGTTGCAGACCTTCTTGGCCGGGCAGCCCATGTTGATGTCGATGATCTGGGCGCCGTTATCGACGTTGTGTTTTGCTGCCTCAGCCATCATGGCCGGGTCGGCGCCGGCGATCTGTACGGAGATCGGCGCCACTTCGCCCTCGTGATTGGCCCGGCGCAGGGTCTTCTTGCTGCCGTAGAGCAGCGAGTTCGAGGTGACCATTTCCGAGACAGCCAGCCCGGCGCCCATTTTCTTGCACAACTGGCGGAAAGGACGATCCGTCACGCCGGCCATGGGGGCAACAAACAAATTATTTCGGAGCTGGAAACCGGCAAATTCCATGGGCGCGCAGGGTCGGGGCAAGTCGGGGGGAGCCGCGCATTTTACCTGAGTCGGCGCCTAAAAAATAGTCAAATCGTGAAGCTCAGGGTTAACAGCAAAGCAAAAACAAGTTGCAGCCCGGCCGTGGCGGCAAGGATGTTGTTGAACACCGGGCCGGGGGCTTCGCGGTGGAAGCGGCGGATCAGTTTGATGGCGAGCGGTAACGACAGCAGCGGCAGGGTGCACGGCCAGCCGAGCTCGGCGAGCAGCGGCAGCAAGGCATAGGGCGCAAGCATTTCGGCGGCGTAGAGGCGGCGCGTCAGTGGCCGGCCAAGGCGGACGGCCAGCGTGTGTTTGCCACTTTGGGCATCGCCGTCGAGGTCGCGGTAATATAGGCCCAGCCGGCGGCCAGCGAGGCGAGGCCGATGGCGACGATGGGCCAGCCGCCGTGGGCGACCAGATAGATGCCGCACAGGAAGGCCAGGGCGAAGCTGAGCCAGGCGCCGGCCTTGATCTTGCCGGGCGTCAGCCAGCCTTCAGCCGTGGCGCGTTTGGGGCCGAGGCGGTCCGGCGTGTCGGTGCCGCGCAGGAAATCGCCGACGTCGTTGAACAGGTTGGTGCCGATCTGGATGAAGGCGGCGCCGAACGCAGCGGCGAGCAGCGGGAGCCAGAGCAGCGTGGCGCTGTCGTGCCAGGCGATGGCCGTCCCGACGAGCACCGGCGAGAGCGAGACGGACAGCGTCTTCGGGCGGCAGGCGAGGAACCAGGCGGTGCTTGTCTTCATGCGTCGGTGGGCGGGTGGGCGGAGCGGCACTGTAACCGATGCCCGGCATATCCGCCTTTAGGCTGGATCAAGGCCAGGCGCGGGCGCCCCAGATCATGCGCTTGGCGACGAAGTGGCGAGCCGGCGGGCAGATGTCGAGCGCCAGCAGGCCGAGGCCGCGGGCGAGTTTGAGCGGGCCGAAATCGTTGGAGAAGGTGCGGACGATCTGGTCGGTGAAGAAGGCGCTGGCGCGGCGGTCGAGGCGGCGACTGGCGGCGTAGATGGCCAGATTGCTACGGTCAACGCCGTTTTTGAGCAAAATTTCGGATAGTTGCCAGGCGTCGCGGATGCCCAGGTTGAAGCCCTGACCAGAGACCGGGTGCAGGGTTTGGGCGGTGTTGCCGATCCACACTTCGTTGCCTTTGACCAGCGTGTCGCGCAGGCGAAGAAACAGCGGGAAGCGGCTGCGCTTGCCGGGATTGGCGAAGCGCATGCGGTGGCCGAACTGGGTTTGCAGGGCGGCGATGAAGGCGTCGTCGTCCATCGCCATGATGGCGTCGGCCTTGGCTGGCGGCAGGGTGAAAACGATGGAGAATTCGTCGCCGAGCGGCAGCAGGGCGAGCGGGCCGTCGGGGGTGAAGCGTTCCCAGGCGCGCTTGTTGTGGCCGGGCGTTGGGGTGACTTCGCAGATGATGGCATGCTGTTCGTAGTCGCTGACCTTGATGGCCGGATCGTCGCCGGGCGTGCCTTCGGCGTGCACGAGTAGCTTGGTCCGGATGGTGCGCAACTGGCCGGCATGGCGCAGCGAGGCCGTGACGCCGTCGTCGTCCGGCGTGATGTTGAGGATTTCGGTTTCGGCGAGCACGGCGTCGGTGGCCAGATTTTTTGCCAGCGCGCCGGCCAGGTCGCGGTAGCGGACGACGTAGCCGAGGGCGGGTAGATCGTATTCCTGATGGTCGATCAGCGTCCGGCCGAAACCGTCCTTTTGCGAGATGTGGATGGTTTCGATTGGCGTCGCGGCGCGCGTCGGCCAGCTGTTGATTTGTTCGAGCAACTGGCGGGCACCGTGCGACAGGGCGAGGGCGCGCGGGTCGCTTTGTTGGTCTTGCAGCGGTCGGCGGTCAATGAGCAGCGATTTCTGGCCGCCAGCAGCGAGCGCCAGGTGCAGCGTCATGCCGACCGGGCCGGCGCCGATGATCAGGACGTCGACCGCTTCAGTCATGGCGCATGACTTCCTCGATTTCGGAGACCGTCTTCGGGGCGGTCGTGAAAATGTCGCAACCGGTTTCCGTCACGCGCACATCGTCCTCGATGCGGATGCCGATGCCGGCCAGTGCCGGCGGAATGTCGGCGCCCGGGCGGATGTAGAGGCCGGGTTCGACGGTCAGCGTCATGCCCGGCTGCAATTGGGTCCACTCGTCGCCGACCTTGTATTCGCCAGCGTCGTGCACATCGAGGCCGAGCCAGTGGCCGGTGCGGTGCATGTAGAAACGCTTGTAGTCGCCCTTGTCGATCAGGTTGTCGAGGTCGCCAGTGAGCAGCTTGAGGTCGATCATCCCTTGCGTCAGCACGCGCACGGCGGCATCGTGGCCTTCCATGAAATGACGGCCGGGGGCGGTGGCGGCGAAGGCGGCATCCTGGGCAGCGAGGACGATTTCGTACACGTCCTTCTGCGCCGCATTGAAGCGACCATTGACCGGGAAAGTGCGGGTAATGTCGGCGGCGTAGCCTTCGACTTCGCAGCCGGCGTCGATCAATACTAGCGTGTTGTCGTTAAGGATCTTGTCGTTGGAGACATAGTGCAGCACACAGGCATTGGCGCCGCCGGCGACGATGGGCGTGTAGGCATGGGCGTCGGCGCCGCGTTTGCGGAATTCGTAGGTCAGCTCGGCTTCGAGTTCGTATTCGGCCAGGCCGGGGCGGCAGGCGCGCATGGCGCGGGCGTGGCCGGCGCTGGCAATGTCGGCCGAGCGCTGCTGGATGCCGGCTTCGGCGGAATCCTTGACCAAGCGCATGCTGTCGAGTTCGGCGCGAAGGTCGTGGATGGCGCGCGGCGCCCGCTTGCCGGCCCGAGTCTGGGCGCGGACTTCATTGAGCGCCTTGGCGATGCGGGCGTCCCATTCGGCGTCATGGCCGATGGCGTGCCACAGCGTGTTGCGGTCGACGAGGAACTCGGCCAGTTTCTTGTCGAGTTGCTCGATCGGGTAGGCGGCGTCAAAGCCGAAAGCAACCTTGGCCGCTTTCGGGCCGTAGCGATAGCCATCCCAGATTTCCCGCTCTTCGTGCTTCTCGCGGCAGAACAGGATGGATTTCGGCTTCTTGCCGCCCACCAGCACGACGACCGCTTCGGGCTCCGGGAAGCCGGTCAGGTACCAGAAATAGCTGTCGAAACGATAAAGGTGATGGGCGTCGCGGTTGCGGATGACCTCCGGCGCCGTCGGCACGATGGCGACACCATCGCCGATGGTTTTCAGTAGACGCTTGCGGCGGGCGAGAAAGTGGGCGTGGGTCATGCGTTCCGGGAATGATTTACGCTGAGTGTGCGCTTAGGTGTTTGGGGCTGGAAATTCGTTGCTTTGCTCGGTCTTCTGACGTGTTGCTGGCAACTCTTTCGAATGCACTAACAGCGTATGGTGCTTCGGTGGCAGAGTGTCGAGTGTCCAGCTTAGTCAAATTTTTGCCAGCTTATGTGCTCGTTGGTTACCGGTCAATAAATTGGGGGTGACTCCCGCATCGTATGGACCAATACTAGACACTTTCGTGGGCGCCAAGTGATAATTGCTTGGACTGGCTTTGACGTGGAAGAATGCCCATTTATCAGATTTTTCATTTATTTCGTCGAATTCCTAGCATGCGCTCCATTCGCTCCCTAACGCGTTTTCAGGCTACGGCTGGGCACGTTGTTATTAGTCTGATTGTTGGGCTGATTGTGCTTAGCACCATGTTATTTGTTTGGTTCCCATCGCCTTTGTTTCAGGCAATGGGAGGGGCTGAGTTGTTGTTTTTGATCGTTGGCGTTGATGTTGTCATCGGACCATTGATCACGCTAATTATTTTCAATCCAAAAAAGAAATTCCTGTTGCTCGATCTCTCGGTCATTGCGCTGCTGCAAATGGCGGCGCTTGGGTACGGTGTTTTTGCGATGTATTCAGGGCGTCCGGTCTATATTGTCGCAACCGATGTTGATTTCAAGATCGTGAGCGCTTCCGAACTGGATCCGGTTGATATTGCGGAGGCGCGCTTCGATGAATACAAGACTTTGTCGTTGACCGGTCCTCGTCTGGTGGGAACTCGCGTGCCTGATACTCCGGCTGAACGGCTGAGTATGTCAAACGCTTCAGCTTTTGGGGTGGGCGTCGAAAGCTTCCCTAAGTATTACGTTCCTTATAATGAGATTCGGAGTACCTTGCTGGGGGTGGCCAAGCCGGTCGCACTGCTCGATTTGTCCGCAGAGGATTCTGAGGTTTTGGCCGGCTACTTGCGGAAAACATCCAGGCAAGGTGGCGATATACGTTGCCTACCCGTGGGTGCCAAGCTGCGGCCATTGACCGCGGTTATTAGCGCAAAAGATGGGGCATTCCTAGCTTTGTTGCCAATTTCGCTCACATTCAAGTGATTTGAAGGAGTTCGCCGTCCAGATCTGCTAATCGTTGTGGCGTTCCCACGTCGACCCAGCGGCCGGCGAAGCGTTCCCCGGTCAGCGTGCCGGCGGCGATGGCGGCGTCGAGCAGGGGGCGGAGTTTCATGATCGTGCCGGGAGTTACGCCAGAGAAGAGGTCTGGCGAGAAGACGCCGATGCCGGCGTAGGTGAAGGTTTGCTCGCTGTTGGCGAAAACGACGCGTTCGCCGTCCAGGCTGAAGTCGCCGCCGGTGTGATGTGCCGGATTGGCGACCATGACCAGATGGGCGGCCGGTTTCCAGCCTTCCACGGTCAACCGGAAAAAACGGCCAAAATCAAAATCGCAATAAACGTCGCCATTGACCACCAGAAAGGGCTCGTCGCCGAGCAGCGGCAGCGCGGTGGCGATGCCGCCGGCGGTTTCGAGCGCGCCCGGCGCTTCGGGCGAATACTGGATGTGCAGGCCCCATTGCGAACCGTCGCCCAGCGTCTGTTCAATGAGCGAACCGAGGTGGGCGTGGTTGATGACGATTTCCTTGAATCCCGCCGCTGCCAGTCGCTCCAGATGCCAGACGATGAGCGGCTTGCCGCCGGCCACCAGCAGCGGCTTGGGCGTGTGGTCGGTCAGCGGCCGCATGCGTTCGCCGCGGCCGGCGGCGAGGATGAAGGCTTTCATCTAACGCCGGTAGCCGATCTGCTCGGTGTTGCCTTCGAGCTTGTCGAGCAGGTTGAGCAGCGGCTTGAGCTGGACGTAGCGGTGGGCCGTCTTGCGGGCGTAGTTCATGAAGCGCGGCAGGTCTTCGCTGTATTTTTCCTTGCCGTCGCGGTACTTGAGGCGGCAGAAGATGCCGAGCACCTTGAGGTGGCGTTGCAGGCCCATCAGTTCGTAGTCGCGCCAGAAGGCGCCGAAGTCCTCGCGCACGGGCAGGCCGGCGGCGCGGGCTTTCTCCCAGTAGCGGATGACCCAGTCGATCTCCTGTTCTTCTTCCCAGGAAATGAAGGCGTCGCGGAAGAGCGAGACGACGTCATAGGTGATCGGGCCGTAGACCGCATCCTGAAAGTCGATGATGCCCGGCGTCAGGCGCTCGGCACTTTCGACGACCATCAGGTTGCGCGGCATGAAGTCGCGGTGCACGAAGACCTTGGACTGATTCAGCGCGTTGTTGATGAGGAACTTGAAGGTCCGGTCGAGCATCGACTTTTCGCTGTCGTCCAGTTCGACGCCAAGGTGGCGGCCGATGAACCATTCGGGGAAAAGATCGAGTTCGCGGCGCAACAGGGTGGCGTCGTAGGGCGGCAGCGTGGCGGCGGTCGACGAGCATTGCCATTTGACGAGCACGTCGAGAACCGGGCGGATGAGCATGTCAGCCAGCGACAGGTCGGCGTTGAGTGCATCAAGATAGCCGATGCGGCCGAGGTCGGTGAGGACCAGGAAGCCGTTGTCGAGATCCTTGTCGAGGACGCGCGGCGCGGCCAGGTCAGCCTTGGCGAGCAGGCCGGCGACGTGGATGAAGGGCTGGCAGTCCTCTTTCTCCGGCGGCGCGTCCATCAGGATGCGCGTCTGGCCATCCGGCCAGGTCAGCCGGAAATAGCGGCGAAAACTGGCAACAAGTTGATCGCGCGGCATGGGTTCCATAAGCGGCTAGGGTTCGCTTCGTTGTAAAATGGCGCGATTTTAACACTCGGGCATCGGCCGTTCCGGTCCCGGACTTCCATAGATTGCCTTGATGCCCGGTTTTGCCCGCCGTCCGCTTGCCGTTTTCGTCTACTGCCTGTTTGTCGGGGCGCAGACCAGCCATGCTGCCGATGACGTCCTGCGCCTGCAATTGTCGGGCCTCGAAAGTGCCGACGAGGCATCGGCCGAAGCGCCCGCCGTCATGCAACTGGCGGCCGCCGACGTGCCGCTGCGGCTCCGTCAGGAGCGTCGTTTCAATGTGCTCGGCAAGAAAAGGCAGGGAACGGCGCCGGTTACGGTCGGTATTGAACTACCGTCGGTTCTCAAGAAGGACGATAGCTATCCGCTGTTCGTCAGCGCCGAGCGGATCGAAGGCCAGACCGACGATCTGACGGTGGCCGAGGGCAATGTCGAATTGCGCAAGACGGGGTCGCTCATCCTTGCCGACCGCCTGACCTATCGCATGCTCGACGACGAGCTCGAGGCCGTCGGCTCGGTACGCGTGCTGCAGGATGGCGCCGAGATCGATACGCCGCATCTCAAAATCAAGCTCGACGAGCAGATCGGCTCGGCCGAAAACATCAGTTATCGCATCCTCAAGGAAACCCCGAGCCGCTTCTATGAGCCGACGCAGACTGTCGTGACGGTGGCGACGACGACGTCCAGTACCTCGGGCGCCCCGATGATGCTCAATGTGGCGAACAGCTACGGCCTGCCGACGCAATCGCCGCCGCAGCGCCCGACCGAAGCCAACGGCCGGGCCGAGCGCGTCGATTTCGAGGGCGAAAACCAGTACACCTTCTTTGCCAATACCTTCTCGACCTGCAAGCCCGGGCGCGATGACTGGTACCTGCAAACCTCGGAAACGCATCTCGATTACGACAACAACGAAGGCACGGCCAGCCATGCCTCGTTGTGGTTCGGTGGCGTGCCGCTGCTCTACTCGCCGATTGTCTCGTTCTCGCTCAATGGCCAGCGGCGCTCTGGCATCCTGCACCCGCATTTCTCGACCTCGACCCGCAGCGGCATCGACTTCACGCTGCCTTATTACTGGAACATCGCGCCCAATTACGACCTGACGCTGTTCCCGCGCTACATGAGTAAGCGCGGCTTCCAGCTCGGCGCCGAAGCGCGTTATCTTGACCACAATTTCCAGGGTGTCACGCGCCTCGAATACCTGCCCAATGACGAGGCCCTGGACCGCCGTCGTTACGCCTACCGGATCGAGCACCAGCACAATCTCGGGCGGGGCGTGTCGGCGGCCATCAACTGGCAAGGCGTTTCCGACGACACCTACTGGCAGGATCTGTCATCGCGCCTGCTCCAGACATCGGCCACCCAGTTGCCCAAGCAGGTCTCGCTCAGTTATGCGCCGTCGCCCTGGCTGCAGAGCAGCATGCAGGTCCTGCGCTACCAGACCCTGCAGCTTGACCCGGCAGTGCCCGTGGCCCGCCCGTATTTCCTTGAGCCGCAGCTCAACATCACGGGCTACAAGCCGAACGTGCTGCACACCGACCTCAGCATGATCGGCCAGTTCTCGCGTTTCACCCATGCCGACAGCACGAAGATCCAGGGCGACCGCCTCATCTTCTATCCGCAGGTCTCGTTGCCCTATGTCCATCCGGCCTTCCAGATCACGCCCAAGGTCGGCCTGCACATGAGCCACTACGCGCTGAGCAATCAGCTGGTTGGCCAGGAAAGCAGCATCAACCGCGTGCTGCCGACCTTCACGGTCGATTCGACGATGATTTTCGAGCGCGAGGGCGACTGGTTCGGCAACGGCTATATCCAGACCCTGGAGCCGCGTCTTTACTACGTGAATATCCCGTACAAGGACCAGGATCAGATTCCGCTCTTCGACACGGCGCTGTCCGACTTCAACTTCGCCCAGATGTTTTCCGAGAACCGCTATAGCGGCTATGACCGGATCAACGACGCCAACCAGCTGACGGCCGCCGTGACGACCCGCCTGCTCGACGGTGCGACCGGGGTCGAGCGCTTCAAGGCGATGATCGGCCAGCGCCACTACTTCAACCAGCAGCGTGTTGCGATTACCGGCGAAACCGCCCGCACCGCCGACTTCTCCAATCTCGTTGCTGCGGTCAACGGCCTGGTAGCACCGAAAACCTATACCGACGTGGCCTGGGAATACAACTATCGCGACAACGTCAGCGAGCGTTTCTCGGCCGGCGTTCGTTTCCAGCCGGAACTCGGCAAGGTGCTGTCGGGCAGCTATCGCTACACGCGTAATCAGCTGACCAACGACTCTACCGTCGACCAGATCGACATCGCCGGCCAGTGGCCGATTTCGGCCAAGTGGTATGCCGTCGGCCGCTACAACTACTCCTTGCGCGACAAGAAGACCCTTGAAACGATTGCCGGCGTCGAGTACAACGCCGGTTGCTGGGCTGTGCGCATCGTCGGCCAGCGGCTGGCGGCTATTTCCGGCACACCGAACGACACGCTGTTTTTCCAGCTCGAACTCAACGATTTCGGTAGTATCGGTACCAATCCGATAGGCCTGCTCCGGCGCAGCATCCCGGGCTATGGCAAGATCAACGAGCTGCCCAATAGCAGCACCCTGCTCAATTCCCAATGAACGCCATGACCAAAATTATTCGTCACCTGCTTGTCCTGATCTCCTGCCTCGGCGGCCTGCTGGCGCATCCCGTGTTCGCCGCGTCGGTCGAGCCCATCGCGGCCGATCGTATTGTCGCCGTCGTCGGCAACGAGGTCGTCACCTACGTCGAGCTGCGCACCCGTCTCGCCGCTGCCCTCAAGCAGTTGCAGAGGCAGGGCACGCCGCTGCCGTCGCAGGATGTGCTCGAGGGCCAGATGCTCGAGCGCCTGATCATGGAGCGCGTCCAGCTTCAATATGCCCGCGATTCCGGCATGCGGGTCGACGATGCCCAGCTCGAACAGGCGATCGGCCGCATTGCCGCCGGCAACAAGATGACTCTGGCGCAGTTCCGCCAGGCGCTGGAAAAGGACGGCGTCGAATACGCCCAGTTCCGCGAGGAAATTCGCAACGAGATCGTGACCGTTCGCCTGCGCGAACGCGAGGTCGACAGCCGGCTCGTCATTTCCGACGGCGAGATCGACAACTTCCTGGCCAACCAGGCCGCGACCGGGAGCGGCGAGGAGTATCAGCTGGCCCACATCCTCCTGCGGGCGCCGGAATCGGCCAGTCCCGAGCAATTGCAGAAACTGCGTGTGCGCGGCGAACAGGCGCTCAAGTTGGCCGAGTCAGGCGAAAACTTTGCCCAGCTGACCGCCACCTATTCCGACGCGCCGGATGCGCTCAAGGGGGGCGATCTCGGCTGGCGGGCGCTCGACCGCCTGCCGTCGCTCTACGCCGAAGCGGCCAGCCGCCTGCAGCCCGGCCAGATCAGCCCGCTGCTCCGCTCGTCGGCCGGCTTCCACATCGTCAAGCTGGTCGACAAGCGTGGTGGCAGCGCCCCGGCTTCGGTGCAACAGACCCATGCCCGTCACATCCTGATCCGCATCAACGAAGTGGTTTCCGAGTCCGAGGCCCGGCACAAGCTCGAGATCATTCGTGAGCGCATCGCGAACGGCGTCGATTTCGCCGAGCAAGCCCGTCTCAATTCCCAGGACGGCTCGGCCGCCAAGGGCGGCGACCTCGGCTGGCTCAGCCCGGGCGACACCGTGCCGGAATTCGAGCGGGCCATGAATTCGCTCAAGATTAACGAGCTGAGCCCGGTCGTCCAGTCGCCGTTCGGCATGCACCTCATCCAGGTTCAGGAGCGTCGCGAGCGCGATGTCTCCGAAGAGCGCAAGCGCGGTGCGGCCCGTCAGGCCCTGCGCGAGCGCAAGCTCGACGAAGCCTACCAGGACTGGCTGCGCCAGTTGCGCGACCGTACCTACGTCGAAAACCGACTCATCGAAAAGTGATGCCCCCGGTCATAGCCGTGACCAGCGGCGAGCCGGCCGGCATCGGCCCGGAGCTTTGCCTGCGTCTGGCCGGCTACCAAGGCGATGTCCAGCCGGTCATTGTCGGCGACCGTGGCTTGCTTGAGGCGCGAGCGGCGCAACTCGGGCTGGCGGTGAAATTCCGTGATTTTTGCCCCGAATTTCCGGTTGACCGTAGCATTCTCGACGTCGTACACATTCCGCTCGCCGTGCCCGCCCAAGCCGGGCAACTCGACGCTGCCAACGGTCCCTACGTGCTGGCCCTGCTCGATCGGGCGCTGGCCGGTTGCCAATCCGGCGAGTTCGCCGCGATGGCGACGGCACCGGTGCATAAAGGCGTCATCAACGACGCCGGCGTGCATTTCACCGGCCACACCGAATACCTCGCCGAGAAGACCGGGACGCCGCTCGTCGTCATGATGCTGGCCGGCGACACCGAGCGCGGCCCGCTGCGCGTCGCGCTGGCCACCACGCACCTGCCGCTCAAGGATGTATCCGCCGCGATCACCGCCGAGGTGCTGGAAAAAACGCTGCGCATCCTGCACGCCGATCTGCGCGGCAAATACGGCCTGGCCCAGCCGCGCATCCTCGTCGCCGGCCTCAACCCGCACGCCGGCGAAGGCGGTTATCTCGGCATGGAAGAAATCGAAGTCATCACGCCCGTGCTCGAAAAACTGCGCGGCGAAGGCATGCAGCTCGCCGGCCCCTATCCGGCCGACACGATGTTCACGCCGCCCATCCTCGCCCAGGGCGACGCCGTGCTCGCCATGTATCACGACCAGGGCCTGACCGCACTCAAGTACGCCACCTTCGGCAAAGGCATCAACGTCACGCTCGGCCTGCCCATCATCCGCACCTCGGTCGATCACGGCACGGCGCTCGAACTGGCCGGCACCGGCAAGGCCGATCCGGGCAGCCTGTTCGAAGCGGTGGCTGAAGCGGCACGCATGGCAACAAGGAAACAATCATGAAGGGTCACGTCGCCCGCAAACGCTTCGGCCAGAATTTTCTCGTCGACCACGGCATCATTGCCGCCATCGTCTCGGCGATCAACCCGAAACGCGACGATGTCGTCGTCGAAATTGGCCCCGGTCTGGGGGCGATTACCGAGCCGCTCATGCAGCGTGTCGATCACCTGCACGTCGTCGAAATCGACCGTGACCTGATCGCCCGTCTGAAAAAGCAGCACACGCCGGAACGTATGACGATCCACGAAGGCGACGCCCTGGCCTTCGATTTCGCCAGCATTGGCAAGAACCTGCGGCTGGTCGGCAATCTGCCCTACAACATCTCGACGCCGCTACTCTTCCACCTCGCCGACTACGTCGACGTCCTGCACGACATGCATTTCATGCTGCAAAAGGAGGTCGTCGAGCGCATGGTGGCAGAGCCGGGCAACGCCGATTTCGGCCGCATGTCGGTGATGCTGCAATACCGTTTCTATCTTGAGTGGCTGATCGATGTGCCACCGGAAAGTTTCGATCCGCCGCCTAAAGTCCAGTCAGCCGTCGTCCGCCTGATCCCCAAGCCGGTTTCGGAACTCAATGCCAAGAGTCAGGAAAAGCTGTCGCAGGTCGTCCTGACTGCCTTCTCGCAACGCCGCAAGATGCTGCGCAATACCATGAAGGGCATGCTCAGCGACGCCGGTTTCGCCGAACTCGGCATCGCGCCGACCCTGCGTCCGGAGGATGTTTCGGTCGAGGATTACGTGCGGATCGCCAACTACCTGTCAGCCGGGGCGTAGCGAGAATCCCACGGTCAACCGGGCTTGCTACGGTCAACCGTAAAAAATGCCCGAAATTGAAATATTCGGACCCATGAAAAAACCCGCCGAAGCGGGTTTTTTTGCGGACTCGAAGTTGATTACTTCGTCGAGCAGGTCTTGATGCCGAACAGCGTGTAGGCCGGGCACCAGCCCATCAGGCCAGTGGCGAGGGGGACGACGCCGATGTAGCCCCAGACCGGCAGCAGGCCGGCAGCAGTTGCGCCGATCAGGCCGGCGCCGGCAACGATGCGAAGGATTTTGTCGATACCGCCAACATTTGCAGCCATGGTGTTCTCCGTTTAAGTTAGGTGTACGCCGCCAATGTAACGTTCCGGCCGGGCGGCGTATGTAACCTCGGTCACACAGAAGCAAGTTTTTGCAAGCCATCCCGGTCGACGACCGTCAGTTGCTCGCGGCCCAGCGTGACCAGCCCCTGGGCAGAAAACCCCTTGAGCAGACGGCTGACGATTTCGCGGACGCTGCCCAGTTCGTCGGCCAGTTGCTGGTGCGTGACGCCGAGCACCGTTTCGTTGCGGGCCAGGATCAGTTTGGCCAGGCGCTGATCGAGGCGGGCGAAGGCAACTTCCTCGACGAGCTGCATGAGCTCGCCGATGCGGTCAGCGAACAGATGAAAGACGAAATCGCGGAAGGGCGGATGTTCGACCATCAGCGCGGCGAAGGCGCCGACCGGCAGGGCGAGCAGCGTCAGCGGCGTTTCGGCAATGCCGCGGGCGTTGTAGTCGGTGTGGCCGAGCAGGCAGCTCGATGAAATGATGCACGAGCCGCCGGGTGCGACGCGGTAGAGCATCAGCTCCCGGCCGCTGGCGGCCAGCTTGATGACCTTGATGCTGCCTTCGAGCAGCAGCGGGAAACCCTGGCAGGGCTGGTTTTCGGCAAAAACCTGGGTGCCGGCCGGCAGGTGCATGATGGCCTGTGGCGGGAGCAGGGCGGCGAGCCGGTCGGCCGGCAGGCCGCCCAGCGCCGGGTACAAATTCAGCACTTTTTCCCGGTCGACCGTGGGATTCATGCTCAACCGCCTATTTCCGCCCACACCGGGGCGTGATCGGACGGCCGCTCGAGCTTGCGCGGCGCGCGGTCGACACCGGCTGCCGTGCAGCTGTCGGCCAGCGGCTTCGAGAGCAGGATGTGATCGATGCGCAGTCCCTGGTTTTTCTGGAACCCGAGCATGCGGTAATCCCACCACGAGAAGGTTTTTTCCGGTTGCTCGAAGAGCCGGAAACTGTCGCTCAGGCCGAGGCCGATCAGGCGCTGGAAAGCGGCGCGTTCGGGCGGCGAGACGAGAATGCAGTCGGCCCAGCGTTTCGGGTCGTGCACGTCGCGCTCGTCGGGGGCGATGTTGTAGTCGCCGCACTCGCCGATCCAGACAGCCAGCCCGTCAAGCCAGCGCAGCTTGTAGTCGTACTTGTCGCAGCCGACTTCCTGGCCGTTCGGCATGTAGGCGCAGATGACCCGGGTGTCGCCGACTGTGCCGCTGATCAGGCGCTTCTGCTCGTCCGGAAAATGCGGGTTGCCGCAGACGACATCGGCAATCGGTTCGCGGGCGAGCAGGGCGACGCCGTTGTAGGTCTTCTGGCCGGAGAAGGCGACGTGGTAGCCGGCCGCCTCGATCTCGGCGCGCGGGAAATTGTGGTCTTCGAGCTTGAGTTCCTGCAGGCACAGCGCATCGGGTTTGGCCGCAGCCAGCCAGTCGAGCAGGTGCGGCAGGCGGACCTTGAGCGAATTTACATTCCAGCTGGCAATCTTCACTTGCTGTCGCCGCCCGTGATCCTGGCTGCGCTCTTCGGATAGCCGGCGAGGTCGAGCAGGTTGTTGTAGGCGCCCGCTTCAAAACCACGGAAGCTCTGTTTGCCGACCTTGAGAGAAGGAAGGAAGAGGTCGCCGACCAGTTGCTTCAACTCATCGATGTCCTCCTGCGTCTGCAGCACTTTCTCGGTGAAGGGCGTGCCGCGCCCGTTCAGCAGGTCGCGTGCATTCTTGCACTCGGCGACGCAGTCGGGCGTGGTGTACAGCGTGACGGGAAACAACTCCATCGCCCGTTTGGTGGCAAAGGACAGACCGTCGCTGGCTTCCGGCTTGCCGCCCAGCTTGGCGATGGACTTCGCACCGCCCGGCGGCGGGGTGTCAGAGATGACGGTGCGGCCGCCGGAATCGGTCCACCGATAGGTATCGGCCTGGACGCCGACGGCGGCCAACAGCAGGTACAAGGGCAGCAGATAACGCATGGTTTTTCTCCCTGAACGACTTAGGCGGCAATCATACCGCTATGACGAAGCAGTGCATCGACGCTCGGCTCGCGACCGCGGAAAGCCTTGAACGACTCGATGGCCGGGCGCGAACCGCCGACCGACAGGATTTCGTCGAGGAAGCGCTTGCCGACGGTGGCATCGAACGGATTGCCGGCTTCTTCGAAGGCGGCGTAGGCGTCGGCCGACAGCACTTCGGCCCACTTGTAGCTGAAATAGCCCGCCCCGTAGCCGCCACCGAAAATGTGGGAGAAACTGTTTGGGAAACGGTGCCACTCAGGCGGCAGCAGCACGGCGACTTCCTTGCGCACGTCCTTGAGCACGTCCATCACGGTCAACCCGGATTTCGGGTCAAAATCGGAATGGATCAGCATGTCGAACAGCGAGAACTCGATCTGGCGCACGGCCATCATGCCGCTCTGGAAGTTCTTGGCGGCCAGCATCTTGTCGAACAGTTCGCGCGGCAGCGGGGCGCCGGTATCGACGTGGGCCGTCATCCCCTCGACCACTTCCCATTCCCAGCAATAGTTTTCCATGAACTGGGACGGCAGCTCGACGGCATCCCATTCGACGCCATGAATGCCGGAAACGCCGAGCTCTTCACCGCGCGTCAGCAGGTGGTGCAGGCCGTGGCCAGTTTCGTGGAAGAGCGTGGTGACATCGTCGTGCGTGAAGGTGGCGGGTTTGCCGCCGTTCGGGCGCGAGAAGTTGCAGTTGAGGTAGGCAATCGGCTTCTGAATGCCGTTAAGCACCCGGCGCCGCGAGCGGGCTTCGTCCATCCAGGCGCCGCCGCGCTTGGTTTCGCGCGCGTAGAGATCGAGGTAGAACTGGCCGACCAGATCGCCGGCCGGCGTTTCCAGGCGGTAGAAACGGACATCCTCGTGCCAGACCGGCGCCGTATCCGGCTTGACCTTGACGTTGAACAGGCTCTCGATGACCTTGAACAGGCCGCCGAGCACCTTGGGCTCGGTGAAATACTGCTTCACCTCCTGCTCGGAGAACGCATAGCGGGCCTGCAGCAGCTTTTCGGAAACATAGGCGGCGTCCCAGGGCTGGAAATCGGTCAGGCCAAGTTCTTCCTTGGCGAAGGCGCGCAGTTCGGCGATGTCCTTCTCGGCGAAAGGCTTGGCCTTGGCCGCCAGTTCGCGTAGGAAAGCCAGCACCTGGGCCGGCGTATCGGCCATTTTCGGGGCCAGCGACACTTCGGCGAAGTTGTTGAAACCAAGCATCTTGGCGTCTTCAACGCGGAGTTCCAGCATGCGCTGGATGATCGGCGTGTTGTCCCATTCCGGCTTGCTCGAGCCATCGTGGAATTCGGCGGCGCGCGTCGCGTAGGCGCGGTACATGCGGGCGCGCAACTCGCGGTTGTCGGCGTACTGCATGACCGGGCCGTAGGACGGGGCTTGCAGGCTGAAACGCCAGCCCTCGACGCCAGCCTTTTCAGCAGCGGTTTTCGCGGCTTCCTTGGCATCGTCGGGCAGACCGGCGAGCAGGGCTTCGTCGGTGACGACTTCCGAAAAGGCGTTGGTCGCGTCGAGCAGGTTCTCGGCGAACTTGGCCGAAAGCTGCGACAGCTCTTCCATGATGGCCTGGAAGCGTGGCTTCTGGTCATCCGGCAATTCGGCGCCGGACAGGCGGAAATCGCGCACTTCGTTATTGACCACCTTCTTCTGCTCGACGCTCAGCGTGGCGTATTCGGCGCTGTCGCGCAGTGCCTTGTATTTCTCGAAGAGCTTGAGGTTCTGGCCGAGCTCGGCGTAGAAGCGCGAGACCTCCGGCAGCATCTCGTTGTACGCCTCGCGCCAGGCCGGGATGTCATTGACCGAATGCAGGTGGCCGACGATGCCCCAGGCGCGGCCGAAAGGCTCCAGACCATCGGACAGGGCGCCGGCGAAGTCTTTCCAGGTGGCCGGGGTAGTGTCGGCGGTCAGGCGTTCGATCAGCGCACGGCCTTCGGTCAATAGCGATTCAATGGCCGGTTTGACGTGTTCGGGCTGAACCGTGTCGAAGCGCGGCAGGTCGGAGAAGTCGAGCAGGGGGTTGGCAGTCGTCATTTTTAGTTTCCAGGCAAGAAAAACGGGCGGTCAGGCCGCCCGTTGAATCTGGGGGCAGAACCCCTATTCTACAAGCTCGCGGTAGGCATGCCACGAGGCATGGCCGAGAATCGGCATGATCAGGACCAGGCCGAAGAGCAGGGTGGCGAAACCGATCAGGGTCAGGCCGACGAGCATGGCCGCCCACAGCAGCAGGGGCGCCGCATTGCGCACGAAGGCGCGCAGGCTGGTCATCATGGCCGTGGCCACGTCGGCGTCGCGGTCGAGCATGAGCGGTACGGCAACGACGCTCAGGGCATAGACGAAGAGCGCCAATATGCCGCCGAGCAGGAACCAGGTGGCGGTGAACGCCAGGTGCTGGCCGTCGAAGAGGATTTCGTTGAGGTAGGCGCTGGCCATCGGCGCCGAGGTGGCGTCGATCAGGGCAAAGGTGACGGCGGAAAAGCGCTCCCACATCAACATGATGAGGGCCAGGATCAGACCGAAGAAGGCCAGCGACTGGCCATTGCGCCGGAAACACTTGATCGAGTCGATGAACAATATCTTCTCGCCAGCTTCAGTGCGCCTGCTCAACTCGTAAAGCCCGGCTGCAAGCAGCGGCGCGACGAGGAAGAAACCGGAGATCGAGACCGAGAGCAGATGCGGACTCTGGAGCAGGGCGAGGATGATGAAGTCGCCGCCCAGCGCAAAGAGCAGGCCATAAGCCAGCGAGGGCAGCGGGTTGGCCTTGACGTCCTGCCAGCCAGCGCGCAGCCAGTGCAAGGGGCGATCAGCGGCAATGCGCCGGATATGGGGTAAGGGCACCCCTTGGGCATGGAAATCGGAAAGCGGGTTCATGGCAGCCTCCTCTGTCAGGGTCACGGGCGTTTGACCGGGAGGAAGAGGCGGGGTTCAGTTGGAGGCTAGGTTCTGGATCGGCTAAATCCGGTCAGGCGATATGCGATATGATTTCTGCTTGATGTCTCGCCAGAAATTGCCAATTAATGTCAATCAAATCATCCGACGACAATGAGGTTGCAGTAACTGCTCAATCATTCCGATCTCGAGCAATTGAACGACTAAATGCCGACTTGGGGCTGCCCACATCTCAAGGTAATAGGAGCGCTGCCGAAGAAAAAGGTGAGCAAATACGAGGCAAGGCGCCGAAGAAAGTTAGCGGGTGGTGGTTGCCCGGCGGTATCGTGGTTTCTATTGCTGCAAAATATTTCGGACTAAAGTCCATTTCTTATACCAGCAATACGCCATACACCATCGCAATGGGCTGTGCACTATTGATGTTCCTGCTAGGAATATTCTTTTTCAAGAAACAACGGGAAGATAACTACAAGTTAGATTTATCCAGCGGCCCTGCAATCCTTGTAAAACTATTTGGCTGGCAGATGGCTCTGATGGCCTTCCTTCTTGGCTGGTTAGTCGGGGACTGGGTTTTATTCAAATTTCGAATTTTGTAAGAGGCGTCGCGAGTTTCCGCGATAGGCGCAACCTAGCTCCTCAAAAGCTCCCATCGCCCTTGTGGCTTTTCTATTTCGGTTCGGAATCGCCAAACAAAAACGCCCGCATTGCGCGGGCGTTTTTCTTGAAGCGACGATCGCTTACAGCGTCTTGCCGGTGAGTTTTTCGTAGGCTTCGATGTACTTGGCGCTGGTTTTGGCGATGACGTCGGCCGGCAGTTTGGGGCCGGGGGCGACTTTGCCCCAGTCGAGGGTTTCGAGGTAGTCGCGGACGAACTGCTTGTCGTAGGAGGGCGGGTTCTTGCCTTCTTCGTACTGG
>PHCH01000103.1 GCA_002840785.1 Betaproteobacteria bacterium HGW-Betaproteobacteria-4 | reverse complement strand
ACGGTACTGCAAGTTCGGCAGGAAACGGCGTTTGGTTCTATTGTTGGCATGGGAAACAGTATTCCCAACCATCGGGCCTTTACCCGTTACTTGGCAGACACGCGCCATGATGGTGCTCCAGAATTCGCTAGAAGAGAGCCCACAAGTATAACCAAAAGTACTTAACCGTTTCAAGGGGTTTATTGAATTTTATAGCAAGCCCCGTTCAGCGAAGGAGAGTGGCGGAGTGTTGCCGGCCACGATGAAGTGGTCGAGAACCTTGACATCGACGAGCGCCAGGGCGTCTTTCAGGGAGCGCGTGAGCATCTCGTCGGCCCGTGACGGCTCGGCGATGCCGGACGGATGGTTGTGGGCCAGAATGACCGCAGCGGCATTGTTGGCGAGCGCCGCCTTGACCACTTCGCGCGGGTAAACCGAAGTCTGGGTCAGCGTTCCGGAGAACAGTTCGTCGGCTTTGAGCAGGCGATTCTGGGCGTCCAACCACAAGGCCATGAAAATTTCGTGGCCGCGGCTGGCCAGCTTGAGGCGCAGCCAGTCGCGGACCTTGCCGGGCGAGGTGAAGCTGTCGCGCTTCGCCATGTCCTGGGTGAGGGCGCGGCGCGCCAGTTCGAAACTGGCTTTGAGCTGGGCCGCCTTGGCCATGCCGATGCCGGAAACGCTGGCCAGCTCTTCGAGCGATGCTTCGGCCAGCGTGCCGAGCTGGCCGTCGAAACGTTGCAGCAGATCGCGGGCCAGATCGACGGCGCTTTTGCCGCGCACGCCGACGCGTAAATAGATGGCCAGCAGTTCCGCGTCGGAAAGGGCTTCCGGGCCGTGTGCCAGCAGACGTTCGCGCGGTCGTTCGCCTTCGGGCCAGTCGGTAATCGCCATATTCTTTTCCGTTAGAATGTGCGGGGTCCAATTCTAATGGCAAGACAATGGAATTACAGGGAAAACGCATCGTTCTTGGCGTCACCGGCGGCATTGCCGCCTACAAGGCGGCTGAGCTGGTTCGCCTGCTCGGCAAGCAGGGCGCCGAGGTGCAGGTGGCGATGACCGAGGGGGCGACCCACTTCGTCACGGCGACGACCTTCCAGGCGCTGTCGGGCAAGCCGGTCTATCTCGACCAGTGGGATGCCCGGATGCCCAACGCGATGGCCCATATCGACCTGTCGCGGCAGGCGGATCTGGTTCTCGTGGCGCCGGCTTCGGCCGATTTTCTTGCCCGGATCGCCCACGGCATGGCCGACGACCTGCTGGCGACCATGGTCCTGGCCCGTGACTGTCCGCTGCTTGTTGCCCCGGCGATGAACCGCCAGATGTGGGAAAACCCGGCAACCCAACGTAATGTCCTTCAGTTGCAGGCCGATGGTGTGCAGTTGCTCGGTCCGGCCAGTGGCGAGCAGGCTTGTGGCGAAGTCGGCGCTGGCCGCATGCTGGAACCCGAGGACATTCTCGAAGAGGTCATCGCCTTCTTTACCCCCAAGCTGCTGGCCGGTCGCAAGGTTCTGATCACTGCCGGGCCGACCTTCGAAGCCATCGATCCGGTGCGCGGCATCACCAATCTGTCGTCCGGGCGCATGGGTTATGCGGTGGCGCGCGCGGCGCGGCAGGCCGGGGCGCAGGTGACCCTGGTTTCGGGGCCGGTCGGATTTTCGGCGCCGCAGGGTGTTGACCGTATCAACGTGCGAAGCGCGCTCGATATGCGGGCTGCCGTGCTGGCGCATGCTGCTGCGTCGGACATCTTCATCGGCGTCGCCGCCGTGGCCGATTACCGTGTGGCCAATGCTGCCGAGCACAAGCTCAAGAAGGATACGGGCGGCATTCCGGCCATCGAGCTGATCGAGAATCCGGACATCCTGGCCGAGGTGGCGGCGCTCAAGGATGCGCCGTTCTGCGTCGGCTTCGCGGCCGAGAGCCGCAATCTGGAAGAGTACGCGCAGAACAAGCGGCGCAAGAAAAACATTCCGCTGATCGCCGGCAACCTGATCCAGGAAGGATTCGGCGGCGACGACAACCGGCTGGTGCTGTTCGACGACAGCGGTACCTATCCGCTGACGCCAGCGCCCAAGTCGGTGCTGGCCAGGCAATTGATCGAACACATCGCCAACTTGACGAGGGAAGACTGATGCATCAAATCGACGTGAAAATTCTCGACAACCGCCTGCGTGAAAGCCCGCCGGCTTATGCCACGCCCGGCTCGGCCGGCCTTGACCTGCGGGCCTGCATCGAGGCGCCCATTCACGTTGCGCCAGGGCAGACGACGCTGGTGCCGACCGGCATGGCGATCCATCTGGCCGATCCTGGCCTGGCGGCGATGATCCTGCCGCGCTCGGGCCTGGGCCACAAGCACGGCATCGTGCTCGGCAATCTGGTCGGGCTGATCGACAGCGATTATCAGGGCGAATTGATGGTGTCGGTGTGGAACCGCGGCGGGGTGACTTTCACGCTCAACCCGCTGGACCGCATCGCGCAGCTCATCATCGTTCCGGTGCTGCAGGTGGGTTTCAACATCGTTGACGACTTCGATGCAAGTCATCGTGGCGAAGGCGGTTTTGGCAGCACGGGGCACGCCTGAGTCGCCCGGCTCCGTTTCCGGAGCAAGCCCGGGCCGATGCGCCCGGGCCAGGCCAAATCAGTTTTTCCTGTTGGCCTCTTCGATCAACGGCTTGAGGCCCAGATCGAATTTCATGATGTGGCTGAGCACCCAGGCGGATACTTTCGGGGCCAGTTTGCTGCTGGCGCCATAGCCGCCGGATATCGAGGTCAGGTGGATGTGCGAGATCTCATCCATGATGGCGGTGTGGGCGGCAACGTGCTCGTCGAATAGCTCGCCCTTGAGCCCGATCTTTTTCATGAGCGCTTCTTCGTAGTCGAAATGTTGCGCCATTTTTCCGGTCAGATCCGACATGATTTCGTTGCACAGGTAGTCGGCGGAATCGCCTGAGAGCTTGCTGAGCGCATTCAGGCACTCGAACAGCCCGTCGTGCTGGCTGTCGAGCAGGTGATCGTTGAGCGCAAAGGGGGCGGGGAGAAACCTGAGGTTTTGGCTGAACATGGCCTTAGTCATCGGTGCTCATTGGCATTGAGTGCTATCCGGATGCATCGTCGCGGTGCGAACAGCGCTTAGTTTATGGCGCGATCTTGTCAAGATTCGTGAGTTTGCTCACAGTTGTCGGCAAAACAGTTGGCCGACGGATTTTGATTTTGGCCCGAATTTCCGGTTGACCGTAGCAATGCTGTCACCGGGTCAGAACAGTTCGATGTCGCCGTCGCTGCTGTTCTTTGCGTTCTCCGTGGCCGCGTTCGATTTCATGGCGTCGCTCTTGACATGCGAGTTGACGAGCAACTGGACCAGTTTCTGGCTGCGCGAGCGGAAGCGCTGCAGGCCGTTGGCTTCGTTGTCGTGCTGAAGGGCGAGGAAGGCGTGCATGTATTCGCCGACGTTGATGGTGCGCTGGCTGATGCGCGTCATCATCTGGGTGACGATGTCCTCGAACTGCATGGCCATGACGCCTTCCTGGGTCAAGCCGTGCATCTGTTCGGTGATTGCCGTGATGCGGTCGGAGTGTTCGCGCGCCTTGCCGGTCAGCTGGATCAACTCGTCGCCAAGGCCCTGCAGCGACGCCCGCGATTTGTCGGCGATGCTCATGTCGATATGGGTGGCATCGGCGACTCGCGCGCCGACTTCCTGCAGCGAGTTCATGATGTCGGTCAGCGACTTGCGGATGTCGACGTTGAATTCACCGGTGCGGGCGGCCAGGGTGCGCACTTCGTCGGCCACCACGGCAAAGCCGCGGCCCGCCTCGCCGGCCCGGGCTGCCTCGATGGCGGCGTTGAGGGCGAGGAGGTCGGTCTGCTTGGTGATGCCGGCGATGTCGTTGAGCGAGCCGGAAATGTGCGAAACCCGTTCCTGCATTTCGGTAAAACTGGCCGAGATGCCCTTGCTGGCCTCCTGCAGGTGGGCCATTTTGCCGACGAATTCGGCGATCAGCGAATTCGTTTCGTCAAAGAAGCGCTGCAGGCTGACTTGTTCCTGGGCCATGGCGTTGTCGCCCGTCATGTTCAGCATCTGGTCGATCAGCGAGCGCAGGATCTGGCGCTGGTCGGAGGATTGCGACTCGAGGCCGGTCAGGCTGCCGGACAGCTTGTTGACCGAAGCGCGGATGATTTCCTGGGCTTCCTGCATGTCGGTCTCGAGCGAGCTGAATTGCAGTTCGGCGTGGGCCATGGCTTCGTCGGACAGAACCTGATACTCCGCCATGGCATCCTGCAGCTCGGTGATCTGCGAACGCTGCCGGTCTTTCCAGCGTCGCCGTTCGCCGTAGGAAAAGATGATCGTGCCGGCCAGCAAGACGGCAAGCGCCACCAGGAAATGGGGCGAGGCCGGGCCGACAGCCAGCGACCACAACCAGAGTCCGAGGCAGGCCGCTGCAGCCAGCCAGATCAGCAGATCATCGATGCGTTTCATTCACCGGTTCCGAAGCAAATATTGCTCGGCATTGTAAGGCCGCGCTGGCGCGGCCGTTACAAAAAAATGACCTGCTTGCACCGGAGTGGTGCAATTTCTGGGGAATCAGCCCATCGTCTTCAAATGCTGGATGATCTCGCCAGCCATCGGCTGGGCATCGCCATAAAGCATCCGGCAGTTGTCGGTGTAGAACAGCGCATTTTCGACGCCGGAGTAACCGGTGCCCTTGCCGCGCTTGATCACGATGACGTTCTGTGCCTGGTCGGCATTGAGAATCGGCATGCCGTAGATCGGGCTGGCCTTGTCGGTCCGGGCCGACGGGTTCACCACATCGTTGGCGCCGATGATCAACGCGACGTCGGCCTGGCCAAACTCGCCGTTAACCTCGTCGAGGTCGAAGATCTTGTCGTAGGGCACGCCAGCCTCGGCCAGCAGCACGTTCATGTGCCCCGGCATGCGGCCGGCCACCGGGTGGATGGCGAACTTCACCTCGACCCCGGCTTCCTCGAGAATCGAGGTCATTTCCCACACCTTGTGCTGGGCGTGGGCGACGGCCATGCCATAGCCGGGCACGATGATGACCTTGGAGGCGTAACGCATCATGGCTGCCGCATCCAGTGCCGAGAGTTCCTTCATTGAACCGCTGATCGCTTCGCCCGGGCCACTCGCCACCATCGGCGTAAACAGGATGTTGGAGATCGGCCGGTTCATCGCCTTGGCCATGAGCTGGGTGAGCAGCGTACCGGCCGCACCGACGACGATGCCGGCGATGATCAGCGCCGGGTTGCCCAGCACGTAGCCTTCGAAACCGACGGCCAGGCCGGTGAAGGCATTGAACAGCGAGATGACCACCGGCATGTCGGCGCCGCCGATGGGCAGCGTGACGATCAGGCCGAGAACCAGAGCCACGGCGAAGAAGCCGAAGATCAGTTCGGGTTGGGCCGGGGCCATGAGCACCATGGCGCCGCCGAGGCCGATGGCGATCAGGGCCAGAACGACATTGACCGCATTCTGCGCCGGCAGGCGATGGGCTTTCTTGAGCACGCCCTGCAGCTTGGCCCAGGCAACGCAGGAGCCGGTGAAGGAAACCGCGCCGATCAGCGCACCGATGACGGCGAGTATCGTCGTTGCCAGACTATGGGCGTCACCCTTGGCGAACTCGATGGCGGCGATGGCAGCCGCCGCACCGCCGCCCATGCCGTTGTAGATGGCAACCATCTGCGGCATGTCGGTCATCTTGACCTTCTTGCCGGAGATCCACGCCGCCGACCCGCCGAGAGCGAGGGCCAGGGCCATGAGGGCGAGGTTCTGCAGGCCGGGAATCAGGAAGGTGGCGGCAATGGCAACCAGCATGCCGTAGCCGGCGACGACGATGCCCTTGCGGGCACTGGCCGGCGAGCTCATGCCCTTGAGACCGAAGATGAACAGAGCCGCGCCGAGGAACCAGGCGCCTTGTACGTAAACAGGCAGCGTCATGCTCAGCCCTCCTTTTTCTTGAACATGGCGAGCATGCGTTCGGTCACGACGTAACCGCCGGCCGCATTGGCCGCGCCGAGGGCGACGGCGAAGAAGCCGATGGCTTGCTGGACGGGCGTGTCAGCCGTGCCGAGCATGAGCATGGCGCCGACCACGACAACGCCGTGGATGAAGTTGGAACCGGACATCAGCGGCGTGTGCAGGATGACCGGCACCTTGGCGATGATCTCGTAGCCCGTGAAGGCGGCGAGCATGAAGATATAGAGCGCGAGCAGGCCGTCCATTACGCTTCTCCCATGACTTGTTTGACGGTCGGATGGACGGTTGTTCCATCCTTGCAGAGCAGGGTGCCGGCGACGACGTCGTCGCTCCAGTCGAAATTGAGTTCGCCGTCCTTGATCCACGGCGACAGGAAGTTGTAGAGGTTCTTGGCGTAGAGCTCGGAGGCGTGGGTCGGCATGCGCGACGGCAGGTTCAACGGGCCGTGGATGTTCACGTCGTTGGCGATGACGTGTTCGCCGGGCTGGGTCAAAGCGCAGTTGCCGCCTGACTCGGCCGCCATGTCGACAATGATGGCGCCGTATTTCATGCGGCCGATCATGTCGGTGGTGATGATGATCGGTGCCTTCTTGCCGGGGATGGCAGCGGTAGTGATGACGACGTCCGAGAGGGCGACGGCCTTGGCGAGTTTCTCGGTCTGGGCGGCCTTCTCTTCGGCCGTCAGTTCGCGGGCGTAACCGCCGACGCCATCGGCGGCAACGCCGGTGTCGACGAACTTGGCGCCGAGCGATTCGATCTGCTCGCGGGCGGCGGAACGGACGTCGTAGGCTTCGACCATGGCACCGAGACGTTTGCAGGTGGCGATGGCCTGCAGGCCGGCGACGCCGGCACCGATGACGAGCACCCGCGCCGGACGGATGGTGCCGGCGGCGGTGGTCAGCATCGGGAAGAACTTGGTGCATCGGGCGGCGGCGATCAGGCCGCACTGGTAGCCGGCGCAGGCGCCTTGCGACGAGAGCGCATCCATGCTCTGGGCGCGCGAGATGCGCGGCAGCAGTTCAAGAGCGAAGGCGGTGATCTTGCGGGCATTGAGCGCGGCGAGGCGGGCCTTGTCTTCGAAGGGCTTGAGCAGGCCGATAAGGACCGAGCCTTCGGGCAGGGCGGCGATCTCTTCGGGGCTGGGCGGGGTGACGCGCAGAATGAGCTGGGCCGCACCGCAGGCTTCGGCGATGCCGTCAACGAGGGTGACGCCGGGGTAATCATCCGGAGGCTGGCCCCGAGGGCGGCGAATTTCTTGGCAGTCTCGGGAACGAGGGCGACTCGGCTTTCACCGGGTAGCCGTTCCCTGACTACTGCGATAGTAATGGGCATACTGTTTCTCCTGGAGTGCGTGTGATATTTTCCCGCATATTGGCATTGTTTTCGAATTTAGCCAACTTGGATAGTGCCGAATTTTTGTCAAAGGGGGTGACAAAAAAAGCGGCCCCAAGCTGCGGGGCCGCAAAACGCAAGGTACAGCAGAGTGATGCTCGGTTTGGTCAGCGGTAGGCGGCGGCCATTTTCTCCAGTGACACGGGTTTGATGCGGCTGGCCTGGCCGGCGCAGCCAAAAGCGTCGAAACGCAATTTGCAGATGTCGCGCGCCGCGGCGACCGCGGCTTTGAGGAAGGCGCGCGGATCGAATTCCTCCGGCTTTTCAGCCATCGCCTTGCGCATGGCGCCGGTCATGGCGAGGCGAATATCGGTGTCGATATTGACCTTGCGCACACCGTGGCGGATGCCCTCGACGATCTCCTCGACCGGCACACCGTAGGTTTCCTTCATCTCGCCGCCGTACTGGCGAATGACCGCCAGCCATTCCTGCGGCACGCTGGACGAGCCGTGCATGACCAGGTGGGTGTTGGGGATGCGGGCGTGGATGGCCTTGATGCGGTCGATGGCGAGGATTTCGCCGGTCGGCGGCCGGGTGAATTTGTAGGCACCATGGCTGGTGCCGATGGCGATGGCCAGGGCGTCGACGCCGGTTTTGGCGACGAAATCGGCGGCTTCTTCCGGGTCGGTCAGCATTTGCGAATGATCCAGCTTGCCGGCCGCGCCGATGCCGTCTTCCTCGCCGGCTTCGCCGGTTTCCAGCGAACCCAGGCAGCCCAGTTCGCCTTCGACCGAAACGCCGATGGCGTGGGCCATCTCGACCACCTTGCTGGTCACCAGGACGTTGTAGGCGTAGGGGGCCGGCGTCTTGCCGTCGGGGCCCAGCGAGCCATCCATCATGACGCTTGAAAAGCCGCTGCGCATCGATTGCTGGCAGACGGCCGGCGAGGTGCCGTGGTCCTGGTGCAGACAGACGGGGATGTCCGGATATTGCTCGATGGCGGCTTCGACCAGCTTGCGCAGGAAAGGCTCACCCGCGTATTTGCGGGCGCCGGCCGAGGCTTGCAGGATGACCGGGCTGTCGCAAGCTTCTGCTGCCTGCATGATGGCCTGGATCTGCTCCATGTTATTGACGTTGAAAGCGGGGAGACCGTAGCTGTGCTCGGCCGCGTGGTCGAGCAGCTGGCGCAGGGAAATGAGGGCCATGGCGTGTCCTTTCAGTGCGAAATGTGGCGCACGAGGCGCAGCAGGTTGCAGGTGTAGCCGTACTCGTTGTCGTACCAGGCAACGACCTTGACGAAGGTCGGGTCGAGCGCGATGCCGGCGCCGGCGTCGAAGATCGACGGCAGACGGCAGCCGCGAAAATCGGTCGAAACAACGCTGTCGCTGGTATAGCCGAGGACGCCCTTGAGCGGGCCGGATTCCGAAGCGGCCTTCATGGCGGCACAGATTTCCTCGTAGTTGGCGGGACATTCCAGCTCGACGGTCAGGTCGACCACCGAAACATCGGAGGTCGGCAGCCGCGCCCGCCGCGCCAGTCCTTGCCGGATGGGCCGTCGACGGTCTTTTGCGTGGCGGTGGCGGCATGCACGGTACTCATCAGGCCGCGCTTGATGCCAAAGTTGTCGTTGAGCACCTTGGCCACCGGCGCCAGGCCGTTGGTCGTGCAGGAAGCTGCCGAAACGATGTCTTCGCCGGCGTAGGTATTGTGATTGACGCCGTAGACGAACATCGGCGTCGCATCCTTGGCCGGGGCCGACTGGACGACCTTGCGGGCGCCAGCGTGGACGTGCTTGAGGCAGCTTTCATGGGTCAGGAAATGACCGGTTGCTTCGATCACCACGTCGGCTTTGACTTCATCCCACTTCAGCTGCTCGGGATGGCGCTCGGCGCTCAGGCGGATGCGGCGGCCATTGACCATCAAGTCGTTGCCATCGACCAAAACCTCGCCGTCGAAATTGCCGTGCACCGAGTCGTACTTGAGCATGTAGGCGAGGTAGTCCGGTTCGAGCAGGTCGTTGATGGCGACCACTTCGATGTCGGCGAACTCAGCCTCTTTGGCGATGGCCCGGAAGGCCATGCGCCCGATCCGGCCGAAGCCGTTGATTGCCACCCTTATAGGCATGGTGTTGTCTCCTGATGATTAAGAATTCTTGAGCGAGCCGCCCCCTACGCTCGCAGCAACGGGCGTTCGGGACGGCCTGAATTAGGGTTGGTGCCGGTTAGGCCGGCGTCGGGTCAGGCATCAGAAGTCGCCATCGCTGCCCCCGGCGCTGACAATGGTGCGCAGCACCGTCTGCGCCAGGTTGTCTGCCGTCAGGCCGTAGTGTTGGTAGAGCAGCGGGGCGGGGGCCGAGGCGCCGAATTCGTCGATGCCGAGCACGTCGCCGTCGAGGCCGACGTATTTGTGCCAGAAGTCGGTCTGCCCGGCTTCGATGGCGACGCGGCAGACGTCCGGCGGCAGCACGAGCTTTTTCCAAGTTGACGACTGCTGGTCGAAGCGTCGCGTGCAGGGCATCGAGACGACGCGCACGGCGACCCCGCCGGCTTTCAGAATGGCCTGCGCCTGCATGGCGATAGCGACTTCGGAGCCGGTGGCGATGATCACCGCCTGCAGCTGCCCGTCGGCTTCGGAGAGCACGTAGCCGCCACGGCTTCGGCCCAGGCGATGGCTGTTTCCAGCTCGTCGCAGGGGCGCCACAGGTCGAGGCCGGGAATGATGCGCAGGCTGCTGGCGTGTTCGACCGGCTGGTGGGTCGGGCCGTCCTCGCCGAGGCCGATGGAATCGTGGGTGAGCACATGGACGACGCGTTGGTTCATGAGCGCGCTCATCCGGATGGCGTTGCGGGCGTAATCGGAGAACACGGCGAAGGTGCCGCCGTAGGGAATCAGCCCGCCGTGCAGGGCAACGCCGTTCATGATCGCCGTCATGCCAAATTCGCGGACGCCGTAGGAAACGTAGTTGGCCTGCCGCTCGCCGGCCTCGTGCAGGGCGACGCTGCCCTTGCCTGCGGTCAGGTTGGAGCCGGTCAGGTCGGCTGAACCGCCGAGCAGTTCGGGCACGCGGTCGACCAGCAGGTCGAGGCAGTTCTGCGACGACTTGCGGGTGGCGACGGCTGCTTCCTTGCGGCCGGCCGCAGCGAGCAGTTCGCTTTTGATTTCGGGCCATTTTTCCGGTAGACCGTGGGATTGCGTGCGGTCGAACTCGGCGGCGAGTTCCGGGTACTGGGCGCGGTAGGCGGCGAACTTGTTGTGCCAGCCGGCTTCGGCCGCGGCGCCGGCTGTGCGCGCACTCCACGCGGCGCGCAGGCTTTCCGGCACTTCGAAGGGCGCATGCGGCCAGCCGAGCGCGGCGCGGGTGGCGGCCGTTTCGTCGGCGCCGAGCGGCGCGCCATGGACGTCGTGCGAACCGGCCTTGTTCGGCGAACCCCAGCCGATCTGGGTGCGGCAGACGATCAGCGTCGGCTGGTCGGTCACCGCTTTTGCTTCAGCGATGGCCGCGTTGAGGGCGGCCGAATCATGGCCGTCAATCGGCCCGACAACATGCCAGCCGTAGGCGCGGAAGCGGGCCGGGGTGTCGTCGCGGAACCAGCCCTTGACGTGGCCGTCGATGGAAATCCCGTTGTCGTCGTAGAAGCAGGTCAGCTTGTCGAGGCCCCAGACGCCGGCCAGCGAGCAGGCTTCGTGGCTGATGCCTTCC
>PHCH01000102.1 GCA_002840785.1 Betaproteobacteria bacterium HGW-Betaproteobacteria-4 | reverse complement strand
GGCGCGCATGGCATCCTCGGACAGCGAGGCGATGTAGGGGACGATCATGATGCCCATCACGAGGCCGGCGGAAAGCAGCGAGAAGCCCGGCAATTCCGGGAAAACCTTTTGCAGCAGCGGGGTGACGATGAGCAGGGCAAAGTAGCCGAAAACAATGGTCGGGATGCCGCCGAGCAATTCAAGCACCGGCTTGGCGACCTCGCGAACCTTGCCATTGGCGAATTCGGAGAGGTAGATGGCGATGACGGTGCCCATCGGAATGGCGACGAGCAGGGCAACGCCGGAGGAAACGAGGGTGCCGGAAATGAGGACCATGATGCCGTAGTGGGCATCATCGAACAGCGGCGTCCATTGGGTATCGGTCAGGAAGTCGACGATGCTGACGTGCTGAAAGAACTGGATCGACTCGGAAACGAGCACATAGACGATGCCGACAGTGGTCAGCACGGAAACTGCAGCGGCAGCGAACAGCAGCGTTTCAATGAGGCGCTCGCTGAAATGGCGCATGGCATTGTGGGCCAAACGGTCGCTGACTTGGTGCAGGTCGGAAGCGTTATTTGCGGACATGGCGTGATTCACTTAAAGAATCCCTTTCGGAAACAAGGCCGGCCCTTTTCAGGACCGGCCTTTCTGGTAGCGGAGGGCAAGCCGTCCGCTACGCGCAGTTTACATCTTTGCTTCGCGCTTCAGGATGTCTTCGACGGTAATGCCGATTTCATTGTGACCGCCGAACACGGTGCCGATTTTCTTGCTCTTGGCGTGCTTCAGGTTGCCTTCATAGGCAGCCTTCGGCAACGGCACGTACTTGACTTCACGCACCAGCTTGTCGGCGTTCTTCATGTAGAACTCGACGAATTCGCGAACTTCCGGCTTGTCCAGGGACTTGGCCTTGACATAGACGAAGATCGGACGCGACAGCGGAGCATAGGAACCGTTCTCGACGTTGGCAGCAGAAGGCTCGACGGCCTTGCCGGTCTTCGGATTGACGATCGGCAGCGCCTTCAGGCGGGCGGTGTTCTCAGCGTAGTAAGCGTAGCCGAAGTAACCGATGGCATTGACGTCACGGGAGACGCCCTGGACCAGCACGTTGTCGTCTTCGGAAGCGGTGTAGTCGCCGCGCGAGGACTTGGCCTTGCCAACCATGGCTTCGGTGAAGTATTCGAAGGTACCCGAATCGGCACCGGCGCCGAACAGCTTGACCGGTGCATCAGGCCAGGCCGGGTTGACCTGGTTCCACTTGGTGATCTTGCCCTGGGCAGCCGGCTCCCACAGGATCTTCATTTCTTCGACGGTAGCCTGCTTGAGGAAGGCATTCTTCGGGTTGATAACGACGGTCAGCGCATCGTAGGCGACCGGCATTTCGATGTATTCGACACCGGCTTCCTTGCAGGCGGTCATTTCCTTGCTGGTGATCGGACGCGAAGCATTGGAAATATCCGTTTCGTCGCGGCAGAACTTCTTGAAGCCGCCACCCGTACCGGAAATGCCGACGGTCACCTTGATGGCGTTCTTCTTGGCTTTCTGGAAGTCTTCGGCAACAGCTTCGGTGATCGGGTAAACGGTGGAAGAACCGTCGATCTTGATGATCTGGGCCTGGGCTGCCTGGGCGCCAAAGAGGGCGACACCGGCCACAGCCATGGCTGAAACGAGCTTGGAATACTTGAACATTAGGTAACTCCTGAATGATGTTGGTGGGCAACAGGACTCAGGTTACCGGCCGATTGTTACAGCCAAATGACAGACCGTAACAATCGGAAAAAACTATTACTTTTGACCTACTTGGCCGGACGCCCGGTCTTGATGCGCTCGACGCGCCCCATCACCGCTTTGAGCTCGGCATCGTTGAGTGCCGCCAGGACGGCAATGCCGCCGCGCAGCAATTCGCTCTTCTTGACGTCATTGCCGAGGCCGCTCAGGCGTTTCTTGAGCGCACCGATCTGGGCGTACTCGGTGTCGGGCATGGCGTAGCTGTCGCGAACCAGCTTCACTTTCTTTGTCTTGGCCGGCTTGGCGGCTTTCGCCACCGCCTGCTTCATGACCTTGGGCTGGTCGTACTTGATCGCCTGGGCCTTGACCAAGGCATCAGCCAGGACTTTCTGGTGCTTGGCCACGGTCTCCTCGACCTTGGTCGGCTTGCGCGCTGCCCTGGCCTTGCTGGCGACAGGGGCCACCGGCGCGGGCTGTGCGACAGGCGCCGCGGATGCAGTCTCGGTCGGCTTGGCGGCTGGCGCGACAACAGGTTTGGCGACAGGTTTGGCGGCTGGCTTGGCAGTCGGTGCGACGACAGGCTCGGCAACGGCAGCCACCGGCTTTGCCTCGACCTTGGGGGCCGGGCGCGGCACGAGTTTTTTCGGCGGCTTGGCAGCAGCAGCCGGCTTGACGGCCGGTGCCTTCTTGTTCTTGGCAGCTTCGCTCATAAGTTCTCCCTCAAAAAAAACAGTATGGCTAGTTTAGCCAATATGAGAGCACGCCAAGGTTAAGCTTTTATGACAGTTCCGGATTTAAGCGGCGGGGTAAAATGCGCCGAAGCCAATTCAGGAGCAAGCGCATGACCCAGGACGAACTCAAGCAGGCGGTAGCCCAGGCCGCCGCCGACTACGTGGCGCAGACGGCGCCGGCCGGCAGCATCATCGGCGTCGGCACCGGCTCGACAGCCAACTTTTTCATCGATGCCCTGGCCCCGCTCAAGGACAAATACAAAGGCGCCGTAGCCAGTTCGGAAGCTACCCGCCAGCGCCTGGAAGGCCATGGCATCGCGGTCTTCGACCTCAACGACGTCGCCGACATCCCGGTTTACGTCGATGGCGCCGACGAGATCGACGCCGGCCTCAACATGATCAAGGGCGGCGGCGGCGCGCTGACGCGCGAAAAGATCGTTGCCGCCGTAGCCCGCGAATTCGTCTGCATCTGCGATGCCTCGAAGCTCGTCGACACCATGGGCAAGTTCCCGCTGCCGGTCGAAGTCATCCCCATGTCGCGCGCCCATGTCGCCCGCGAACTGGCCAAACTGGGCGGCACCCCGGTGCTGCGCGAAGGTTTCGTCACCGACAACGGCAACCTGATCCTCGACGTCAAAGGCCTGAGCATCACCGACCCCAAGGGCCTCGAAGCGCAGATCAACCAGATCACCGGCGTCGTCACCAACGGCTTGTTCGCCGTCCGCCCGGCCAACCTGCTGCTGCTTGGCACGGCCGACGGCGTGCGCACCATTCGCTGAGTCATCGGCCTGTCACACGGGGGGACTAGACTTTGCCCGCTTCTGTAGACATCGTTCAAACGAATGACAGAAAGCAATCTCTCCCTTCGATCCCGGCTGCGCGCCGGGATTTTTTTCGTCTGCCGGCGGGGCCGGGCATTGACGCCCGGCCGCAGCATCGCCCAGACTCCGCCGGTTAATTGAAGAAAGCGGATACCCGGCCATGCCGACCCACAACTGGCACATTTACGATCACTACGGCTATGCCTTCCTTGCCGTTGCTGGCACTTTCGTCGCCGTCGCCGCCGTGCAATGGGCCCTGCACCGGCCGCGCTGGGCCGGCTGGCTGGCTTCGCTGCAGGGCGTCGCGCCGCCGTTCATCAACATCATCGGCGTGCTCTTCGGGCTGACCCTGGCCTTTCTCGCCAACGACACGTGGAGCGCCCACGACCGGGCGATGAATGCCGTGTTCAAGGAGGCCGATTCGCTGCGCAGCATTGCCGTGCTCGCGGCGCAACTGCCCGAACCGCTGCGTGGCGAAGTGCGTGGCGGCGTGGCGCGCTACGGCCGGGCCAGCGCCGGCGAATGGCCGATGCTGGCGGCCCGCCAGTCGAGCGCCGAAGTCACGTCCCTGGCCGACCAGTTGCTCACCCTGCTGGCCAGCCCGCAGATTGCTGCCGTGGCCGGCGACAACGTGCAGGCGCTGATGCTGCGCAAGGCGGTCGAAATCCGCGACGAGCGCGACCTGCGCATCGGCCTCAGCCAGACCCACGTCAATCCGCTCAAATGGCTGGGCATGGCCTTTCTCGGCTTCCTGACCCTGCTCTCGGTTTGCGTCGTCCATGTCGACAAACCCCGGGCGGCGATGGTCGCCGTGATCCTTTTTGCCCTCGCCGCGGCGCCGACGGCGGCCATCGTGCTGATCCAGGGCAACCCCTTCCAGCAGCCGACCTCGGTGACGCCGTTGCCGATTGTCGAGGCGGTGGCCGACCGGCCATGAACTCGGCGAGCCATTTCATTTTTGGGCATTTTTTCGGGTTGACCGTAGCAGGCCTGCGATGACCGCCAAGACCACCCCGCTCAACCTTGCCCTGCAGGGCGGTGGCGCCCACGGCGCGTTCACCTGGGGCGTTCTCGACGCCCTGCTTGAAGACGCCGATTTCGATTTCGACGGCGTCAGCGGCACCAGTGCCGGCGCCATGAATGCGCTGTGCCTGGCCCACGGTCTGATGACCGGCGGCCGTGACGGCGCGCGGGAGACGCTGGCCCGCTTCTGGACCAGCGTGGCGGCCAGTTCGCCGTTCGCCCCGTCCGGCGAAGGCGGCGCCGGCATGAGCCAGGCGCTCAAGCTCATGCTGCAATGGACCAGCCACCTCAGCCCCGAGCAGCTCAACCCTTTCGACCTCAATCCCCTGCGCGACATCCTGAGCGAGCAATTCGATTTCACCCGCCTGCGCCGCGCCGCGCCGGTCAAGCTGTTCATCGCCGCCACCCACGCCAACTCCGGCAAGCTGCGCCTGTTCCGCAACCACGAGCTGTCGGTCGACACCCTGCTCGCCTCGGCCTGCCTGCCGACCATCCACCGGACCATCGTCATCGACGGCGAGCCTTACTGGGACGGCGGCTACAGCGCCAACCCGGCGGTCTTTCCGCTGGCCTGGCAGTGCGCTTCGCCGGACATCCTGCTCGTCCTGCTGACGCCGCTGCGCTACACGGAAACGCCGGTCTCGGCCGAAGACATCCGCCAGCGCCTGCTCGAACTGTCGTTCAATTCGACCTTCCTCCGCGAAATGCGCATGTTCGCCCACCTGCGCGAGGAAGCCGGCGCTTCGTGGCTGGCGAAGTGGCTGCCCGGCGGTCGCCTGGAGCGGCGCATCGGCCAGCTGCGCTTCCACGCCATCACGGCCGACGCCCTGCTCGGCGAGTTGCCCCCGGGCAGCAAGCTGGCCGTCAACCTGCCGTTCTTCGAGAGCCTGCGCGACAGCGGCCGCGAACACGCGCAAGCCTGGCTGGACGCCCATCGCAGCCAGGTCGGCAGCAGCGCCACGCTCGATCTGGAACGCCTTTTTTACTGAGACGGAAGAGCGCCGAAGCCCGGTCGCTTCCGGCCGGAATCAGTTCATGTAGCGCGTCGCCGGTGGCGCCGAATCGGCGCTGCCGATGCGCCGGCGCTCAACGAAGAAGCTGCCGCCGAGCGGTTCGTTGGCGGCGTCCTTGGCTTTTTTCTTGGCCTGCTTCTTGGCTGCCGAAGCGGCCGCCGCGACTTCGCGGTGCGACTCGCAATCGCCCGGCCCGACGCGCACGGCGCCGATGGAGAGGGTCGGCAAGCTCTGGAAGCTCAGTTCGCCACGGCGGTTTTCGGCCATGTAGCCGCCGCGCAGACGTTCCTCGACACCGAGCATGTTGCCCATAGCCTGAAAGAAGGTGCTGATGATCTGCCAGCAACGGACTTCCCAGTCCTCGCTGCGGAAGACGACGAAAAAGTCGTCGCCGCCGATGTGGCCGACAAAATCCATTTGCTGATCGGTCGCCTCGCAAACCAGGCGGGCCAGCATCTGGATCACGTCGTCGCCGCGCCGGTAGCCGAAGGCATCGTTGTAGGGCTTGAAATTGTCGATGTCGATGTAGGCCGCGACGAAGGGATTGTCGGCGGCCAGCATGCGGTCCACGTGTTCATTGATCGGCACGTTGCCCGGCAACTGGGTCAGCGGATTGGCGTAGCGGGCAGCGCTGATCTGCATTTCGGTGATCGTCCCCATGAGGTCGTGGCTGCTGCCGACGCCGATGTATTTTCCCTGGGCGGTGACGATGAAACCGTCGAACAGATAGTGCTTGGGGGCCAGCGACAGCATCATCGCCAGTTCCTGGATGGTGGCGTGCTCATCGACGACGAGCGGGGCGTGATCCATGAACAGCTCGCAACTCTTGCGCCCGAACAGCTCCTTGCGAAATG
Organism: Betaproteobacteria bacterium HGW-Betaproteobacteria-4; assembly: GCA_002840785.1. Classification (GTDB taxonomy): domain Bacteria; phylum Pseudomonadota; class Gammaproteobacteria; order Burkholderiales; family Rhodocyclaceae; genus Azonexus. Next base: position 10,608 of record PHCH01000102.1, on the reverse strand, counting down.
GCCGGGCAAAACGGTCGATCATGCTGTGCCGGTTGATCATGCCGACCGGCAGGGTGCCATGGACGACGGGCAGCACATCGAGGTCGGCATCGGCCTCGAAGCGGGCGATGACGGTGACGTTGTTGGCGTCGATCGGCACCGGCTCGATGAGCCGCGCCAGGTTGCGCGCCGTCGGCAACTTGCCCGGGCCGCCGGTCATCGGCGACAAGGCCAGCGATTGCTGGTCGAGCGCCGCCAGCGTCGTCGCCGACAGCTGGCGAATCGGGAGACTTTCCGGCCGGGCGATGAAAAAGCCCTGGCTGCAGGCGATGCCCATGTCGCGCAGGCAGATCAGATCCTCGCTGCGCTCGACGCCTTCGGCGACCAGCGAGGCATTGCAGATCTCGGCCAGATCCTGCATGGCACGAACGAAGTGGAACTTGATCCGGTCGTCGGCGATGCCGGTGATGAAATGCTTGTCGATCTTGACGAACTCGGGGCGCAGCTCCGACCACATGCGCAGATTGGCGAAGCCTTCGCCAAGGTCGTCGATGGCGATCTGGAAACCGCGCCCGCGGTAGTGCTGCAAGGCCTCCAGGATGCCCGGCATGTCGGTGATCTGCTGGTTCTCGGTGAGTTCGATGACGATGCGGTTCGGGGTGATGCCCAGTTCGTTGAGCAAGGCACGGGTATGACCGTTCATCAGGCGCTCGTCGAGCAGGCAGCCCGGCGTCACATTGAGAAACAGGCGGCCGGGCAAACGCTGTGCGGCAAAGGCGCGCAGGCTGGCCTCACGGCAGGCGTGCTCGAGATCCTGCGTCAGGTCGTTGCGCGCCGCCACGCTGAACAGTCGATCCGGCCGATGCAGCGGGCTATCCTCCGGCCCCCGGATCAGCGCCTCGTAACCGAGAATGGCCCGCACGCGAAAATCGAGAATCGGCTGAAAAACAGGGTACAGCAGCCCCTCGGACATGATCCGCGACAATTCCGCGACGTCATCATCGACCAGGACAATCATCATTCTTTTTCCGAGGTAACCACTTCATCTTCGATCCGGAGGCTGCGATGACTGAAACCGCTTTTTGCTACTGCTGCCGCGTTCATCACGACAAGACCCAGATGCGCCTTTTCCCGACCCGCCAGGGCTATCGCTGGCGCTGCCTGCGCAGCATCGAGGCAGCGGCGAGCAGTCGCCGGGAGCGCGACGCCTTCGGCCAGCAACAATCCAAGATCAATCGCCAAGCCGCCCGCCAGGCCGCCGAACTCGGCCGGCAACTGCGCCAGCTCCAGCCCTTCTCGCCCTGAGCCCGACGATGGGAAAAATCCGCATCGACACGCTGGACACCAGCAGTCCGCCGCTCGTCGAAGCCAGCGTCACCCTGCTCTTCAACGCCTTCGCCGACCCCGAGCGCTACAGCGCCGAACGACTGGGCAAGGCGCTGCGCGACGACGACCAGGTGTTTTACCGACGCTTTTTCGTTGCCATGGAGGCCGGCGAAATCATCGCCGTCGGCGGCGTCAAGGCCGCCGACTGGGCCACCGGCACGCACATCCTCTACCTCTCGGCGGTCACCCCGGAGCGCCGGGGGCAAGGCATCGGCCGCGCCCTGATCCAGGCGCGCATCGACTGGCTGGAAAAAACCTTCAAGTCCGGGCGCATCCTGGTCTCCGCCGCCAGGAAGAAACGTTTCCGCGACCTCGGCTTCAGCGCAGTCGGCCATAGCGCCATCGACGGCCGGCATTTGCTGGTTCGCAAGTTCTAACCGGATTTCATTTTTGGCCATTTTTCCCGGTTGACCGTAGCACTCCTCGCGAACCGCAACCAAGACACAAAAAATCCGTCACGCCCCTGCAATATTGGCTGGCGATAGTTGAGCCGTTAGCAGCCAAGCCGGCCAACGGCGCATCAAGGAATAACCATGGACAAGCAAAACCAAAGCGACATTGCTGCCTTTCCCGACATGTTCGACGGGCTGGAGCAATTCATCGAAGAGCAGGCCAGCGGCCTCAAGCGGACCAGCGCCATCCTGGCCGTCACCGCCATGGGCGGCGGCATGCTGCTTTTCTACGCGCTGAGCAAGATCGCCTGACAACAAAAATCCCGCCGCAGCGGGATTTTTCATGAACCTCCGGTCGCTCAGGCCGCCGGCGGAACGTAACCCTGAATCTTGTCGGCGCCCTCGCCAAAGAAATGCTTCTCGAGCTGCTCGGTCAGGTACTTGCGGTGCTTGGCATCGACCAGGTTGAGACGATTCTCGTTGATCAGCATGGTCTGCATCTTGATCCACTGCTGCCAGGCTTCCTTGGAAACATTCTCGAAAATACGCTGGCCGAGCGCACCCGGGTAAGGTGGCGTATCGAGGCCTTCAGCCTCGCGGCCGAGCTTGATGCAATTGACGGTACGTGCCATGTGAAACTCCGTGGGGGTTGATGCGGGGAATTATAAAGTCTTGAACAGCACCTTGGAACGCCGCTGATAGTTGTACATGTCGCGCTTGTTGGCCGGCAGGCCGTCAACCGAGCCAAGCTTGAAGCCGCGCTCGACAAACCAGTGTTCGGTGCGCGTCGTCAGCACGAACAGCCGCTTGATGCCGGCCTTGCGGGCGCGTTGCTCGATGCGCAACATCAACTGTTCACCGTAGCCCCATTCGCGGTGTTCCTGGCTGACCGCCAGACAGGCCAGCTCAGCCTCCTGCTCGGAATGCTGATAGAGCGCCGCACAGCCGACGATGATGCCGTCGTGGAGCATGATCGAGAAACGGTCGATTTCGCGTTCGAGCAGTTCGCGCGGCCGATGGACGAGGATGCCTTCCTGCTCCATCGGCTCGATCAGGGCGATCAGCGCCGCGATGTCGTCCGGCTTGGCTTCGCGGATGTTTTCCAGCGATTCGCGGGTGACCACGGTGCCGACGCCGTCGTGCGTGAATAGCTCGCGCAACAAGGCACCATCCTGCTCGAAACCGATCAGATGCACGCGGCCGACGCCGGTCCGGCTGGCCCGCACGGCGCACGGCAGGTAGCGCTTGATGTCGGCCGACAGCCAGTCGGCATCGCGCAGCATTTGCGACGCCTCGTCGGCCGTCATCGCATCGAGCAACTCGCTATCCTTGTCGGTGACGCCGCGACTGTCGGTCAGGTACACCAGCTTGTCGGCCTTGATGGCGATGGCCACGGCTTCGGCCGCTTCTTCCATCTGCAGGTTGAAAATCTCGCCGGTTGGCGACGGCCCCTCGCAGTTGAGCAGCACGATGTTGCCGAGGCCCAACTGGGCGTTGATGCCTTCGCTATCGACCTTGCGTACCTTGCCGGCGTACTGCATGTCGATGCCGTCGAGCACGCCGATCGGCTGGCCGGTGATGAAATTACCGCCGATGACGCGGATGCGGCTGTTGGCCATCGGCGTATTCGGCAAGCCCTGCGACAGCATTGCCTCGATTTCGAGATAAACGCTACCGACGGCATCAAGCACGCAGTCGAGCGCCTCGGCGTCGGTCACCCGATAGCCGCGGTGATAGACCGACTCCAGGTTCTTCTCGCGCAGCTCTTCCTCGATCTGTGGCCGCGCCCCATGCACCAGCACCAGGCGGATACCCAGGCTGACCAGCAGATTGACATCGTAGGCCAACGTCTTGGCGAACTCGCTGGCCACCGCCTTGCCGCCGAAGGCAATGACGAAAGTCTTGCCGCGAAAGGCATTGATGTAGGGCGTTACCGCCCGGAACCAGGAGACGAAGTGCTCGTCGTAAGGGGTATCGCTCATTTGTCCGTGTATTTTCCGTCGTCGTCTTTGAGAGCCGTTTCAAGGCGCTCGCACAGGGTTTTCAAGACTTTAACCCGGGCGAAGTTCTTGTCGTTGGCCTCAACCAACGTCCAGGGCGCCAGCCCGGTTGACGTGCGGTCCACCATGTCGCAGACGGCGGACACGTAGTCGTCCCATTTCTCGCGGTTGCGCCAGTCTTCGTCGGTGATCTTGAAACGCTTGAACTCGGTGTCCTGGCGCTCCTTGAAACGGCGCAACTGTTCGTCGGCACTGATCTGCAGCCAGAATTTGACGACGATGGCACCGGAATCGACCATCTGGTGCTCGAAATCATTGATCTCGGCGTAAGCGCGCAGCCAGTCGGCTTCGGTGCAAAAGCCCTCGACCCGCTCGACCAGCACGCGGCCGTACCACGAACGGTCGAAAATCGCCGCCCGCCCGGTCCGTGGCAGATGCCGCCAGAATCGCCAGAGATACGGCTGGGCGCGTTCTTCCTCGGTCGGCGCGGCAATCGGCACGATCTGGTACTGGCGGGCATCCATCGCCGTGCCGATGCGACGGATGGTGCCGCCCTTGCCGGCCGCATCCGAACCTTCAAAAACCAGGACCAGCGAACGCTTGCCGACAAAGCGCGGGTCGCGCACCAATTCGGAAAGGCGCGACTGGTATTTGGCCAACTGGCTTTCGTAGTCCTTCTTGGCCAGCTTCTGCGTCAGGTCCAACTCGCTGAGCACGTTTTTCTGGTCGATGGAATGGACAATCGGCGGCGCCACCGGCACCTGCTGACGCCCTTCCTGCAGCAGGCGACGCTTCATGGCGTCGAGCACGATGCGGCCGACGGTCAGCGAACGATATTCGTCGTCGGTACCTTCGACAATGATCCACGGCGCATGGGCCGTATTGCTGACGCGCAGGACATGGCCTGCCACTTCCTGCAACTTGTTGTAGGTCTTCAGGCGATCGTAGCTTTCCTTGGTGACCCGCCAGGCCGTGTTCGGATTCTTCTCCAGCGCCTTGAGCCGGGTCTTCTGACCTTCCTTCGAAAGATGGAACCAGAATTTCAGGACCAGCGCCCCTTCATTGACCAGCATGGCCTCGAAACGATTGATGTCGTCCAGGCGTTCGTCCATCTCTGAACGACGCATCTGGCCGGCGATCCGGTCGGTAATCGGCTGCGAATACCACGAGCCGGCAAAGATGCCGACCTTGCCCTTGGGCGGCAGGGCACGCCAGTAGCGCCACATGTAGGGGCGAGCCCGTTCTTCGTCAGAAGGCGCCGAGAAGGCCAGGGTCGAAATGTGGCGCGGATCCATCCAGGAATAAAGCAGGTTGATGGTTTCGCCCTTGCCGCTGCCGTCCACCCCGCTAATCAGGATGACCACCGGGAATTCCTTTTTCTCCAGCATGTCGTACTGCGCATCGAGCAAGGCGGCGCGCAGCAGCGGCACTTCCTTCTTGAAGGTTTCCTTGTCGATCTTGTGGCCCAACTCAGCTGATTCGAACATTTTTATTCCCCCCTGAAGTCACCCCAAAGCACCTGCATCGCTGCCAGCGCAGCCAGACCCGCCGTTTCCGTGCGCAAAATGCGCGGCCCCATACGCACGGCTTGAAACCCGGCCGACTGCGCGGCGATCATTTCCTGCGGATCAAGCCCCCCTTCGGCCCCGATCAGCAGTTGAACCTCGCCGGCAGGCTGAATCGAAGCCAGCGTCTGCTCGGCATCCGGCGCCAGCATCAGGCGCATGGCACCCGGCGCCGGCCTGGCCAGCCAGTTCTCCAGCTTTTCCAGCGGCGCCACCAAGGGCACCTGGTTGCGGCCACATTGCTCGCAAGCCGAGGCAACCACCCCTTGCCAGTGCGCCACCCGCTTGCCGGCCCGCTCGCCGGCCAGGCGCAAGACACTACGCCGGCTCTCGACCGGCACGATGTGGCGAACGCCAAGCTCGACGGCTTTCTGAATGGTGAAATCCATCTTGTCGCCGGCCTGCAGGGCCTGAACCAGCGTAATGGCGAGCGGCGACTCGCGCTCGGTTTCTTTCCAGGCACCGAGCACGGCCATCACCCGGTCGCGCTCGATGCGTTCGATATGCGCCGGATACTCACCGCCACGACCATCGAAAAGGACCATCGGCGCCCTGAGCCCCCGGAGAGAGGGCTTCTCGGCAGTAAAAACGAGGCAAATTCATCGGTGCTATTATGGGCGAAATGCGTTTTGGAGTGGAGAAACATGGTCGCTTTGAACCCACCCGTCTGTGATTTTGGCCGACCGGCCGTCGACTTCGATCTGCCCGGCGTCGATGGCAAACGCCACACGCTGGCCAGTTGCCGCGGCCCGAACGGGCTGCTCGTGATGTTCATCTGCAACCATTGCCCCTACGTCAAGGCGATCATCGACCGCCTGATCCGCGATTGCCACGACCTTGCCGGGGAAGGCATCGGCTGCGTCGCGATCATGAGCAACGATGTCACGGTCTACCCGGAAGATTCGCCAAAATCGATGGCGCGCTGGGCAAGCGAACTGGCCTTTCCGTTTCCCTATCTCTACGACGAAACCCAGGCCGTCGCCCGGGCCTACGGCGCCGTGTGCACCCCGGACTTCTTCGGCTACAACGCCAGGCTCGAACTGCAATACCGCGGCCGCCTCGATGCCTCCGGCAGAAACCCCGCGCCGGCCGAGGCACGACGCGAACTCTATGAAGCGATGTGCGAAATTGCCCGTTGCGGCGACGGCCCACGCGAGCAGACTGCATCAATTGGCTGCTCGATAAAATGGCAGATATAGCAAAAACTTATCGAAATGAAAAAACCACCTGCATCAATGGCCATACCTTGAAGCCTGGGCTATGATTCGCAATCGTTTTTTTGTCTGTCACCTTCGTTGAACACATCGGACGCCCCCTCGCAACCAATCGTCGCCATGCGACGCCAGCTGACCTACCTGCAGTCTGTCGTATCCCGCATGCCCCAAGGCATCAGCGTATTCGACGAGAGCCTGCACCTGCGTGTCTGGAACCGAGGTTTCATCGAGGCCCTCGCCCTGCCGCCGGACTCCGTTCACGACGGCATCCATTTCTCCGACATCATCCGTATCCCGGTCAGCCGCGGCGATTACGGGCAAGGCGATTGCGAAGATCTGGTCAACCGCATTACCGCGCGGATCGGCAAATTCGAGGCCCAGCATTTTGAAGAAACCCGCCCCAACGGGCGCTCCTACCTGATCCAGAACGAACCCCTGCTCATTGACGGGCAGGCGGCCGGATTCATCACCACCTATACCGACATTTCGGAGCAGCGCGCCAGCGCCGAACGCGAGCAACTGGCGCAAAAAGTCTATACCCACACCCCGGCCGGCATCATCTTCACCGACGAGGCGCACCGTATCCTGTCGATCAATCCGGCCACCACCCAGATGACCGGCTATGAAACCTTCGAACTGGTCGGACAGACCGTCTACGGGCTGATTACCCTGGACGACGGACAAACACAGGATGCTTTCGAACGCGATCTCGTCCTGAGCGCATCCTGGCAGGGCGAACTCGAAATCACCCGCAAAAATGGCGACCGTTTTCCCGCCGGAACCCGGGTCAACCGCGTCGATGACCCGCAAAGCGGCCTGCCGGCCCACTACGTCTGGATCCTCGCTGACATCACGGAACGCAAGCAGTCCGAGGAGCGCATGCGGCACATCGCCCAGCACGATGCGCTGACCGGCCTGCCCAACCGCATGTCGCTGCTCACGCGCCTCGCCCAGTTGCTGCCCGAGGCCCGCCGCCATGGCTGGAAGATCGCCATGATGTTCCTCGACCTCGACCGCTTCAAGATCATCAATGACACCCTCGGCCACCAGATCGGCGACGAGTTGTTGCGCGAGGTGGCCTGCCGCTTGTCTGCAGTCGTCCGCGAAACCGATTTCGTCGCCCGTCTGGGCGGCGACGAATTCGTCATCATCCTGCCCGGCATCGCCTCTGCCGCCGACGCCGCGATCGTTGCCGGCAAAGCCATCAGTGCGCTGTCCTCGGCCATCGAGGCCAACGGCCACGAACTGCATACCAGCCCGTCAATCGGTATCAGCGTCTTTCCCGACGACGGTCCGGATGGTGACACCATCCTGAAAAATGCCGACACGGCGATGTACCACGCCAAGGCTGCCGGCCGGAATAACTTCCAGTTTTTCGCCAGCGAGATGAACCTGATCACCTCGGAGCGCCTGAACATCGAGCACAAGTTGCGCCACGCCATCGCCCGCAACGAACTCGAACTCTGCTTCCAGCCACAGTTTCTCGCCGGCGACCGGTGCCCGACAGGCGTCGAAGCCCTGATCCGCTGGCATCACCCGACCGAAGGCATGATCTCGCCCGACCGCTTCATCCCGGTGGCGGAAGAAACCGGGATCATTATCGAGATCGGTGAGTGGGTACTCGCTACCGCCTGTCGTGAAATGAAACGGTGGATCGATGCCGGGCTCAAGCCCATGCGCATCGCCGTCAACGTCTCGGCCCGGCAGTTGCGCCGCCGCGATTTCTGCGAAACCGTCGCCAATGCGCTGACCTTGTCCGGCCTGCCGGCTGAGCTGCTCGAACTCGAAATCACCGAGAGTTCGGTCATGGAAAATCCGCAGGAAGCCATTCACATTCTCGAGCGTCTCGGTGGCATGGGGGTCACCTTGGCCATCGACGACTTCGGCACCGGTTACTCCTCGCTGGCCTACCTCAAGCTTTTCCCGATCGACCACCTCAAAATCGACCGTTCATTCGTCGCCGACATCGAGACTGACCTCAACGACCGGGCGATCGCCTTCGGCACCATCGCCCTGGCCCATTCGCTCGGCCTGAAGGTCATCGCCGAGGGGGTCGAAACCGAAGACCAGCTTGAACTCCTGCGCACCAACGGTTGCGACGAAGTTCAGGGTTACCTGTTCAGCAAGCCGCTGTATAGCGCTGCCGCCTTCAGCTTCCTGCACGCCGTGAGCCCGGCAGAGTAAAATCGCGCTTTTGTCATTGAAGCAGGGGTTCTCATGGCACAGCGCACGCTGGCACGCTATCTCACCGAAGAGCAACGCAGCAAGGGCGTCATCACCGGCGACCTCAAGTTCCTGATCGAAATTGTTTCGCGCGCCTGCCAGGCCATTTCCATCGCCATTGGCAAGGGCGGGTTGGGCGGCGTGCTTGGCGAAGCCGGCAGCGACAATGTGCAGGGCGAAGCGCAGAAGAAGCTCGATGTGCTGTCCAACGACATCCTGCTTGATGCCAACGAATGGGGCGGCCACCTTGCCGCCATGGCCTCCGAGGAAATGGACCTGCCGCACCTGGTCCCCCACCGCTATCCGCAGGGCGAGTACCTGTTGACCTTCGACCCGCTCGACGGCTCGTCGAACATCGACGTCAATGTCTCGATCGGCACCATTTTCTCGGTACTCAAGTGCCCCGAGGGCGCCGACCTGTCGACCCCCGAAGCGGCCGAAGCCGCCTTCCTGCAACCGGGAACGGCGCAGGTTGCGGCCGGCTATGCGGTTTACGGCCCGACCACATTGCTCGTCCTCACCGTCGGCGACGGCGTTGCCGTATTTACCCTCGATCGCGAGCAGGGGCAGTTCATCCTGACCCAGGAAAACGTGCAAATTCCGGCCGACACTAAGGAATTCGCCATCAACATGGCCAACCAGCGCTTCTGGGAAGCGCCGGTCCAGCGCTACGTCACCGAAATGCAAGCCGGCAAGGAAGGCCCGCTGGGCAAGGACTACAACATGCGCTGGGTTGCCTCGATGGTGGCTGATGTGCACCGCATCATGACGCGCGGTGGCATTTTCATGTATCCGCTCGACAGCAAGCTCAAGGCGCAGGGCGGCAAGCTGCGCCTGATGTACGAAGCCAACCCGATGGCCATGCTCATCGAGCAGGCCGGCGGAGCGGCAACTACCGGACGCCAGCGCATACTCGACATCCAGCCGGAGAGACTTCACCAGCGTGTGCCGGTCATCCTCGGATCCAAAAACGAGGTAGACCGCGTCACTGGCTATCACGCCAACTGAACTGATACATTCACAAATCCGACACCGCATAGGACACAGCGATGAAAAAATTGAGCCTTGCACTTCTCCTGGTAACCGGCACCCTGCTGGCTGGCTGCAAGAGCAACGAGCCGAAACCGGCAGAGCCTGCGCCCGAGCCTCAGGCAACGGCAAGCACGCCAGCTGCCGCCCCGGTTGCTGCCAAGCCTGAGTGTCCGCCCGAGCCTGTGGCCAAGAAAAAGAGCAGCAAAAAGACCAAGAAAACGAGCAAAAAAGCTTCCCAGAACGCAAAATCGGTTCCCGTCGATTGCGAACCGGCCAAACCGCAGACCGCAGCTGCTGCACCGGCTCCTGCTCCGGCGGCCAAGGAAAGTACTGCGGGCAAAGCCTGCAATCCTTGCGTGGTCAAATCGAAGGACGGCACTTTCGACGGCGAGGTTTACGGCAGCATTCCTCCGGGCAGCAAGTGGGCCAAACTGCAGATCGGCATGCATCAGTCCGAAGTCGAGCGCATCCTTGGTACGACATCGAACATTCGAGGCTACGTCACAGCCAAGGCCTGGATTCCCTTCTACTTTGGCGGCGACAGCCATCGCTACGAAGCGGTCTATGCCGGCCAGGGTAGCGTTGCCTACACCGGCGGCAGCTTTGGCGGCGGCCAGGGCATCCTGATGATGATTAATTTTGACCCCAAGATTCAGTAAAAGTGATCAAAGGCAGGCCTGAAAAGCCTGCCTTATTGGCCTTCCACCCTACCCAAAACGAGGGTTTTCCCGGATAATTTCACCTTTTCAGCAGGCTGGATTTCCGGATCATGAGCGTCAGCAATCTCCCCAAGTTTTCTCCCCTGACCGGCGCCATC
>PHCH01000101.1 GCA_002840785.1 Betaproteobacteria bacterium HGW-Betaproteobacteria-4 | reverse complement strand
GAGCAGGGACAACAAGGATCTGGTGGTGGGGCTGGACATCGGGACGTCGAAGATCGTCGCGCTGGTCGCCGAGATCAACCAGGAAGGCAATCTCAACGTTATCGGCATGGGCTCGCAGGATTCGCGCGGCCTCAAGAAGGGCGTCGTGGTGAACATCGAGGACACCGTGCACACCATCAGCCGGGTCGTGCAGGAAGTCGAGTTGATGGCCGACTGCAAGGTGACCAACGTGTACACCGGCATCGCCGGCAGCCACATCAAGAGCTTCAACTCGAACGGCATGGTGGCGATCAAGGACAAGGAAGTCACCCAGGCCGACGTCGAGCGCGTCATCGAAACCGCCAAGGCCATGCCGATCCCGGCCGATCAGGAAATCCTGCACATTCTCACGCAGGAATTCGTCATCGATGGCCAGGACGGCATCCGCGAGCCGATCGGCATGAGCGGCATGCGCCTCGAAGTAAAGACGCACATCGTCACCGGCGCCGTATCGGCGGCCCAGAACATCGTCAAGTGTGTGCGGCGCTGCGGTCTGGAAGTGAACGACCTCGTGCTGCAGCCGCTGGCTTCCAGTTATGCCGTGCTCTCTGAGGATGAAAAGGATCTCGGCGTCTGCCTCATCGACATCGGCGGCGGCACGACAGACATCGCCGTGTGGACGCAGGGCGCCATCCGCCATACGTCGGTGATTCCCATCGCCGGCGACCAGGTCACCAACGACATCGCCATGGCGCTGCGCACGCCGACCCGCGAAGCCGAAGACATCAAGTGCAAGTACGGTTGCGCCCTGTCGCAACTGGCCGATGCCGCCGAGAACATGGAAGTCGCCGGCGTCGATGACCGGCCGAGCCGCAAGTTGAGCCGTCGCGCCCTGGCCGACGTCATCCAGCCGCGCGTCGAAGAACTTTACGAGCTGATCCAGAACGAGCTGCGCCGGGCCGGTTTCGAGGAGGTGCTGTCGTCCGGCATCGTCCTGACCGGCGGTGCCAGCGTCATGCCCGGCATGGTCGAACTGGGCGAGGAAATCTTCCACATGCCGAGGGCTTCAAGGACGTCTTTGACGGCATGAAGTCATGGTTTGCCAAGAATTTTTGATTTGTTGTTGAACAGTTTTTTCAGAGGAGGTAGTCATGTTTGAAATTATCGAGAAAGACGAAGAAGGCGGTACCATCATCAAGGTATTCGGCGTAGGTGGTGCCGGTGGCAATGCCATCGAGCACATGATTCGCGAAGGCGTCAGCGGCGTTGAATTCATCGCCGCCAACACCGATGCCCAGGCGCTCAGCCGCAATGCCGCATCGAGCAAGCTGTCGCTCGGCAAGACCGGCCTCGGTGCCGGTGCCAAGCCGGAAGCCGGCCAGGCCGCCGCCGATGCGCACCGCGACGAAATTCGTGCTTCGCTGGAAGGCGCTCACATGGCCTTCATTACCGCCGGCATGGGTGGCGGCACGGGCACCGGCGCAGCCCCGGTCGTCGCCGAAATCGCCCGCGAAATGGGCATTCTGACCGTTGGCGTGGTCACCAAGCCGTTCAGCTTCGAAGGCAACAAGCGCATGAAGTCGGCCGAAGCCGGCATCGCCGAATTCTCCAAGCACGTCGATTCGCTGATCGTCATCCTCAATGACAAGCTCATGGAAGTCATGGGCGACGACGCCGATGTCGACGATTGCTTCCGGGCGGCTGACGACGTCCTGAAAAATGCCGTTGGCGGTATCGCCGAAATCATTACCTACCCGGGTCTGGTCAACGTCGACTTCGAAGACGTCCGCACCGTCATGGGTGAAATGGGCCGCGCCATGATGGGCTCCTCGGCTGCTGCCGGCGTCGATCGCGCCCGCATCGCCGCCGAGCAGGCCGTTGCCTCGCCGCTGCTCGAAGGCATCAATCTGTCCGGCGCCCGTGGCGTGCTGGTCAATATCACCGCCTCCAAGGGCGGCCTCAAGATGAAGGAAGTCAACGAAGTGATGAACACCGTCAAGGCCTTCGCGGCCGAAGACGCCCACATCATTTTCGGCGCCGTTTATGACGAACTGATGGGCGACGCCCTGCGCGTCACCGTCGTCGCCACCGGTCTCGGCCAGGCGGCCGCCGTCCGCGCCCGCCAGCCGGAAGTATTTACCCAGCCGGTCCTGGTTCAGGCTACGGGCACCAGCGACGCCGTGGCATTCGGCTCCACTCCGGATTATTCGCATCTGGACGTGCCGGCGGTCTTGCGCGGACGCGGTCAGCGCGGCGGTAGCAACGTGACTCTCTCTGAAAAAGGGTGGTGACGGCTTGTGCTACAATCCGTCACCTTCCCCAATCATTCAAGCACTTAGCATGCTCAAGCAACGCACGTTGAAGACAGTCATCCGCGCCTCCGGCGTCGGCCTCCATGGCGGAGTCAAGGTCAACCTGACCCTGCGCCCGGCTGCCCCGGATACCGGCATCGTCTTCCGTCGCGTCGACCTGCCCGAGCCGCTCGATATCCCCGCCAAGGCTTTCATGGTCGGCGATACGCGCATGTGCTCCTGTCTCGAAAAGGACGGGGTCAAGGTTGGAACCATCGAACACCTGATGTCGGCCCTCGCCGGCCTCGGCATCGACAATGCCTGGATTGACCTGGATGCGCCCGAAGTGCCCATCCTCGACGGGTCGGCTTCACCGTTCGTTTTTCTGATCCAGTCGGCTGGCATTGAGGAACAGAACGCTGCCAAGAAATTCATTCGCGTTACCAAGCCCATCGAAGTTCGCGATGGTGACAAATGGGCGCGTTTCGAACCTTACGACGGTTATCGTCTGACGTTTTCCATTGTTTTCAATCATCCGGCTATCGACAAATCCGCCCAGAAGGCCGAGATCGATTTTGCCGAGCAATCCTATACCCGCGAAGTCTCGCGCGCCCGAACCTTCGGTTTCATGCAGGAAGTCGAATACCTGCGTGAAAATGGCCTCGCCCTCGGCGGTGGCCTGGAAAACGCCATCGTTCTCGACGAATTCCGCGTCCTCAACCAGGACGGCCTGCGTTACGGTGACGAGTTCGTCAAACACAAGATTCTCGACGCCATCGGCGATCTCTACCTGCTCGGTCATCCGTTGCTCGCCGCTTATTCGTCGCACAAGGGCGGCCACGCCATGAACAACCAACTGGCCCGCACGCTGCTCGAACAGCAGGACTGTTGGGAAATTGCGACCTTCGAGCAGGCGGAGTACGCACCGAGTGGTGTAACGCGCTGGCTCGCCCAGGCGGCGTAAGCTGAAATGTGGCTGCTGCGACTGCTGGCGGCCATCCTGGTAATCGGCATTGGCGTCAGCCTGCTGATCTACACATTCACCGGCAATCGCTATTACCTGGGCTTGAGTGGCCGCCTGCTCAAATACGGGATTCTTTTCGCGCTGCTCGTGTTCGCCCTCATGTTCATTGAGCGTCTGGCGATTCTTCCCGTTTAGCGGCGCGCTTCAGCAGGTTGTCGAGGGCATTCCGGAGTGGTCCCTCGGGCAGGCTTTCAGCCGTTGTCTGCAGTGTGCAAAAAGCCGTGGCGGAAAGCGGCTTTTGCGTGGAACTTATTGTTTGAGAAGGAATTTGGCGGGGTTGAACTTTCACCTCGATGCCGCTACACTCCGTCCCTCCTTTTGATAATTCGTTGCTAAGGCGCTGACTTAACTGGCGAATCTTGGCTGCGACTGCGCCGTTATCGGCGTGGATAATGATTGTCCCCAACTTGTAATTGGCAACGTGAGCGGAGTGGCGTAGCCCGGTCGGGGCGACCGCTTCGAAGCGTCGTGAAAGCTTGAGCAACAGCCGTGCATGGGCCATCACCCGGCCGGCGGCGGCGTCTTTGTCGAGGTAGTGCTCAGGCCCGTTATACGTTCTCCTGGCTGTCGGTTCACCTGCGCCTGCCGTTGGTTGAAGATCTGATGCTCTCCCTGCAGCAACAAGAGACCAGGAAGACGCGGGCTTATCTGGAAAACAATCTACAGCTCATGGCAACACGTCTTGGCGAGTTGCAGGGCCGGGTGCTTCAGCTCGACTCGCTGGGCGAGCGGGTCTCCGGCCTAGCCGGGGTCAAACGCGAGAAGGTGCCGGAAGCTGCAAAGCCCGGGCAGGGCGGCCCTTACCTGGCGGCGCCCCTATCCTCCGACGAATTGCAGCAGGAGATCGATCGCCTGGCCGGTGATGTCGAGCAGCATAACGACGATCTCGCTTTCCTCGAGTTCAAGCTGCTCGAGAAACGGGTCAAGGATCGTTTGTTGCCAACCACCTTGCCGGTCAAGGATGCTGTGCTGGGCTCTCCTTTCGGCCCGCGTATCGACCCGATCGCCGGTCTGCGCGCCCGGCATGATGGCCTCGATTTTGCTGCCGAAGCAGGGGCGCCGGTGGTCGCTGCTGCTGATGGTGTCGTGCTCGTCGCCGCCACGCATCCGGAATTCGGCAACATGATCGATATCGATCATGGCGATGGGCTGATCTCGCGTTATGCCCATCTGTCACGTCTTGACGTTGCGCCTGGCATGCTGGTCAGGCGAGGCGACAACATCGGGGCGGTGGGGTCGACCGGCCGGTCGACCGGGCCGCATCTGCATTTTGAGGTACGCATGCTGGGCGTTGCCCAGAATCCGGCCCATTTCCTCAAGCAGGGTGATGAGTACGCGCTGGTCAGGCGCCGTTAGGCCGCGACGACTTCACTTGACTTAGGTCGTCACGCACTGCGCAAACCCTATCCCTTCGCGATGATATCCGGACTACTCAAAAAGATTTTCGGCAGCCGCAACGATCGGCTGATCAAACAATACGCCCAGACGGTCAAGCGCATCAATGCGTTTGAGCCTGCCTTGCAGGCTCTTAGTGACGAGGCTTTGCGTGCCAAAACGGATGAATTCCGTCAGCGCCATGCCAATGGCGAATCACTCGACGCGCTCTTGCCCGAGGCTTTTGCGGTGGTTCGCGAAGCCGGTGTGCGGGCGCTGGGCATGCGTCACTTCGATGTCCAGATGATCGGCGGCATGGTCCTGCACGATGGCAAGATCGCCGAAATGCGGACCGGCGAAGGCAAGACGCTGGTCGGTACGCTGCCAGCCTACCTCAATGCTATTTCCGGCAAGGGGGTCCATGTCATCACGGTCAACGACTATCTGGCGACACGCGACTCCGACTGGATGGGGCGTTTGCACCGTTTTCTCGGGTTGACCGTCGGCGTCAATCTGTCGCAGATGGATCACGAGGCCAAGCAGGCGGCCTACGCGGCCGACATTACCTACGGCACCAATAACGAGTTCGGCTTCGATTACCTGCGCGACAACATGGTCTACACGGCCGGTGAGCGCGTGCAGCGGTCCCTGAATTTCGCCATCGTCGACGAAGTGGACTCGATCCTCATCGACGAAGCGCGCACCCCGCTGATCATTTCCGGCCAGGCCGAAGATCACACCGATCTCTACCTGCGCATGAAGGACGTCGTCCCCAATCTGACGCGGGCGATGGAAGAGAAGGACGAGGGCGATTACTGGGTGGACGAAAAGGGGCATCAGGTTCACCTTTCCGAAACCGGTTACGAGCATGCCGAGCAGTTGCTCGCCGAGCATGGCCTGCTGGCCGAGGGCTCCAGCCTTTACGATGCCGCCAACATCACGCTGATGCACCATCTGAATGCCGCGCTGCGCGGCATGACGCTGTTCCACAAGGACCAGCACTACGTTGTGCAGAACGGTGAAGTCATCATCGTTGACGAATTTACCGGTCGTCTGATGGTCGGGCGTCGCTGGTCCGATGGCCTGCATCAGGCCGTTGAGGCCAAGGAAGGCGTGAAGATCCAGGCCGAGAACCAGACGCTGGCCTCGATCACCTTCCAGAACTACTTCCGGATGTACAACAAGCTGGCCGGGATGACCGGTACGGCCGATACCGAAGCTTACGAGTTCCACCAGATCTACGGCCTGGAAACGGTCGTTATCCCGACCCATCGTCCGATGGTCCGCAAGGACATGAACGACCTGGTCTACAAGACGGCCGATGAAAAGCACGCCGCGATCATCGCCGACATCAAGGATTGCTCGAAGCGCGGCCAGCCGGTGCTGGTCGGTACGACCTCGATCGAGGCTTCGGAACTGCTCTCCGGCTTGCTCGACAAGGAAAAGCTGGCGCATCAGGTTTTGAACGCCAAGCAGCACGCCCGCGAAGCCGAAATCGTCGTTCAGGCCGGTCGGCCGGGGATGGTGACCATCGCTACCAACATGGCCGGTCGCGGTACCGACATCGTGCTCGGCGGCAATGTCGAGAAGCAACTGGCTGCCATTCGCGACGACGAGTCGCTGCCCGTGGCCGAACGCGAACAGAAGGCTGCCGCGATGAAGACCGAGTGGCAGGAGGTGCACAATGCCGTGCTGGCCGCCGGCGGTCTGCACATCATCGGCTCCGAGCGTCACGAGTCGCGTCGTATCGACAACCAGTTGCGCGGCCGCGCCGGTCGTCAGGGCGACGCCGGTTCGTCGCGCTTCTACCTGTCGCTCGACGATCCGCTTTTGCGCATCTTCGCCGGCGAGCGCCTGCGCGCCATCATGGACAAGCTCAAGATGCCGGAAGGCGAGGCGATCGAGCATCCGCTCGTCACCCGCTCGCTGGAGTCGGCCCAGCGCAAGGTTGAGGCCCGCAATTTCGATATCCGCAAGCAGTTGCTGGAGTACGACGACGTCTCCAACGACCAGCGCAAGGTGATCTACCAGCAGCGCAACGAACTGTTGGAAACGGACGATATTTCCGAAACCATCACCGCCATGCGCCAGAGCGTCATCGCCGATGTCTTCCGCACCTATGTGCCGGCCGAGTCGGTCGAAGAGCAGTGGGACATGGAAGGCCTCGAGCGCGCGCTAGCTACCGATCTGCTCATCAATGCACCGGTTGCCCAGTGGTTCAGGGACGAGCCGACGCTGTCCGACGAGGAAATCCTCGAGCGCATCACCAAGGAGGCTGACGAGGTTTATCGGGCCAAGGTCGACCTGGTCGGTGCCGAGAATTTCCAGCAGTTCGAACGCAACGTCATGCTGCAGAGCCTCGATTCGCACTGGCGGGAACATCTGGCGGCGCTCGATCATCTGCGTCAGGGCATCCATCTGCGTGGCTATGCCCAGAAAAACCCGAAGCAGGAATACAAGCGCGAGGCCTTCGAACTGTTTGAAGGTCTGCTCGACCAGGTGCGCAAGGAGGTGACCCGCATTGTCTTCACCGTGCAGATTCGTTCGCCGGAAGATGTCGAGGAAACCGCGCCGCACGCCGATGTGCAGAACGTTCAGTACCAGCATGCCGGCTTTGACGAGGCGCTCGGCGACGGCGATGAGGCGCCGCCGCAACAGCCGGCCGACAGCGGGCCGAAGGTTGGGCGCAACGATCCCTGTCCCTGCGGTTCGGGCAAGAAATACAAGCACTGCCACGGCAAACTTAGCTAGTCGTTAGTTATTGGTCGTTAGCTGTTAGCACAATCAAGAGGCCAGCCATTCGCTGGCCTCTATCCTATCAACTCGATCCTGGATCCTTCCATGCCAGTCAATTACGCCACCCCCGCCGCCGATCAACTTTTCCCGGTCGCCGGGGTTCGTCTCGGTGTTGCCGAGGCCGAGATCCGCAAGAAAAGCCGTCGCGACCTGACGCTCGTGGCGCTTGATGCCGGCTGCACGGTCGCCGGCGTATTTACGCAAAACCGTTTCTGTGCGGCGCCGGTGCAGATCTGCCGCAAGCACCTGGCGGCCGGCAACGAAATCCGGGCGCTGGTCGTCAATACCGGCATCGCCAACGCCGGGACCGGCGAGCCGGGACGTCTGGCGGCGCAGGAAACCTGCGAGGCGGTCGGCGAATTGCTTGGCGTTTCGGCCGGGCAGGTGCTGCCTTTCTCGACCGGTGTCATTCTCGAGCTTTTGCCGGTTGACCGCATCAAGGCCGGCTTGCCGGCGGTGTTCGGCGACCTCAAGGCCGACAACTGGCATGCTGCGGCGCACGGCATCATGACCACCGATACGGTCGCCAAGGCCGCTTCGCGGATTGTTACGGTCAACGGGAAAAAAGTGACAATTTCGGGCGTCTCCAAGGGCGCCGGCATGATCAGGCCGAACATGGCGACCATGCTGGGCTTCCTCGCCACCGACGCCGGCATCGCCCAGTCGCTGCTCGACAAGCTGGTCAAGGAAGCAGCCGATGCTTCGTTCAACTGCATCACCGTCGATGGCGATACGTCGACCAATGATTCCTACGTGATGATCGCCACCGGCCAGTCGGGCGCCAGCTTTGCATCCGAAAACGATGCCGGCTGGGCCGAGGTCAAGGCGGCGATCATCGCCGTCTCGGTCGAACTGGCCCAGGCCATCGTGCGTGACGGCGAGGGTGCGACCAAGTTCATCACCGTGGCCGTGCAGGGTGGCAAGGATATCGAAGAGTGTCGCAAGGTCGGCTACGCCATCGGCCACTCGCCGCTGGTCAAGACCGCCTTCTTCGCCTCCGACCCCAATCTCGGCCGCATTCTGGCGGCCGTCGGCTACGCCGGCATCGCCGATCTCGACGTCGATGGCGTCAAGGTCTGGCTTGATGACGTTCTGGTCGCCGAACAGGGGGGCAGGGCGGCAGCCTACAAGGAAGAGGACGGCGCCCGCGTCATGGCGCAGGCTGAAATCACGGTGCGCGTTGATCTTGGCCGCGGCGCTGCCAAAGCCAGCGTCTACACCTGCGATTTTTCCTACGATTACGTGAAGATCAACGCCGACTACCGCAGCTGATTCCTTTTCGGAATCGAAACAAAATGACTGAAATCCGCCGCGACCTGGCACGCAACACGCTGGCCATCCTCTGCATCCTCGGGCTGATCGGCCTGTCGCTCTGGGTCTTGCTGCCCTTCCTGGCGGCGACGGTCTGGGCGGTGATGATCGTGGTTGCCACCTGGCCGCTGTTCAGGTCGCTGGAAGTGCGGTTGGGCAATCGGCGTGGGCCGGCGGTGGCGATCATGTCGCTGGCCATGTTGCTGCTCCTAGTGCTGCCGTTATGGCTGGCTATCGACACCATTTTTGACCATTCCGAGCAGTTGACCGTAGCAGGCAAATCGTTTGCTGCCAACGGCCTTCCTCCGCCGCCAACCTGGGTCAAAACGGTCCCGCTGGTTGGTGAGCGCATTGCTGCAGGGTGGGCGCAGCTCGATGCGGCAGGTTCGACTGGCATCGTCGCCAAAGTGACGCCCTATGCCGCCGATACGGGTAAGTGGGTACTCGCTCAGGTGGGTGGTGTCGGAGGCATGCTGATCCAGTTTTTGCTGGTCGTGACGATAGCCGCCATTCTCTACTCCGGCGGCGAAGCCGGGGCGCGCCTGGCGCGGCGTTTTGGCCGCCGGCTGGCCGGCGAGCGTGGCGAAAATTCGATCGTCCTGGCCGGTCAGGCGATTCGTGGCGTGGCGCTCGGTGTTGGCGTTACCGCCATCGTGCAGACCGTGCTCGGCGGTCTTGGCCTGGCCGTTGCCGGGGTGCCGTTTGCCTCGCTGCTTTCGGCCGTCATGCTCATGCTGTGCATCGCCCAGATCGGGCCGATGCTGATCATGCTGCCGGCAGTCGGCTGGATGTATTGGATGGGCGATACCGGCTGGGCGACGGCCTTGCTGGTGTGGAGCGTGATCGTCGGCAGCCTCGACAACTTTCTCCGGCCGATGTTGATCAAGCGGGGCGCCGACTTGCCCTTGCTGCTGATTTTTGCCGGCGTCATCGGAGGCATGCTGAGTTTCGGCCTGATCGGCATCTTTGTCGGCCCGGTCGTGCTGGCCGTGACCTACACGTTGACCCTGGCCTGGATCGAAGATGCGCTCGGCAAGGACGAGCCTGAACTTCCGCCCGAGCCGTTGCCGTCAGAGCTTCCTGAGCCGGATCATCCGGAACCAGCCGCCAGCCAGGGCTGACTGGTCGTGCTCCAGCCTCAGGCTGGGCGCTTCGCTGAGCAATTCTTCAAAAACCACATCGAGCCGCGTCGCCACCCGGCGCACCAGCGGGTTGATCAGCCGGCGCAGAATGGCCGGTTGCCCCCGGCGCAAAAACTTGTCGAAAACGAGGACCTGTCCGCCGGGTTTGAGCACCCGCTCGATTTCCGCGAAGCAATGGGCCGGCTGCGGCACGACGGCCAGGATCAGGTGCAGCACGGCGCTGTCGAACGAGGCATCGGCAAACGGCAGGCGCTGGGCGTCGCCCTGAATCGGCACAAAATCGACGTGGCCGCTCCGGGGCAGGGCGCGACGGAGCATGGCCTGGTTCAGGTCGAGGCCGACGTAATGGTGTTGCGGTGGCAGGTGCGGCAAGTCGAGCCCGGTGCCGACGCCGGCCAGCAGAACCTTTCCGGCCTCCTGCGGCAGAGCCGACAGGCTGCGCGCCCGGGCGGCATGCGTGGCCCGGGCAATCGCTGCATCGTAGAACGGGGCGATCAGCGTGTAGCTGTGTTTCAGACTCAAAACAGGCTCAGTGCAGGGCGCGCGGGCTGGCCAGGACGAACTCCGGAATCTCGGCCTCGAAATGCGTGCCGTCCTCGGCCACCATCTGGTAAGCCCCCTTCATCGTGCCGATGGGCGTCGTCAGCGACGAGCCGCTGGTGTATTGAAAACTTTCGCCCGGCTGCAGCAGCGGTTGCTTGCCGACGACACCGAGGCCGCGCACTTCCTGGACCTCGTTGTTGCCGTCGGTGATGATCCAGTGCCGGGAAACCAGTTGGGCCGGTACCTTGCCGATATTCTTGATGGTGATCGTGTAGGCAAAGATGTAGCGGTGATTTTCCGGGTCGGACTGTTCCGGGATGAACTGCGGCATGGGACGAATTTCGATTTGGTACTTGTCGGTGTCGGGCATGTGATAATTTCGTCTATCTGTTCTTGTTCAGGGAAACATCATGTCAGCTAAAGATTACGTCATTGCGCCGAGCATACTGTCTGCCAATTTCGCCAAGTTGGGCGAAGAAGTGGCCAACGTCATTGCCTCGGGCGCCGACTGGATTCACTTCGACGTGATGGACAACCATTATGTTCCCAACCTGACCATCGGTCCGCTGGTGTGCGAGGCCATTCGCCCGTGCACCACGGCGCCGATCGACGTGCATCTCATGGTCAAGCCGGTAGATCGCATCATCCCCGATTTTGCCAAGGCCGGGGCCAATATCATCACCTTCCACCCGGAAGCCTCGGATCACGTTGATCGCAGCCTGTCGCTGATTCGCGATGCCGGCTGTAAAGGTGGCCTGGTTTTCAACCCGGCGACGCCGCTCGATTACATGGATTACGTCCTCGACAAGATTGACGTCATCCTGCTCATGAGCGTGAATCCCGGTTTCGGCGGCCAAAAGTTCATTCCCGGTACGCTGGCCAAGGCCAGGCAGGCGCGCGCCAAGCTCGACGCCTATGAAAAGGAAAGCGGTCGGCGCATCCGCCTTGAAATTGACGGCGGCGTAAACACCGCCAACATTGCCGAAATCGCCCGTGCCGGCGTTGACGCCTTCGTCGCCGGTTCCGCAGTCTATGGTGCCGGCAAGGACAGCGACCCGCATCGCTACGATACGATCATCGGCGCGCTGCGCAGCGAACTGGCCAAAGTCTGATGCACTTCCACTCTGTCACCTTCGACCTCGACGGTACGCTGCTCGACACCATCGCCGATCTGGCCGAAGCCTGTCGCCTGATGCTCAATGACGTCGGCGCCCCGCCGCGTAGCCAGGCCGAGGTGCACAGCTTCGTCGGCAAGGGCATGGCGGTCCTTGTTGAACGTTGCCTGACCCACGAGCAACCGCCGACGGACGAGACGCTGCACGCCGCCATCGAGTCCTTCAAGCGGCACTATTCCACGGTCAACGGGAAATTTTGCCAAATTTACGAAGGTGTTATCCCCGGCCTGGATGCCTGGAAGGCCAGCGGCCTCAAGATGGGCGTCGTTACCAACAAGCCCGGCATGTTCACCGAGCAACTGCTCGACCGCATGGGACTGGCTGACTATTTCGATGTGGTGGTTTCGGGCGATACGACCGCCCACAAGAAGCCGCACCCCGAACCCATCCTGCACGCCTGCCGCCTGTTCAACGTCGCCGACCTTCTGCGTGCCCTACGGTTACAACGAAGGCAAGCCCGTGGACAGCGCCGATTGCGATGCGCTAGTATCGAGCCTCCTTGTTGCCTACCAACAAGCCCTCACTTTTCAAGACCTCAAACACAAATGACGACTCTGCGTATCTGGAACGAATGGCAAGGTTGGCGTCGCTGGCGCCCCTGATCTCCTTTCGCGCGCCCTCGCGGCGCACCGCTCCAGACCGCAACACCCTGTCATTTTCGAGGCTTCCCCATGACTGAAACCGAATTCAACGCGCTCGCCGCGCAAGGCTACAACCGTATTCCCGTTACGCTGGAAACGTTTGCCGACCTCGACACGCCGCTGTCGATCTATCTCAAGCTGGCCAACGCGCCCTACACCTACCTGCTCGAATCGGTGCAGGGTGGCGAGCGTTTCGGCCGCTACTCGATCATCGGCCTGGCCGCTTCGACGCGCATTGTCGTCAATGGCCACCAGGTCATGGTGCTGACCGGCAACCGCGTCGCCGAGCGCGAGGACGACACCAATCCGCTCGACTTCATCGGCAAGTTCATGGCCCGTTTCCGCGCTCCGCCCAGCACCGGACTGCCGCGCTTCTGCGGTGGCCTGGTCGGCTGCTTCGGCTACGACACCATCCGCTACGTCGAAACCAAGCTGACCCGCACCCACAAGCCGGACGACATCGGCACGCCGGACATCGGCCTGCTCCTCTCCGAAGAAATCGCCGTCGTCGACAACCTGTCCGGTAAGCTCACCCTGATCGTCTATGCCGAACCCGGTTTCCCCGGCGCCTACCAGAAGGCGCGGGCGCGCCTGATGGAACTGCTCGCCAAGCTGCGCACCCCGGTCACCATCCCGGGCGAAAAGCCGGCGCACGCGGCAGCGGCCGTCTCCACCTTCGGCGAAGCGGCCTTCAAGCAGGCCGTGCTCAAGGCCAAGGACTACATCACCGAAGGCGATGTCATGCAGGTCGTGCTGTCGCAACGCATGACCAAGCCCTTCGCGGCCAGCCCGATGGCGCTCTACCGGGCGCTGCGCAGCCTCAACCCGTCGCCCTACATGTTTTACTTCGATTTCGAAGACTTCCATGTCGTCGGCGCCTCGCCGGAAATTCTCGTTCGCCTCGAAGGCGACCGCGTCACCGTCCGCCCCATCGCCGGCACGCGCAAACGCGGTGCCTCGCCGGAAGAAGATGCCGCGCTGGCGGCCGAACTGCTGGCCGACGAAAAGGAACGCGCCGAACACACGCAACTGCTCGACCTCGGCCGCAACGATTGCGGTCGCGTCGCCAAGGTCGGTACCGTCAAGCTCACCGAAAACATGATTGTCGAGCGCTACTCGCACGTCATGCACATCGTCTCCAACGTCGAAGGCCGCCTGCAACCGGGGCTCGATGCGCTCGACGTCCTGCGCGCCACCTTCCCGGCCGGCACCGTGTCCGGTGCGCCGAAAGTGCGGGCCATGGAAATCATCGACGAACTCGAGCCGGTCAAGCGCGGCATCTACGCCGGTGCCGTCGGCTATCTCGGCTTCCATGGCGACATGGACATCGCCATCGCCATTCGTACCGCCGTCGTCAAGGACAAGCAGCTCTATGTTCAGGCCGGCGCCGGCATCGTTGCCGATTCCGACCCGCACTCGGAATGGGAAGAAACCCGGAACAAGGCCCGCGCCGTGCTGCGCGCCGCCGAACTGGCCGAGCAGGGGCTGGATACGCGGGTCGATTGATCCCGGGCTGTCCGCCGTGCCGAAAGAGCCGCCGCAAAAAGGGCGGCTTTTTTGCGTCGACCGTAGCAAACGGCCGCACTGTCGGAATTCCGATGGCTGTTGCCCGGGGGTGACGGAAACCCGGCGCCCTCGTCGTCGGCGCGCGAAAAAATACCCGATAAATCAGGCTACTGCGTTTTTGTACTTGGCTCGTTTTTCTGGCACGCTAGCTGCGTAGTAGATGCCACCGGAGCCGGACAACGGCTTCTTCCAAAACTAGGAGACGACATGAAACGACTTGCCATTGCTGCAGCACTCGCCACTGCCCTGAGCGCAGTTGCCACTTTCCCCGCTCACGCCCAGGAATCTGCCACCCTGAAGAAGATCAAGGAAACCGGGAGCATCACGCTCGGTCATCGCGAATCGTCGATTCCATTTTCGTATTACGACGACAAGCAGCAGGTCATCGGCTATTCGCATGAACTGATGCTCAAGGTTGTCGACAGCATCAAGAGCGAACTCAAGCTGGCCAAGGTCGATACCCGCCTGATGCCGGTCACCTCGGCCAATCGCATCACGCTGATCCAGAACGGCACGGTCGACATCGAATGCGGCTCGACGACCAACAACCTCGAACGTCAGAAGCAGGTCGGCTTCTCGACCACCATTTTCGTCATCGGCACCCGCCTGATGACCAAGAAGGATTCCGGCATCAAGGACTTCGCCGATCTCGCCGGCAAGAACGTGGTGACCACCGCCGGCACCACCTCCGAGCGCCTGATCCGCAAGATGAACGAAGAGAAGAGCATGGGCATGAAGGTCATCTCCGCCAAGGATCACGGCGAAGCCTTCCTGACCCTGGAAACTGGCCGCGCCGTCGCCTTCATGATGGACGATGCGCTGCTCTATGGCGAAATGGCCAAGGCCCGCAAGCCGGGTGACTGGATGGTCACCGGCACCGCCCAGTCCAAGGAAGCCTACGGCTGCATGGTGCGCAAGGACGACCCGGGCTTCAAGAAGCTGGTCGATACCGCGCTGACCAAGGCGCTGATTCCGCCCAAGGGCCTGAACCTCAACATGCCGCTCTCGGATGAAATGAAGGCTGCCTTCAAGGCGCCGAACGACAAGGCTTTCGAATAAGTCTCCGCGGCCCCTCGCCGGCCAGCGGGGAGGGGCAATAAAAATATCCTTGAGGAGTCCATCATGGCTTACCAATGGAACTGGGGCGTCTTCCTGCAGCCAAGCGCGAGCGGCGACGACACCTATCTGGGCTGGATGTTCGCCGGCTTCAAAATGACCATCGCGCTGTCCTTGACCGCGTGGGTCCTCGCCCTGCTGCTCGGGGCGCTGGTCGGTGTCCTGCGCACGGTGCCGAACAAGACGCTGGCCGGCATCGCCACGGCTTATGTCGAGCTGTTCCGCAACGTGCCGCTGCTCGTCCAGTTGTTCATCTGGTATTTCGTGCTGCCCGAACTGTTGCCGACCAGTATCGGCAATGCCTACAAGCAGTCCGATCCGGTGTTCCAGCAGTTCCTCGCCTCGATGGTCTGCCTCGGCCTGTTCACCAGCGCCCGCGTCGCCGAGCAGGTGCGCGCCGGCATCAATTCGCTGCCCAAGGGGCAGAAGAACGCCGGTCTGGCCCTCGGTTTCACGCTGGCCCAGACCTACCGTTTCGTGATGCTGCCGATGGCCTTCCGCCTGGTCGTCCCGCCACTCACCTCGGAATTCCTCAACATCTTCAAGAACTCCGCCGTCTGCTCCACCATCGGCCTCCTTGAACTTGCCGCCCAGGGCCGCCAGCTGGTCGATTACACGGCACAGCCCTACGAGTCCTTCATTGCCGTGACGCTGTCCTACATCATCATCAACGTCACCGTGATGACCCTGATGCACAAGTTTGAAAAACGCATCGCCGTCCCTGGCTACATCGGAGGCAAATAATGACTTACGAATTCGACTGGTCCTCCATCCCCGGCGCCATGCCCTTCCTCTGGGACGGCATGAAGATTTCGCTGGTCATCACCG